>JAGBGE010000008.1 GCA_017936125.1 Clostridia bacterium
GTTGCGCAGACTACCGTAGCAGCACTTGGACACACCGAGGTTGTTGACGCAGCCGTAGCTCCCACCTGTACCGAAGCAGGAAAGACCGAAGGAAAGCACTGTTCCGTATGTAACGAGGTCATCGTTGCGCAGACTACCGTAGCAGCGCTTGGACACACCGAGGTTGTTGACGCAGCTGTAGCTCCCACTTGCACCGAAGCAGGAAAGACCGAAGGTAAGCATTGCTCCGTATGTAACGAGGTTCTCGTAGCTCAGGAAAGCGTAGACGCACTTGGCCACGACTTTGCAGAGGCTACCACCGAAGCTCCCAAGACCTGTAAGACCTGTGGAGCAACAGAGGGCGATAAGCTTCCCGTACCCGAGAATCCCGAGGAACCCGAGCTTCCCGACGAGCCCGACGTTCCCGCCGATGAAGAGCCCAAGGAGGAGCTTAACTTCTTCCAGAGAATATGGCTTGCAATAGTCAACTTCTTCAAGAAGCTCTTCGGAATTAAATAATTAAACTGCATAGTAAACAAACTAGGGCTGACCGAGCGGTCAGCCCTTTTGCTATTCTGAAAGCGAACCGTTTGACACATAGTTACCGCAAATATGCAAGGGAAGACACGATCACGTTTGTGCAATTTGTACATATTAATTGAATTAATTATCTTATTCTTTATTTTTCTTAATTGACAAATATTGCTATATATGTTATAATGATATTGTAAATTTTAGGAAGGAATTTATAATTATGAAAAAAATTAAGATTTTAGCTTTGATCTTATGTGTGCTTCTTTGCACGATGCTTGCATCCTGCGACGTGATTATGGAGTATACCGGAATCGACGTCGAGTCAATGATCGACCAGATAATCAAGGACGCTATTAGCGATGCTCTTGGTACGCACACCTGCACTTATGACGAGTGGGAAGTAATAGTTGAACCCACCTGTGCAGAGGAAGGCGAGGAGGAAGCATATTGCACTATTTGCTTCGAGCCTGCGACCCGTCCGATAGCAAAGCTTGAGCATACCCCCAAGGACGTAGAGGCTGCCGAGCCCAATTGTACCGAGCCCGGACACGAGGCAGGTGTTATGTGCTCGGAATGCGGTGCTTCAATTGAAGGCGCTGCTGCAATTCCCGCGCTTGGTCATAAAGAGGAAATCATTCCTGCTGTTCCTGTTACCGATAAAACTCCCGGCAAGACAGAGGGCAAAAAATGCTCTGTTTGCGGTGAAATAACCGTTAAGCCCAGCACTATTTATCCCGAGGGATTCGACGCTTACGTCGACTATAATATGTACGACGGTGACTACGCATACAACTCTCTTGCGGCTCTTGAAAACGGTGCTGCAATGCAGGCGTTTTACAAGGAAATTGATGCCGTAGCAGATGCGTTCCACGTTTCTGACAAGGATGCTGAAATCAAGAAAGTTGGCGGAATCGACACTTATTATGCGGCAGAAATTGAATTTGCCGACAATGGATTGAATGAGGAGCAGGCTCTTTCCGCTTGGAACGCATATACAACCGACCATCCTCTTTATTATTGGATTTCAAAGCAGGTTACCTATGCTACAAGCGAGGATGGCTCCAGAGGCTATATAACTCTCATAGTTGATGAGGAATACGGCACAGCTTCTGCTCGTCAGGAATATAACAACGCTATATATGCGGAAATCAAAACGTACGTTGAGAGCCTTGACGGTGAGACCGACGCTTATGAGATTACTTACATTTTACACGATCTCATTATGGACGCTGCGGAGTATGCATATCTTTCCGACGGTGTAACCCCCTCTGACGAGGATTGGGCTCACAATATCATCGGTGTTATGCTCAACGGTGAGGGCGTTTGTGAGTCTTACGCCAAGACCTTCCAGCTTCTCCTCAATTACTGCGACATTGATTGCATCTTCGTTGCAGGTCAGGCAAACGGCGGAGCTCACGCATGGAATATGGTAGAGATAAGCGAAGGTCAGTGGTACTGGTATGACCTTACCTGGAATGATAGCCTTGATAGCTACGACTATTTCTGCGTAAACGTAATGGATGATCATGCAGCTTATGCTCCCGGTGGAGTTGGTGTAAATTATACATATGCGCTTCCCGAGGCAGCGAAAGCGCCTTACGAAAATTAATATATTTCAAAAAGCCGAGGAAACCCTCGGCTTTTTTTATGCAAATTTTTGCAATATGCGCACTAAAATATCGCCCGCATTAAATATTTATAAATTTAATTATAAAATGCTTGCAAAAATTGCTGTGTTGTGATAAAATATAAATTGGCATTTTGTGCAGTAAAATTATTGAAGGGAGCAGCTCGAATGAATACGGTTACGTTAAAATCCGACGAAATAAGCATAGGCTCTTTGTCGGGCGACGCGCGCTCTGAGATAAAGCACTGTCACGAATGCTATGAGATAATGTACGTAATACGCGGATCGGGTAAATATATAGTTGAGGGCAGTGAATTTCTGATGAAAAAACGAGCTCTCGTTCTCTCACGTCCGCTTACTTACCACAGCGTTTGCGCGGATGATTCTGCCGGTTATGAGTCGTACGTTTTGCATTTTTCGAGAAACGCGCTTTCCGATGACGCTATTCTTATGCTTGACCGTCTTATATCCAGCGAAGAGAACGGTAGATATTTCGCGCCTGATGCGGTTTCGGAGTCGCTGATCTCGACGTTCGATAGATTCGAGTCTGCTGCGAGCCTTCCCGCACCCGAGATGAAAGCGTATATCCGCGCGCTGCTTTCCGAGATAATTATCCTACTCTCCGCTGCATCGGGTGAGAAGATGACGTTTACTGATGATGAGCTCGGCGCAAGAGTTATTCGCTATCTTAACAATAATATTGAAAAGAACGTGAGCCTTGAAAAGCTTGCCAGACGATTTTTCGTCAGCAAGTATCATCTTTGCCGCGCTTTCAAAAAATATAGTGGCATTTCCGTGCATTCTTACATCAACCACAAGCGTATAATGTATGCGAAGCAGCTTATTGCCTCGGGTGAGACCGCGCAGAGCGCTGCTTACAAGGTCGGCTTTGGTGACTATTCGGCATTTTATCGTGCCTACGTGAAGATAGTCGGTAAATCTCCGAGAGCCGAGCATACTAGAGAGGAGCCTGATGAGTTATAGATTTCTTGACGGCATAAATTCGCCGTCCGATCTAAAGAAGTTGAATAAATCCGATATTCCTGCGCTTGCGTCTGAAATAAGAGAATTTCTTATTGAAAAGGTTGAGAAAAAAGGCGGTCACCTCGCATCTAATCTTGGCGCGGTTGAGCTTACGCTAGCAATTCACACGGTTTTTGATTCACCTAGTGATCATATAATTTTCGACGTCGGTCACCAGTCCTACGTGCATAGGATGCTTACGGGCAGAAAGGGCAATTTCGATAATCTTCGCACACCGGGCGGTCTTTCGGGCTTCACGCTTCGCCGCGAGAGCGAGCACGATCCCTTCAGCTCCGGTCATTCCTCGACCTCCGTTTCAGCGGCTCTCGGCTTTGCCGAGGCAGATGCCCTTGCTGGCAGGAAATGCCACACGGTATGCGTGATAGGTGACGGAGCTTACACGGGTGGTATGGTGCATGAGGCGCTCAATAATTCAAAGCCGAAATTGCCTCTCGTTATTATTCTCAACGAGAACGGTATGTCGATTTCCTCGAATAAGGGCGCGTTTGCAAGATATCTTGCCGGCGTCAGAATTTCGCGCGGATATTTGAGCCTTAAGAGCCGCACCAAGAGCTTATTTGGCAGAATTCCGGGTGGTAAGACGCTAGCGCGATTTACCAAGGCGTTAAAGAATAAAATTAAATCATTTGTATATAAGCCCAACTATTTTGAGGAGCTTGGTCTTTATTATATCGGTCCGATAAACGGCAACGACTATGATAAGGTGGTTAAAGCGCTCTCTAAGGCTAAGGCGACGGGCAAGACCTGTGTCGTGCATCTCAAGACTGTCAAGGGACTTGGATATTCCCCTGCGGAGAATTCGCCCGACGACTATCATAGTGTATATAAGACTGATAAATCAAGCACGTATCACAGTGTATTTGCCAACGAGCTGATAAATCTCGCGGATAGTGACAAGCGTATAGTAGCAGTCACTGCCGCCATGGGCATCGGAACAGGACTTAACCGATTCGGTGAAAAATATCCCGAGCGTTACTTTGACGTTGGTATAGCGGAGGCGCACGCCTTGACCTTCTCGGCAGGACTTGCCGCGGGCGGTCTTGTTCCGTTTGCAGCAATATATTCTACCTTCCTGCAACGCGGCTATGATAGTCTGCTTCACGATATAGCATTGCAGAATCTTCCCGTGAAGATAATGATAGACAGGGCAGGATTGGCGGTATCTGACGGGGCTACGCATCACGGTATATTTGACGTGTCCTTTATTTCGCATATACCGAATATGACCTTGCTCGCTCCCGCGAGCTACGAGTCGCTTATTTCGGATATTCGCTTTGCGGCAGACCTTAGCGGTCCGGTTGCTATCAGATACCCGAACGCCTCGGAGAATACCGAGAGCCTTTCTAGATTTGCTTCGTTATCGAGTGATCCGCTTTGCAGAGTGTCACTCAATTTTGACGTCAATAACCCACCGGAAAATATTTTCATCACCTACGGCAGTATTTTGACCAACGTTATAAGGGCTGTTGAGATTCTTGCGGCCGAGGGTGTGAATGCGGGTATAATTTTAATTGAAACTATAAAGCCCTATGACCGCACGGCAAAGAAAATTGCCGATATTATTCTAAAATCTCAGCGTGTTCTCTACGTCGAGGAGGGCATCAAAAACGGTGGCGCTGCTGAAATATGCGGAGATACGCTTCGTTCGCTCGGCGCGCTGAAAAATACCGATTATCGCATTCTTGCGATAGATGATAGCTTCGCTTCGCCCGAGAGCATTTGCGACCTCTACGACTTCGTAGATCTTTCGCCCGAGCGTATAGCGGAGGCTATGAGAAAATAAACTAATGAAAGGGAGAATATGATACACAGCATAAGCGATACGAAAACAATGGAATATATCTCCCTTGTTAATAAACTAAACGAGGGAAAGACACCGCGTGCCTTCGCGGTTACCTTCGGCTGTCAGCAGAACGAGAGGGACTCTGAGGTTGCTCTTGGCTATGCTACGGCTATGGGATACATTCCCACCGATACGGCGGAGGAAGCAGACCTTATAATAGTAAATACCTGCGCTATTCGTCAGCACGCTGAGGAAAAGGCGCTCTCAATGCTTGGACGCTTCAAGGCGCTAAAGAAGGCTAAGCCCGAGCTTATCATCGGTGTTATCGGCTGTATGGCGGCAGAACCGCATAGGGCAGAGCTGATAAAGCGTGATTTTCATTACGTCAGCTTCACCCTTGAGCCGAATATGCTTCACCGCATACCCGAGCTTGTCTATAGAAAGCTCGAGGACGGTAAGCGCAGCTTTATCTTCGGCACAGACGAGGGCGACATTTACGAGGATGCTCCATCTGTCAGACGAGAGGGACATCGCGCATGGGTATCAATAATGTACGGCTGTAACAATTTCTGCTCGTATTGCATCGTGCCTTACGTCAGAGGTCGTGAGAGAAGCCGTGATAGCGCTGCGGTTCTTGCCGAATGCCGTGAGCTTGTTGAGTCGGGGGTTAAGGAAATTACGCTGTTAGGGCAGAACGTGAATTCCTACAAATCCGATTTAACCTTTGCCGAGCTTCTTTCTAGGATAGCAGAGTTAGACGGTGATTTCATCATAAGATTTATGACGAGTCACCCGAAGGATACGACCGATGCGCTTATAGAGGTTATGGCGAGATACACACCGAAAATAGCGCCATACTTCCACCTGCCGCTTCAATCGGGCAGCAGTGCGGTGCTATCGGCTATGAATCGTACCTACACTAAAGAGAAGTATCTCGAGGTAGCGAGAAAACTGCGGGCGGCAGTTCCGAATATTGCGCTTTCCACAGATATTATAGTTGGCTTTCCGGGCGAGAGTGAGGAGGACTTTCTCGAGACGCTGGACGTCCTCGAGAGCGTGAGATTTGATATGGTCTACGCATTCCTTTACTCGAAGCGAGAGGGAACTCACGCGGCAAAGCTCGATAGCTTCGTGCCTAGGGAAGTGATGGACGAGCGCATGGCAAGACTCCTTGCCGTGCAGGATAAAATTTCGCTTGAACGCAATATTCCATATGAGAATACCACAGCTCGCGTGCTCGTTGATTCGTATGAGCTTCGAGGCGGCAAGACTATATACTCCGGCAGAACTTTATCAAATAAGCTGGTAAATTTCGAGGCAGAATGCGTAAATGTCGGAGATTTTATAAACGTGAAAATAGAAAAAGCCTGTCCGTTCCATTTGCTTGGCACGGCGGAAAATAAATAAAAAGTGAGGAAAAACAAAATGACTAAGATTATTGAGCTTGCGCACGCTCTTGGCGAGGAGATCGCGAAGAGTGATGAAATAAAGAATCTTGAGGCGGCAAAGGCTGAGTTCCAGACCGATGCCGAGCTTCAGGCAAAGATGAGTGAATACGAGACCGAGAGAATTCTTCTCGGCCAGGAGTTCTCGAAGAATCCCGATGAGGCAGATGCTAAGGCAATTGCTGACCTCAAGGCGAGAATTGAGGAGCTTTCGGGTGAGATTTCGAAGAATGAGAGCTATATCAAGTTTGCCAAGGCGCAGGCAGATATGAACGCTCTTATGGCAGACGTAAATGCCGAGATTAAGTTCTGCATCACGGGTGAGCGCCCCTCTGATTGCACGCACGACTGCTCCACCTGTAAGGGCTCCCACTAATCTTCAATACAATAATTTCAAGAACAGCGGGGTATTTGCCGTATGGCAGAAACGATAGAGAAGAGAAGCGAAGTGACCACCGTCACGCCTATGATGAAGCAATATTTAGAGGTCAAGGAGCAGTACGAGGACTTTATCCTTATGTACCGTCTTGGCGACTTTTACGAGTGCTTTTTCGAGGACGCTATAATTGCATCTAGAGAGCTTGAGCTTACCTTGACAGGCAGAGATTGCGGCTCGGGTAAGCGCGCTGCTATGTGCGGCGTGCCTTTCCACAAGGCAGACGTCTACGTCGGCAGACTCGTCGAGAGAGGAATCAAGGTAGCGATATGCGAGCAGGTCAGCGACCCGAAGGAATCGGCAGGTCTTGTTAAGCGTGAGGTAACGAGAGTTGTAACTCCCGGTACGGTTACCGACGCCTCGTTGCTCTCCGAGGGCAAGAATAATTATCTTATGTCTATATGCCTTTCGGGCGCTGCGGCAGGAATTGCCTCTATTGATATCTCAACGGGTGAGGTGTCCTCCACCTACGTTTCGGGTGAGGATTTTCTCACACTTATAAAGAACGAGATAGGCGCGTATCAGCCGGCAGAAATTATATTTAATAGACCCGCAGCAGAGGTATCAGAGATAGCCGCCTTTGCCACAGAGCGCTTCCGTACGCTTATAACCGACAAGATGCAGCGCATCTTCGCCTATGAGAGAGCGAAAGCGCTTGTTACCTCAAGCTTTGGCGACGATTCTGCGAAGCTTACTGAAACCGAGATGCTTCTTGCGGTCGGCGCACTTCTTGCATACGTTGAGGAAACGCAAAAGACCGAAATCACCTTTACCAAAGGTATTAACGTATATACGAGAGGTCAGTACCTCGAGCTTGATATTAACACGATAAGAAATCTTGAGCTTATTGAGTCCATGCGCTCGAAAGAGAAACGCGGCTCGCTCCTATGGGTTCTCGACAAGACCAAGAGCGCTATGGGCGCGAGACTTCTTCGCTCCTGGGTGCTTCGTCCTCTTATCGACCCTGTCAGAATTTCGCATAGACAAGCTGCCGTATCCGACCTGCTATCAGACCGTCGCTCGCGTGACACTCTTGGAGAGCTTCTGTCCTCGATGCTCGACATCGAGCGCCTTACTGCAAAGGCGGTGTACGGCACTGCAAACGCCAGAGATTTGCAGGCGATTTCAGAGAGCATCAGGAAACTGCCTGAAATTAAAGCTCTGATTTCTACGCTTCCGTCGAATACGTTTAAGTTGATCGCGCGTGAGATGGATACGCTCGACGATATATTCGACCTTCTCGACCGCGCTATTGCCGAGAAGCCTCCGCTCACTGTTCGTGAGGGCGGAATGATTAAGGACGGCTTCGACGTTGACATTGACTATTACCGTTCTATCAAGAACGGCGGCACCGATATTATGGCGTCTATTGAGCAGCGTGAGAAGGAAGCCACGGGCATCAAGACGCTCAAGGTGGATTACAACCGAGTATTCGGCTATTTTATAGAGGTATCCAAGTCCTTTATCGACCAGGTCCCCGACAGATTTGTCAGAAAGCAGACGCTTGCCAACTGCGAGCGTTACATAACCCAGGAGTTAAAGGAGATGGAGAGCACCATCTTCTCGGCAGACGAGAAGCTCACCGCGCTCGAATATGAGATATTCGATAGCCTTTGCTCCTTCATTTCGGAGAATAGGGAAAGACTTCGTAAGGCGGCTTCGCTTATCGCGGAGATTGACGTTTACCGTTCCTTTGCCGAGGTCGCAGGCAAGAATAATTACGTTTGCCCCGAGGTTGACCTCTCGACAGACATCAAGATAGTTGACGGCCGTCACCCTGTCGTTGAGAAGTTTGTAAAGGATACCTACTTCGTTCCTAACGACACGACGCTTGACACCTCATCTAACAAGATTATGATAATCACCGGTCCTAATATGGCGGGTAAATCTACATATATGCGCCAGGTTGCGATAATCACCGTTATGGCGCAGATCGGCTCGTTCGTTCCCGCGAGAGAGGCGAAAATCGGCATAGTGGACAAGGTATTCACCAGAGTTGGCGCGTCAGATGATCTTGCATCGGGACAGTCCACCTTTATGCTGGAGATGAACGAGGTTGCGACAATTCTCAAAAATGCGACCGGTCGCTCACTCATCATTTACGACGAGGTTGGCAGAGGTACCAGCACCTACGACGGTATGTCTATCGCGCGCGCTGTGGTTGAGTATACCTACTCGAAGAAGATTGGCGCAAAGACGCTCTTTGCTACCCACTATCACGAGCTCACCGATATGGAGGATTCATTCCCCGGTATCGTGAATTATAATATTGCCGCAAAGAAGAAGGGCGATTCTATCACCTTCCTTCGTAAAATTGTCAGAGGAGGCACTGACGATTCCTACGGTATTGAGGTTGCCAAGCTTGCGGGCATTCCCACAGAGGTGGTTAAGCGCGCGAGAGAAATACTCGAGGGCATTGAGAGCGGCAGTATCAAGGAGAGAACCCCGAGAGCCGTGAGTGACACAGCTCCCGACCTCTTCTCGAGCATCGTCAACTCGCAGGATACAGAGGCAGCTGACAGAATACGTGCGGCAGATATCAATACAATGACGCCTATTGAGGCGATGAATCTGCTCTTTGAGCTTAAAAAAATTCTTTCCTAAGGATGCAATATGGGAAAAATAAACGTACTTGATTTTGAAATAGCCAACCTTATAGCCGCAGGCGAGGTAGTTGAAAGACCTTCCTCAGTTATGAAGGAGCTCATAGAGAATTCAATAGACTCGGGCGCAACTACGATAGTTGCGGAGATTAAACGTGGTGGAGTTGCGCTCATTCGCGTGAGCGACAACGGCTGCGGTATGGAGGCAGAGGATCTGCCCGTATCGCTGAAGCGCCACGCTACGAGTAAAATTCAGCGCCGCGAGGACCTTGAGGGAATATCCACTCTCGGCTTCAGAGGCGAGGCGCTTGCGGCTATATCCTCGGTTTCGATGGTAACTATTATCACCAAGACCGCTACGGCAGAGACGGGCTCTATGCTCACCTCTGAGGGCGGCAGAATAATCGACATCTCCGAGGTCGGCTGCGCTGACGGTACTACCGTCGTTGTGGAAAATCTCTTCTACAACGTTCCCGCGCGTCGCAAGTTTTTGAAGAAGGACTCCACAGAGGCTATGAACTGCGCTGCGCTCGTTGAGAAGGTTGCGCTCTCTCGCCCTGACATATCCATTCAGCTTCTCGTCGACGGTGAGGAGCGCTTCAAGACTCCGGGCAATAAGAATCTTCTGGACACTATATATGCCGTATACGGCAAGGACTTCTCCTCGAAGCTTATCGAGGCGGACGGAACTGCCAACGGCATTCACGTTCACGGTTATATCGGCAGAAGTGACAACGTCAGAAAGAATAGAAATTATCAGAACGTCTTTATCAACGGCAGATACGTCAAGAGCCTTACCGCTATGGCGGCTATTGAGAAGGCGTACACCTCGTATATTGCGCACGAGGCGTTTCCCACCTGCGTTCTGTTTTTGGATATGAATCCCGGTATGGTTGACGTAAACGTTCACCCTGCGAAGCTTGAGGTCAAGTTTGCGAGCGAGCAGCCGGTTTTCGAGGCGGTTTACTATACAGTCAAGCGCGCTATCGAGGAGCACGAATACCGCCCCGAGCTAGCCCTTCCGCAGAAGAAGAGTGAGCGCAACTATGAGAGCGCATTCGTTCCTGTAGGAGCAGACACCAAGGGTGAGCAGATTTCCTTTGCCGCACCTATCAGGGTAGAGGTAACGCCTACACAATCGGCATCGCCTAGGCAAGCACCGTTTTCAACGCGTCCTGATTATAACGCACCGCTCAAGGTTGCGAGCGGAGCGAGCTTCGGTGAGAAGAAGACGGAAACCTTTACTCCTAAAAGCTCTGTTGAGCTTCTTGAAAGATATAGGAAAGCAGCTCCAAAGGCTGATTACACTCCGGCGCCTACGCCTCCTCCTGCGCCAAAGGTAGAAATAATTGAGGAAGCCCCCTCTCTTGACTACAAGATTATCGGTGAGGCATTTAACTGCTACATTCTCGTGGAATACGATGGCGCGCTTCTCGTTATAGACAAGCACGCAGCGCACGAGCGAATTATTTTCGAGGATCTCAAGAAAACCGCGGAGCAGGACGGCAGTGTGGCATCGCAGGCGCTTATGCTTCCGATAACCGTGATAATGACTCCCGATGAGCTGGAAACAGCAAAGGAATATGCAGATGAGTTGAGAGCTGTCGGCTTTGAATACGAGGTACTGCCTTCATCGGTTAATCTCACCGCAATTCCGTCGTCTATCAGCGCTACCGAGGCGGAGTCGCTCTTCGTCAAGATGACAGACGAGCTTATCGAGGGCAGGGGAAATCCCGAGATCACCGAGGCTATCCGCCGTGAGCAGACGCTCTATCAGCTCGCCTGCAAGGCAGCTATCAAGGGTGGCAGAATCTATGACTCCTCGGTTACCAAATGGATAGTAGAGCGTGTTCTGGCGCTCCCCGACGTTATAGTATGCCCTCACGGCAGACCTATTGCGTACAGACTCACGAAAACCGAGCTTGACAGACAGTTTGAGCGAATTAAATAAAAATACATCAAATATTTGCCGTTGGGAATAAGCTTGCTTTCCTTACGGCTAAGTGAAAGGCAAATATAATGGGCAAATTCACCTTACTTAAAACCGAGGGCAAGGCTCGCCGTGCAAGATTCGAAACGGTGCACGGCACTATCGAAACCCCCGTTTTTATGAACGTAGGAACGTCTGCTGCTATCAAGGGCGGTATTTCTACGATGGACTTAAAGGAGGTCGGCTGTCAGGTCGAGCTTTCCAACACATATCATCTTCATATTCGTCCGGGCGACGATCTTATTTACCGTATGGGCGGACTTCACAAGTTCTTTAATTGGGATAGACCTGTTCTCACTGATTCGGGCGGATTCCAGGTATTTTCTCTTGCGAAGCTGCGCAAAATTACAGAGGAGGGCGTAACCTTCAATTCGCACATGGACGGTAAGCGTATATTCATGGGCCCCGAGGAGTCAATGCAGATTCAGTCGCATCTCGGTTCTACTATTGCCATGGCGTTTGACGAGTGCGTGGAGAATCCTGCTCCGTATCAGTACGTCAAGAACTCGCATGAGCGCACTATCCGCTGGCTGAAGAGATGCCGCGCGGAGATGGATAGACTCAATGAAGAGGAGGGAACTGTTAACCCAAGTCAGATGCTCTTTGGTATCAACCAGGGCGGTACTTACGAGGATCTTCGTATAGAGAATATGAAGGCTATTCGCGAGATCGAGTGTGACGGCTACGCTATCGGCGGTCTTGCCGTTGGTGAGAGCGCAGACATGATGTATCACATTATCGAAACCGTAGAGCCCTATATGCCCGAGGACAAGCCAAGATACCTTATGGGCGTCGGCACACCGCAGAATATCGTTGAGGCTGTATATTGCGGAGTTGATTTCTTCGACTGCGTAATGCCCAGCCGTAACGCCCGTCACGGTAACCTCTTTACCTGGCGCGGTAAGATAAATCTTCTGAACGAGAAGTACGCAGAGGACTCCCGTCCAATAGCAGAGGAGTGCGGCTGCCCCGCTTGTAAGAACTATTCTCGCTCCTATATTCGCCATCTCTTCAAGGCACGCGAGGCGCTCGGTATGCGTCTTGCGGTTTTGCATAATCTCTACTTCTACAATGAGCTTATGCAGAAGATTCGTGACGCTCTCGACGAGGGACGCTACGAGGAATTTTATCACACCTATAAGGACTCTCTTGCAGAACGCAGAGTAGATTAAAATTAAGAAAACGATGTTTATTTCAAAGCAGATTGAAAAAATATATAGAAAAGCCACCTTTTGCCGCCGCGATGACGACGGCTCGCTCTTCTATTTTTCACCGGAAGATTTTGAAGGCTTAAAGCGCACTCCCTATGAGTTCAAGACGAAGAAAGGTCACACTCTTCGTGGCTATTTCTACCACTACGATGATTACTCCTCCTACGGCAAGGATCGCCTTATCGTCTTTGATCACGGTATGGGTGTCGGCCACAGAGCGTATATGAAGGAGATTGAGATGTTAGCCCGTCACGGTTATCTCGTCTACTCCTACGACCACACGGGTTGCACCGAGTCTGACGGCGAGCATATTATGGGACTTTCGGGCTCGCTTGCCGACCTTGACTCCTGCATTTCCTCGCTGAAAGCGGAGAAGGGATACGACGGCTCTGCCATTTCGGTGGTAGGTCATAGCTGGGGCGGCTTTTCGGCGCTCAATATTCTCGGTTATCACTCCGACCTTCGCAGTATTGTGGCGATTTCAGGCTTCATATCTCTAAAGGATATGCAAAAGCAGGTGATACCTGGCATTCTCGCGCCATTCAGACCGTCGATTTACAGACTTGAGCATGAGATAAACCCCGAGTACGTAGCCAGCTCGGCAACCGACGTTCTTTCCGCAACCGAAGCTCCGGCGCTGATAATTCATTCGCTCGACGACGATACCGTGTCTGCCAAGCGCCATTTCTATAAGCTACGTAAGTCGCTCGCAGATAAACCGAACATCCGGTTTATCACCTTGACCGACAGAGGTCACAATCCCAATTACACAGCCGAAGCGGTGAAGTACAAGGCAGAGTTCTTCAAAGCGCACAAGCAGCGCGTAAAGAAAAATTTGCATAAGGACAAAGAAGTGCACAAAGCCTTCCTCGACTCATACGATTGGCACAAGATTACCGAACAGGACGAGGAAATCTGGCAGAGAATCTACGAATTTTTGGATAAATAAAAAAACTCACATAGAATATGTGAGTATCATTAAGAACAGCTGGTATATACAAAAGCGAACCGTAAAAAACGGTTCGCTCATTTTTGCAAAGTGTCTTTCTTTCGAAGTATGACTCTAAATTTGTGATTTTAATCAAGCTTTACTGCGTGTCCAGAACAATGTCCGTCGAACATTCCTGTCATATCACAGAAGAGCTTATCTCCGTTTTCCTTGAAGCCTATTGCTTTTAGCAGTCTTTCCACGCCAGCCGCCTTATCTGCATAGCAGCTATGCGCACCGCAGGTGTCGATGAAGTTCATCGTCTGTCTGCCGAGAATAAACATCGCTTCGAAATCGTCGTGACCGTCAGGCTCACGCAGGTCAAATATGTAACCGTATTCGCTAATCTCAAATTGCGACATACCCATAATATCGCCAGAGTCGATGTCAAACATCACGTAGGCGAACGCGCCTTCGCGGTAGTCTGCACCGCACAGGTGACAGAGCTTTATCTGTTCTTCCTTACTTTGTACAGGTGTAATCTTAAACATTTTTCAAGTTCCTCGTAGCCTTGTAAAGATATTCTACCTCGGAGTCCTCGAGGTATCTCCATTTTCCGACGGGCAGACCGTCGAGCTTCAGGTTGCCGATAGACACACGGGAGAGTCTTTTTACAGTTAGACCTGCCTGCTCACACATCTTTCTTATCTGTCTGTTGCGTCCCTCAAAGAGTGTCATCTTCAGCACAGTTCCGCTTTCGTCCTCACCGCTGACGGTCACCTCGACGGGCTTAATCTTATATCCGTCGATAACGAGCGGTGATGTGAGTATATCCATTTGCTCCTCACTGACTGTGCCGCCAACCTTGACACGATACACCTTGCCTATCTGGTGGCTCGGGTGCGTGAGTCGGTTCTTGAGTTCACCGTCATCTGTGAGCAGAATCATACCCTCGGAAATCATATCGAGTCTTCCGACAGGGTACACCCTCGCGCTCACACCGTCAAGCAGGTCGGTAACGCACTTTCTGCCTCTGTCATCGGTAGTAGAGGAGAGATATCCTCTCGGCTTATTGAGCATAACGTAGGTATGCTCGCGTCTTTCAAATCTTATGCGGCGCCCCTTGTATGTCACAACGTCAGCGGCAGGGTCTACCTTCATACCGATAGTAGCTACGTGACCGTTGACAGACACGTTGCCTCTCTCTATCTCGTCCTCTGCCGCGCGTCTTGACATCAGACCTGCGTCTGCTATGAATTTTTGCAGTCTAATCTTTTCCATTGAAATCTCCAAAGTTTTATTTGAACAGGGAAGTAATCTTCCCGAAAATTGTCTTGTTTTCTTTTTTAGTAACGCTTTCCGTCGCGACGAGTTCTACTCTCGCGCATTCTTCACCGCGGGTGGTGAATATCACCTCGCCAAGTATATCCCCCTTGCTTATAGGCGCGACCGCAAATCTCGAGAGCTTCACGTGACTTTCAAAGTCTAAATCACACTTCTCTCGTATCAGGCTTGCGGTATTTTCATTAGCTACAAGCAGCGTACCACGCTCACCGTCAAGGACAGGTATCTCATACTTGTATTCATAAGGCTCCGCAAAGCTGATTTTCTCAAGCGTGTCGTATCCGTAATCAAGCATATTCTTATGGTCCTGCCAGTCATTAGGTGCATCGAGCGTAACGGTAATAAATGTGAGTCCCTCACGCTCCGCAGCGCCCACAAGACATCTGCCGCTTTTCTTCGTAAAACCGGTTTTCACACCGATACAGCCGTCGTACATACCCAGCAGCTTGTTGTGATTGACGTACGTGCGGCTGCGCTCCTCTGTAATAAACGATTTTTTATAAGTAGAGGTAATTTCCTTGAATTTTGGGTTATCAAGCGCTGCGCTTGCGATTTTTGCAAGGTCCTCTGCGGTGGTATAATGATTCTCAGAATCGAGTCCGTGCGGATTTTCGAAATGCGTATCGGTGAGTCCCATAGACTCCGCACGCTCATTCATAATATTAGCAAAGCTCTCTACATCATCGGCAATATGGCAAGCAATAGCAACCGCCGCATCGTTAGCGCTTTGCAGGAGCAGAGCATAGGTGAGTTCTTCCATAGTCAGAATATCACCGTTGCGTAAGTATGCCGACGAGCCCTCAACTCCTATTGCCGAGTCATCGACCTTAACGAGCTCGTCACCCTCGCATTCTTCAAGTGCGATAAGCGCCGTCATTATCTTTGTCGTACTCGCCATAGGAAGTCGCTCACGCGAATTCTTTGAATATAAAAAAGCGTTGGTTTCCGGCACGTAAAGCACAGCAGAACGCGCGCCGACGTTGAAATGAGTTCCTTTGCCTTGCGCTGACGGATATAATCCGAGAAGCGAAAACAGCAATAGGAAAATCACAAAAATAGCAAATATACCAAACGAATGATCCTGTCTTTTCATACAAACTCCTTTTTTCTTATCATACCTCGAAAAAGGAGTAATATTCTATGAAATTTATGACAGCACCGCTTTTATCTTTTCAATAATTTCGGGCGAATGCTCGATGAGATTCGTTATTCTCTCGACGTCATTTGCGCCGCTTGAATTGATGTGTATAAGATTGATTTCCGCATCACGTCCAACGGTGAGAAATGCAATCGGGGTAATAGCAAGTCCCGTTCCACCGCCACCGCCGAAATTCTGCTCGTGACGCTCTTTTCTGTTTCCGTAATCAATTCCACCCGTAGCAATACCCATAGCTACCTTTGAGACGGGAATAACAGTCACACCGTTTGGCGTGGTTATGGCGTTGCCAATAACCGTTTCCATATCGGTGAAGCTTTTGATACCCTCCATCGAAGCCTTGATAATATCACTCATTTTGTTTTCTGTCATTAAGAAAAACTAAGCCTCTTTTCCTTGTTAATATTTCTATAAAGACAATAAGCTCCAAATGCAATTCTGTAAAGCCTTGCTTTAATGGTAATATCACAGAGAAATATGGAATTGCCGGGAATAAAGCTCACGGCGTTTTCCTTTAAGGTCAGTTTTTCCACTTTCGTTTCAAGATATGCAATAACCGCGTAAATGAGCGATTGATATCCGTACGGCTTAGTCAGGGTAGAGTAGCTGAAATTATTCGCCTTGTGCGGCGGCGTTACTCTATTGATAACAACCTCGCATTTTTCAAACCTTTTCAGCTCTTTTATAATAATCCGAATATAAGTCGGGGCAGAAAGCTCTTTTGCCTTCCTTTTTTGCTTTTCGTTCTTCTTTTTATTCTTCTTTGTCAGTATTATAGCCAATATGGGCAAATGGATTTCAATTATCAAGAATTCTCCGTTTTTAACCTTAACCCAAACATCCCTGGATAGAATGAATAACACTAAAGCTAAGAGAATTATTACAATCAGAAATCCGTGCATATGGCTCCTTTAATCGTTCTGTATATCGTCCTCTGCCGACTGCTCGTCCTCGTACGAGTCTATGGCAGACTCTGTCTTTTCATCAGGTGCTGCCGTTCCTGTCTCCTCGTTATCAGCAGTGTTTACCGCAAGCTCTTCCTCGGTCATAGCAATCTGTAGCTCATCGACGCTTTCCTCGCTTGCTTGCTCACCGTTCATTTTTGCGAACATAGCCTGAATTTCCTCTGCTGTAGTGGGCAGCGCGTCAATGGTCGATAGACCGAATGCGCGCAGGAAATCGGGAGTAGTACCGTAGAGCATAGGTCTGCCGGGGGCGTCAAGACGGCCCTTCGATTCAATGAGTCCACGGTCGATGAGATTATTCATAGCATAAGAGGAGTCAACTCGTCTGAGAGTGTCGACGAACGCTCTCGTTACAGGCTGATTGTACGCAACGATAGCCAGCGCCTCCATAGACGAGGTCGAGAGCGTACCGCTTTTCTTGATGCCGAGCGCGTCGCGTATTTCGTTGAGATAATACTTTTTGGTGCAGAGCTGGCAGGAATCAGCATATGTAAGCAGGATAACGCCTCTCGGTATATCAGAGTTGTTGTACTGTATAGAGTAATCTATTACGTTCTCCTTGATTTTTGAGGGGGTGGACTCAAAGACTCTAGCGAGCGTAGCGTAGGAGATAGGGTGTCCTGCCGCGAAGAGTATCGCCTCAAGCGCTTCCTCGAAGATTACCTCGCGTGCGGGCTCTTCCGCTGCGACAGGAGCTGCGCTCTCAACAGACGCCGAGTCCGCGTTTATATTTTTAGTTATTTCTTCAGTCATTATTCTCAACCTCGTTTTCGCTGTTTTCCTCGGGAGAGGCATCAAATTCGCTCTCACTGTTTTCGGGCGGTACGTAGTCACGGTTCAGCTTCAGACTCATCTCGAGTCCGTTCTCATTGTATTCCACAACGTCCTCGATAACCGTAACGGTGGTTATTATTATTCTGCCGAGCTTGATAAGCTCCAGCACGCCCATGAATCTTGCCACAAGCTCTGCGCGTGAATCGGCGCCGGAGAGTAGGGTGAAGAGCGTGGCTTCCTCGACAGTCTCGAGGAAATCGCACATCTCGTCGATTTTCTCCTCGACAGATACCACCTTGTGCTTAATAAGCGGATTAACCAGCTCGGTAGGAGTCTTTGCTGACTCAGCGACCTTCATACGCTTGAGCACCGACTCGAGTGCCTTTATAAGCAGATCGGTATTGAGGTTAAGCGGCAGACCCTTTTCGGGAGGAATATCGTCGGTACCCTTGATATATCTACCAGAATACTCGTCGTATCTTGGCTTCAGCTCCTTTGCTGCCAGCTTCGCTTGCTGATAGAGCATAAGCGCGTCAGCAATCTCACGCCTCGGGTCGTTCTCCGTACCCTCCTCGTGAGGCAGAAGCATTCTGCTCTTGATGAGCATAAGCTCGCTTGCCATAACGATAAATTCGCTGGCAATATCGGGGTCCATTCTTTTTGCTTCTTCAATATATTCCATATACTGATCGCATATCAGGGCAATCGGTATATCGGTAATGCTCACCTTGTTCTTGCTGATAAGAGTCAGAAGCAGGTCAAGCGGCCCCTCGAATTGATCGAGGCGGTAGGTAAGCTGTTCAATCATAGAGATAAAAAAGTCCTTTCGTTATCTTAAGAACGGGATAAGCTGCCAGAAGTCGAACATCAGTCCCGAAATAAAGGAAATTGCCGCGCCGAGCATATCCGAGAGCGAGAATATTCCTACTATGAAATTAAGCACAGGGCTCGCTGCGATAAGCGGAATCGAGCGCAATCCGTAAGCAACGTAATCACCGACGAGCAGCCAAGCGAGCACACCGTAATAAATCTTCTGCTCATACTTAAGAATGGTGTAGTAAATCTTCTCAGGCAAAACAAGTCCAAGAAGCCTTGAGCCGTCAAGCGGAGGAATAGGTAAAAGGTTAAATATCGCAAGACCGATATTTATTGAATGAAATACCGACAAAAATATAAGCGTGTTAATTATAAGATTAAATACAAAGTCTGAGTCGGTTCTTACGTCGCGAACCAGCGCATAAAAGAGAAGATAAAGCAGGGCAGAAACGAAAGCGAGAATCAAATTGGAGAGAGGTCCTGCCGCTGCGGTGATAGCGAAGCCCTTTCTAGGATTCTTGAAGTTTCGCATATTGATAGGCACAGGCTTTGCCCAGCCCACGTGCAGAAATATCATACAGATAGCACCGATTGGGTCAATATGCTTTATGGGATTAAGCGTGAGTCTGCCAAAGTTTTTCGCAGTATCATCGCCCATTTTATACGCTGCATACGCGTGCGAGAATTCGTGAATCGTGAGTGCGATAAGCGCAGCTAAAGCGGATAGAATATAGTATATAGGATTATTCATAAAATTATCCTTTCCAATATTATGAAATTGCGTCGATTATTTTTTTCCAGAGCTCGTCCTTGCCCGCGCGAGAAACCGACGAGAAGGGGAGAATTTCAATGCCCGTTCCCTCGAAGTATTCCTTTTCCAGCTCGTCGATTCTGTTCTGCAAAGCGGTCTTTGAGAGCTTATCGGTTTTAGTAGCAACCACGACGAAGTCGATATCGTTATCAATCATCATATTGATCATCATAATGTCATCATCGGTCGGACCCGTTCTGATGTCTATAAGCTGCACGACGAGCTTCAATGCGTCGCTTGACGGATTCTTCACGAAGTAATCCTCGGTCAAACTGCTCCACGAGCGCTTCGAGTCCATCGATCGCTTTGCGTAGCCGTAGCCGGGGAGATCGACAAGATAGAGCTTCTTGTCAACGTTATAGAAATTGATAGTAATAGTTTTGCCGGGCGCAGACGAAACTCTCGCCAGCGACTTTCTGCCGAGCAGGGTGTTGATAAGCGAGCTTTTACCCACGTTGGACCTGCCCGAGAGAGCCACCTGCGGCCTTACGTCACGGGGAAACTGCTTTTGGTTACCCGCAGTAAGCGCTATATCGGCATTATTGACGTTAATCTTCATAGTTATTTATCCTCAAATTGAATTATCAAGCACGGCGCCGAGCACGTCGGAGGCAGTTTTGCAGGGAATAAAGTGGAGATTATCCTTTGCCTCGGAGTCTATATCATCGAGGTCGCGTACGTTATCCGCCGGGATAAGCACGGTGCTGATTCCCGCTCTGTACGCAGCGAGAGTCTTTTCCTTGAGACCGCCGATAGGCAGCACCTTTCCGCGCAGGGTAATCTCGCCGGTCATAGCGACGTCACGCTTTACAGGAACACCGGACAGCGCGCTTACGATAGCAGTAACCATAGTCACTCCCGCTGAGGGACCGTCCTTTGGAATTGCGCCCTCGGGGAAGTGAATGTGGATGTCCTTGTCCTTATAGAAGCTCTTTTCAATCTTGTAATCGTCTGCGATAGTTCTAACGTAGGAGTGCGCAATCTTTGCCGACTCCTTCATTACGTCACCAAGAGAGCCTGTGAGCTCGATTTTACCTGTGCCGTCCATTACGGCAACCTCGACCTTTAATAGATCGCCGCCTGCCTGTGTGTAAGCAAGTCCATTTACAATTCCGATAGGATTCTTTTCCTCAAGCCTTTCGGGAATAACCTTGATTTTGCCGAGGAATTCCGAGAGATTCTTCTCGGTGATTCTCACCGACTTTGCCTTACCCTCAGCGATTTTCTTTGCGCTCTTTCTGATAAGCGAAGCGATTTCTCTCTCAAGATTACGCACGCCAGCCTCGCGAGTATATCCCTTGATAAGCGCACGAATACCGTCATCGCTTATTCTGAACATGCGAGAGGTTACACCGTTGCGCTTCATCTGCTTGGGAATCAAGTGGTTCTTTGCGATATTCAGCTTCTCGGTATCGGTATAGGTCGAGAGCTCGATAACCTCCATTCTGTCCAGCAGAGGAGAGGGAATACCCTCATAGCTGTTTGCCGTTGCGATAAAGAGCGCATCCGAGAGGTCAATAGGAATCTCCATAAAATTATCTCTGAACGCCTTGTTCTGCTCGGGGTCGAGCACCTCAAGCAGCGCAGAGGTCGGGTCGCCTCTGAAGTTAGATGACATCTTGTCTATCTCGTCGAGAACGATAACAGGGTTCTCGACTTTTGCATTGATAATAGCATTAACGAAACGGCCGGGCATAGCGCCGACGTAGGTCTTTCTGTGACCGCGAATCTCCGCCTCGTCGTGCATACCGCCGAGCGAAACGCGAGCATACTTACGTCCAAGCGCACGCGCAACGGAAGCCGCAACAGAGGTCTTGCCGACACCGGGAGGGCCGACAAGGCAGATAATCTGATTCTTGACGTCAGGGCTGAACTGCTTTACCGCCACGAACTCAAGTATTCTCTCCTTCACCTTGGTGAGACCGTCGTGGTCTGCGTCGAGTATCTCGCGTGCATTGTCAACCGTCACCGCCTCGGTGGTCTTGATACCGAATGGATAGTCAAGACAGGTGTCAAGGTAAGCGCGAATAACCGTGCTTTCCGCCGCGCCGAATGGAGTTTTTGCGAGCTTCGATAGCTCCTTATAGAGCTTTTCCTTGATTTCATCCGGCATCTTAGCCTTGGAAATCTTTTCGTCATACTCCTTTATCTCGTCGTCCTCGTCGTATTCGCCAAGCTCGGTTTGCAGAGCCTTTATCTGCTCACGCATGAAGTAGTCCTTCTGATTTTTGTCTATCTTCTCGCGCACCTGCTTTTGTATATCGTGCTCGCACTTGAGGAGCATAAATTCTTCCTCTAGCGCAACGAGCATTTTTTCAAGCCTTGTCTTGACAGTAATTGCCTCAAGCACCGTTTGCTTGTTCTTATAATCAATGATAGCCGACGATGCCACGAAATCCGCGAAATAAGCAGGGGACGATATAGCCTCCGCTGCCATACGCATCTCCTCGTCGAACGTGGGATGCAAGCCGCGAAGCTCTGCGAGCAGCTGCTTTGCCTCCATCATCAGCGCATCGCACTGTGTCGAGGGCTTGAAGCTCTGCTTTTCTTCCTTGGCAGTCAGAGTCGCCATAAGGAAGCCTGACTCCATACGTACCGAATGCACTCTCGCGCGGGAAATGCCCTCAAATATTACCGAAAGATTGCCGTGAGGATTCTTTACTACGTGCTTTATCTCGGCAACGACGCCCATCTTGTAGAGGTCGTCACCGTCAGGCTCCTCGGTTGCAATATCCTTCTGCGTCACGAGTAGCACTCTTGCGTCGTGCATAGTTGCCGCCGCGGTGAAAGCCTTGAGCGAGATAGGCCTCATAATCTCAATGCTGAGCTGCACGGCAGGGAATGCCACCATACCGCGCAGAGCGATAAGCGGAAGCTCCATCTCCTCGAGCGGCTTTATTTCTTCATATATATCAATTTTTTCTGACATTTTTAGTACCTTTCTGACATTTGCGCATATAAAATCAGTTTATTATATCACAAACAAAAAGAAAAGTCTATACTTTTAATAAATTTAACAAAACATTAAAAATAATATACACTTGACAAGCGTTTACCGATATGGTAAAATGTACTTGCGAAACAATTTCATAAATCTCGTTTGATGGGGGTACTATACCTATTTGTACCCCTACCTTTTCCATCAAACGAAGGAAATTGTTTCGCAGCAATGGTGGGGTGTATTTTTAGGAGTGCGTCCTGCATTGCGGGACGCACTTTTTGATTATAGAGGAGTATTTGATGAATAAAGTAATAACTTTAATGCTTATTATCGTATCCTTGTTTACGTTATCCTCCTGCATCCTCTTTGGCTGGACAACCACTTATCCGGGTATGGTTACCATTCATCCCGATATGGTGGAATATACCGAGGATGAGGTTCTTGGAGTAGCGAAAGATAAATATTCCATGACCGAATGGATATTTACCGATGCGGAAATTCACGGCGAAGCTTGGTACGATGCTGAAGGCGCGTTTCGTCTTGAAGAGGATTTTGTCACGGATTTCGTGAACGGAGATAATATTGAAAATGCTATGACAGCCTTTGCAGGCAAGAACGGCGGTCACGATATACAAGGGCAGTACAGATATTTCCTCTGCTACATAGCACTTGGCAAATGCGCCGATGGCTATCTCAAATTCGTTTATTACAATACTAACGTACATAAGGATGCCGAGCTTGCCGATACAATCGGTGCATCTGATTACGCACTTGAGGTTTCGCCTACCGAGATTGTAGATTCTCTCTTTAGCGCACCTATGAATTGGGACGCTATGACACGTTATCTTAACAATTACAAGAATATGAATCCTGTGGGATTTGATTATTCGGGCGAACGCTTGAGTGTTATGCGCCGTGAGCGCTACGGCGGCATCTCATATATGGAGTTTTACAAAGAAAATGGCGAGGTCGTTTTCGACCTTTATTACGACAAGCAGGAATACGATGGGGAAGAAAAACGCCTGGTCTATTCCACCTCGGACAGATACGGAGTAATATACAACTATTACGGTTTAGATAAATCTCAGTATTTTGATATTACCAAGACCGTCACTCAAAGCGAAGATGAAGAGAACGTTATGAAGCTCTGGGCAGTTGTTAAGACAAAGGAGCTAGACGGCAGAGTGCTTTACTCGAACATCTCTTTTCGTGCGGAATATCAGATTTTGCGTGACGGCAAGATTATGACATACGAAAGCGCCGATTCGGTGACTGATAAGTTGAATTTTGATAGAGGCTACGGTATGGAAAAGATAGACGGAGTAGACCATACCGAAACGGCAAATTTCATCATCTCCGACTTCTATATCTTCTACGAGAAAAACACAGAAACCGAGTAAAAGGAGGATACTGATATGAAGAAAATTATAGCGTTAGTATTGTGTATGCTGACCTTGTTTGCGCTCTCTGCTTGCGCCGCTCCCATCTATCCTGGATTGCCCGATATAAGCGAAGATCCGATGAAGGGCATTGAAATTTACTGTTGGCAAGACGGTGGTGAATGGAAATGTGGTGGAACAGTAGGCACGAACAGATTAAAATTCGATGAAGAAATACGCTCCTTGCAGGTTGTGAAAATCTCGGAAATGAGAGAAATTTTGAGGCAGAAAGACTTGTCCGATTGCTTTCATGTGATACTTGTTGACCTTTCGGGTGACGAGGTAGTATATCTTGACGTCGAGGAAAACATTGCGCAAATTGCAATACTTGAATTGCAATTAGGAAAAGCTGAATAACAAGGAGCGAATAAAATGAAAGAGTTAGAATTTACCACCGAATATAACGAAGAAATAATCGTTGGGTACATAAAAGCAGATCACAAGGCAAGCACCAAATTGAATAACAAGCAAACGATTTTAATGGGGCTAATGTGTCTTGTGTTGGGCGTTGTCGGTATCGTAGCAAATATACTCAATTCAGAGGTTTACAAAACGCTAATTCCCGGCATATTCTTTGCGATTATGGCTGTGGCATTTTTGATAAATCCTATTTTGTATAGCGATAAATCTATCAGAAAAAGAGTTCAAAAGTCACTTCAAAGGACGAATAACCCTGCACCTACGATAAAATACACCTTTTACGACGATAAAATTGTTTCCTCTAAGTATAGCGGTGAATTGAAATCGTACACTTATGAAGAAATCAGGTGCTACTATGTGTTTGAAAATTATATTTACATAGTATTAAAATCCAAGCAGGGATATATTTGCGTTGATAATTCAGCGGAAATCATTGATTTATTGACAACAAAAAATGTTTGCTCCAAATAATAAATTGATGAAGGAGGGAAAACTGATGAAAAAACTATTTACTTTATGCTTGACAGCAGTTTTAATGCTTACTTGTCTTACTTCTTGCAGCCTTTTTACATACAAGAAGAATCAATGGTTTTCGGAAGAAAAGCTCACTGAATGTATCGTTCCTGATATGCCACAGTTAGACTCCGATTTTGTTAGAGAAAGCGACAAAATTATTTATGCTAATCTCAGCGAAGATGAATTTGATAACTATTTGAACGAGATTTACGGTTATCTAAAGTCAAAAAAATTTGAGCATCTCGGCACGCGCGGTGCGGTGGCTTCCTCGCTTTCAGGTGCTTTTGTAACCTACTATCTTGAGCCTGCAACCGATCTTTCTGAGTTTAACATATACAGTAATACATATAAGTTCGTTTATTCGGACGGGAAAATATCCATGTCTTCGGAAGGAGACGATTTTACATTCTGTATTTTAACGATAGGACATTACGAATCAACGCAAACTCTTGAATACGGAATAAAAAAATTCGATTATAATACCACAATATCGCTCAAATTCAATTCGGAAGCTCCGCTTAGTGGCAGATACACTCTGAAAGATGACCACGAGCACACCTATCAGAATTACCACGACGAGATAGGTCACGGCTGGTATTATACCTGTGGCTGCAAGACACCGCCCAACTTCACACAGCACTTTGACGGTGACGGTAACGGATTGTGTGATTCCTGCTCATATCAAATGGTAGCGGAAGGCAATCACTTTATTCGCAATCAGTCAGGCTGTGAGTGGCTTAACGAAATAAGTGCAGAAAATATCGCAGAAATAAAGATAATCAGCGGGGCTGTGGGCGTTGCTCCCGGAAATCTTAATAACATTTCAAGCTCCACCGATGAATCGGTAATAGCAAGAATTTTTGAAGAATATTATCAGCTTGATACCAGACCTATTTCAAAAATGGAAGGTCAGATTGACGGCGGCAGCGGTGTTACTGTAAAGTTCATTTTGAAGAATGGAGCTATAAAGGAGCTTTACATAAATAACGGCAATTACCGTGATACAAACGGCAATTATTTTGAACTAAACAATACCCCCAAATTTAACGATACCGACAGCAAGACAAAGGCTTACGGATTTATTACTTATACGGAAATGGGAACGGTTTACAACGGCAATAACATTTCAGTTTGTGAAATTCCTACCTTTGAGTTTGAATTTGTAGAGCTTACAGGAGGCTTTGACGATTCTTCTGCTAAACAAAAATACTGTGTCGAAACGGAATTCGGTAATTTAGTATTCTTTTCTGACACTGTTTTCTATATTGATTATCCTGTTGAAGGACATACGGATTTCTGCGTTCTTGTAGGAAAAACTCTTGACGAATTGATTGCTGAATACAGCGCCACCGAGGAATAACTATGAAAAAGATAATATCAATACTTTTACTTCTATCGCTTTGCTTTTCATTTACGGCTTGCGTTAAATCCGAGCCGAAGGAAATATCCTGCGAGGAAATAATAGCTGCATACGAGGATGCTGGCTACTCCGTTTTGTACCACGGTCACGAGAACGATGAAAGCTATCACGACCTAGGTATGTATTGCTGTTTTGAAATTCGCGATCCCGATAACGAGGATAATTACATGTACGTTAGCCGTTATTTCAGCGCAGAGGATGCCAAAGCTGCCTGCGAGGAACGGCAGTTCAATGTGATTCTTTGGCTCTTTTTTGGCATTTTTGGTGAATTGCGGTGGTTGCACGTAGGCTGCTACGGCGATATAGAATACGAAACTTTTGACCGCAAAATGATAAAGCCATTAAAAGAGCTTATGAAATAAGGAGAATAAAGCTATGAAGAAGTTATTTACAATTTTGATTTTTGCAATTATGTGCGTAACCATTCTTGCATCTTGCGATGAAGTATCTCGCAACGAAGAATGCGTACATACCAAAGGTAATTGGACAGGCGACGTACAGGGGCATTGGCAACCCGAATACTGTAGCTTGGACAGGTGCGTTTTTGGACCTTCTTCAAAAGAAGCGCATATTGACGCGGACGCAAACGATATTTGCGATATTTGCAGCTATGAATATGAGTATATTTTTAAGCTCACAGCCGACGAGGCAGGATACGAGCTTGACAGAGTCGGCCCCGGCTACAAGGGCGGCAATATTCGTATTCCTTCTGAGCATAACGGACTCCCCGTAACAGAGATTGGATACGGCGCGTTTAAGAGCGATTACAAGATTACCGACGTTGTTATTCCCAAAACCGTTACTCTTATTGATGGCGATGCTTTTGAGAATCAGACCTATCTTACAACAGTATGGGTTGGCGAGGGTGTTGTCACTATTGGTGTAAGCGCCTTTGAAGGCTGCACGAGCCTTCAAACCGTTATAATCAGCAATGCCACCGAGTATATTTACGCCAGCGCTTTTGAAGGCTGTACCGCACTTAAAACCGTTACTCTTGGCAAGAACGTAAAGGAGATTACAGGCTCTGTATTTGAGAACTGTACAAGTCTTAAAACTATAGAAATTCCGGCATCCATCGAAAAGATGGGCGCCTGGGTATTCAATGGAAGCGGTCTGACCAATATTTACTTTGGTGTTTCTGCTCCCGGTGAGAATTGGAACGAGAAATGGGCGGACGGTCTTAACGATGATGTAAACATTCATTGGGCAGAGTAAAATATGATAATGGCAAAAAGCGCGGATTTTCCGCGCTTTTTTGTATAGTCGGTGACTAACAAGTAAAATTTTATTATTTTATCCTTTTTAATTGACTATCCTGGGAAATTGTGGTATAATACATTATTATGGATTTTTACGGTCTTTTGACGGAAAGGAGGCTTTGATATGCGAATACTAGGTATTGACCCGGGACTTGCGACGGTGGGTTGGGCAGTGCTTGACTCTGTGCGAGGAAATCTGCGCCCTGTTGCGTTCGGTGCGATAACCACTCCTGCGCACACCGATATTGAAGCACGCCTTTTGATGATAAAAAACGACCTTGAAACGATAATTGATAAATACACTCCCGATGAAATGGCGATAGAGGAGCTTTTCTTCAATACCAATATCACGACGGGTATCGCGGTTGCCGAGGCGAGAGGTGTCATTCTTTGCACTGCTCACGCAAAGGGGCTGAAAATCAGCGAGTACACACCCTTACAGGTCAAGCAGGCTGTTGTCGGCTACGGCAAGGCAGAGAAGCATCAGGTTATAGCAATGGTAACCTCAATATTAAAGCTCAAATCTCCCCCGAAGCCTGACGATACGGCAGACGCCGTTGCGATAGCGATATGCCACTCGCAGTGCGCAGGCTCGGCAATTGGCAAATACTTTAATCAAAGATAGGACGAATTTATGTGGTTAGCAGATAATTGGAAAGACTATTCGGTAATCGACACCTCAACGGGCGAGAAGCTCGAAAGATGGGGAAAGTATACACTCGTCAGACCCGACCCCCAGGTAATATGGAAGAGCAATAAGAAAAATCCCCTCTGGCGCACGGCAGACGCCAGCTATAAGCGCAGTCGTTCGGGCGGTGGAGCGTGGAGCGACAATAAGCTGCCTGAAAGCTGGGTAATATCCTACGGAGACCTTAGCTTCCGTATCAAGCCTATGGGCTTTAAGCACACAGGACTTTTTCCCGAGCAGGCGGCGAATTGGGATTGGTTCGGCGATCTTATAAAAAAAGCGGGCAGACCTATAAAGGTGCTCAACCTCTTTGCCTACACGGGCGGTGCAACCGTCGCAGCAGCGAAAGCCGGCGCGAGTGTGGTTCACGTTGACGCATCTAAGGGTATGGTTGCTGCTGCAAAGGAGAACGCAAGGCTTTCAGGACTAGCCGATGCGCCTATACGCTATATAGTAGATGACTGCAAGAAGTTTATCGAGCGTGAGATTCGCCGTGGCAATAAGTATGACGGCATCATAATGGACCCGCCATCCTACGGCAGAGGCCCTACGGGCGAGGTGTGGAAGATAGAGGAAAATATAGACGATTTCGTTGACCTCGTATCGAATCTTCTCTCTGATGAGCCACTCTTTTTCCTGCTCAATTCCTATACGACAGGTCTCTCCGCATCTACAATGAAATACATCACTGCTATCAGACTTTTATCTAAAAAGCAGGGATATTCCGAGGCAGACGAGCTTGGACTGCCTGTTGAGAACACAGGACTCGCACTTCCGTGCGGTTCGAGCGTGCGTGTCACGTTTGGAAAATAAACGAAACGGCTATTTATATGAACGATTATATTATCAAATGCGAAAATCTCGGCTTTACCTATGCTGAGAGCGCCGAGGACGAGCTTAAAGCGAGCGAGGAGATACCCGCCCTCAAGAACGTTAATCTCGGCATTAAGCGTGGCGAATATGTGGCTATTCTCGGTCATAACGGCTCGGGTAAATCCACTCTTGCCAAGCTTCTTAATATGATTTTAACACCCACAGTGGGTAAGATTTACATTGACGGTACGGAGATTACCGCAGAGAACTTCACCGAGGATGACGTATTCTCTGTCCGTCGCAAAATTGGTATGGTGTTCCAGAATCCCGACAATCAGCTTGTAGCCACCGTTGTCGAGGAGGACGTTGCCTTCGGCCCCGAGAATCTCGGCTTGCCTAGAGAGGAAATCCGCAGACGAGTCAATTCCTCTCTCGAGCGTGTCGGAATGCTCGATTATATGCGCCACGCGCCGCACAAGCTTTCGGGCGGACAGAAGCAGCGTGTTGCTATCGCAGGCATCATCGCTATGAAGCCCGAGGTGATAATCTTCGACGAATCCACTGCGATGCTTGACCCGCTCGGCAGACGCGAGGTTGTAGATATAATGGAGCGCCTCAACAGAGAGGAGGGCATTACAGTCCTCAACATTACACATTATATGGAGGAGGCTGCGAGAGCCGACCGTGTTATCGTTGTCAACGATGGTGAAATCGCGCTCGACGGCACTCCCGAAAAGGTCTTCTCGAAGGTCAAGCTTCTTCATTCTATGGGACTTGAAGCACCGCAGGGCAACGAGCTCGTGCTGCTACTGCGAGCCGCCGGCTGTAAGATCGACGGCCCCTCACTTACCGAGGAAGAGTGCGTAGAAACCTTATATAACTTCATTTCCAAGGAAAAAAAGAAATAAAATGAACGAAATTCTGAGAATAGAAAAGGCTTCCTTCGTCTACGGCAAGGGAACTCCTTTTGAGAAGGTTGCGCTTGATAACGTCAGCGTTTCCTTTGCTAAAGGCAGAATCACCGGACTCATTGGTCATACCGGCTCGGGCAAATCGACGCTTGTCAATCTCCTGAACGGTCTTTACAGACCGAGCGAGGGAACGGTATACCTTGACGGCAATGACATATGGGAGAAGCCGAAGGAAATTTCAAAAATTAGATATAGAGTCGGACTCGTTATGCAGTATCCCGAGTATCAGCTCTTTGACGAAACGGTCAGGGCAGATATCGGCTTTGCGCCTCGCAATCTTGGGCTTTCACCAGCCGAGGTTAACGAGCGAGTTGTAGAGGCTGCGCGCTTTGCCGGCGTTGCTCCTGACTTGCTTGATAAATCTCCGTTCGAGCTTTCGGGCGGTCAGAAGCGACGTGTTGCGATAGCGGGCATTATTGCTATGCGACCGGATGTTCTCGTGCTCGATGAGCCGGCTGCCGGTCTTGACCCTCGCGGCAGACGCGAGATACTCGGCGGACTTTGCGAGTATGTTAACACACTTGGCACGTCGGTAATTCTCGTCAGTCACTCGATGGAGGATATGGCGCATTACTGCGACGACGTCGTGGTAATGAACAATGCGAAGATATACAAAACCGGCACTGTTGAGGAGATTTTCTCCGAGGCGGAGTCACTCACGGCGGTAGGACTTGACGTTCCTATGGTATCTCGCGTAGCCTTGGCGCTCAAGGCGCGGGGAATAGACCTCGACGGCACTCTTTACACCACCGAGGGAATGCGTGACGCTATCCTTTCTTACGTGAAGGGAGGCAGAAAATGATAACAGATATCACACTCGGTCAGTTCTTCCCGGGACAGTCTCCTATTCACAAGCTCGACCCGAGAACCAAGATTTTGCTTGCGACACTCTTTATAGTCGCGGTATTCGTTGCTAATAATCCGGCGTCATTCCTGCTTATCGGTATAGTATCGCTTCTGCTCGTTATCATCAGCCGTATTTCGCTTTCGGTTGTGATTAAGGGCATCAAGCCGATAATCTTTATACTGATTTTCACAGCACTTATCAATATTTTCGTTACAAAGGGTGAGGGCGATCCCTTAGTTTCGTTCTGGGTAATTGAAATATACAAGGAGGGCATAATAAGAGCGTTACTTATGGCGACGAGAGTTATTATTCTTATCGTCGGCACCAGTATTCTCTTAACCTACACTACCTCGCCCATATCGCTCACCGACGGACTTGAGTCGCTTCTTTCACCTCTCAAGAAAATCAAGGTGCCCGTGCACACCTTCGCTATGATGATGTCGATAGCTCTGCGCTTTATTCCTACGCTTATCGAGGAAACAGAGAAGATTATGAATGCGCAGAAATCTCGTGGAGCAGACTTTACCAGCGGCAGTCTGGTTCAGCGAGCAAAGGCGCTGATTCCGCTTCTTATTCCGCTTTTCGTTTCCTCGTTCAAGAGAGCAGAGGAGCTTGCGACAGCTATGGAATGCCGTTGCTATCGCGGTGATGTCGGCAGAACAAAGCTTGTCAAGCTGGAATATAAGGGACGTGATTTTGTATTCCTTGCGGTATTCGTTATTCTGCTAGCCGCTATGATAGCGCTTGCTATTCTTCCTTATAAATTTGAGCTTGAAGGTCTGCTTTACGGCATACCGTTCTACAAGGTTTAAGCTATGAAGTATTTTGCAAAAATTAAATATCTCGGCACCGCCTTTCACGGCTTTCAGGTGCAGCCTGAGCTTCGCACGGTGCAGGGCGAGCTTAACGCAGCGCTTAACGAGGCGTTCGGACTTCCGTGCAAGGTTACGGGGTGCAGTCGCACCGATGCAGGCGTTCACGCAAACGAGTTCTGCCTGACGGTTGAATGTGACGGCGGTACTATCCCTGCCGATAAGCTCCCGATAGCTGTTTCACGATTTCTGCCGGAGGATTTGTCCCTGTTTTACGCAAAAGAATGCAACGAGAGCTTCCATCCTCGCTATGACGTAAAGGAGAAGGAATACCTTTACAGAATAATGAACACTCGCATTTACGACCCGTTTTACTATGGCAGAGTTTGGTTTTTGCCGAGGTATGTAGACGATGCTGCGCTCGAGAAAATGAATGCTGCGGCAAAGCATTTTTTGGGAAGGCATGATTTTTCTACCTTTATGGCAGAGGGCTCTGACGTTGAGGATACAGTGCGAAATATCACATCTCTTTCGGTTGCTCGCGAGGGTGATATTATAGACGTCAGAATCAGTGCTGACGGCTTCCTATACAATATGGTGCGCATCATAGTCGGCACTCTCACCGAGGTCGCCTTTGGCAGAATTTCTCCTGACGATATTCCGGAGATTATCGCGTCCCGCGATCGTTCGAGAGCAGGTATGACAGCGCCTGCCGAAGGACTTTACCTAAATCGCGTCGTGTATTGATTTTCCATTTCTACCGTAAAATAACTTAATAAAATTGAATCCGTGTGACAAAATGATATAAAAGTCACACGGATTTTTTGTTTTATTTGGAGTAACCTGTAATGAATAAATTTAATAAGGTGCTGAAGGTAACGGCGATAACTGTTTTTTCTCTCTCCGTCTTTCTTACCGTCTGCCTTGGCGCGCTTGCAATTTTTGTATATAGTGAGATAAATTTCGAGGCTGACGAGCGTCTATTCGAGGGCTCGCTTTCCTTTGAATCAACCACCTTTTACGCTTCAAGCAGCAGTGAAGAATACGCGCCCGTAGCGATCGAGCAATCGGGAAGTGTAAGAAAGAATTTCTATTCCGGCAATGAGATAAGTCCTTATCTTAAGAACGGATTTGTTGCGGTGGAGGACAAAATTTTTTATAGCCACAACGGCTTTGATATTAGGCGCAGCATTCTTGCCGCCTTGAATTATATATTCGGTAGAGATCGCGTTTTCGGCGCATCAACCATAACTCAGCAGGTGGTTAAAAATATAAGCGGTGATAATGATATGACGGTAAAGCGCAAGCTCTCTGAGATTATCAGAGCGATTCATATCGAGCGCAATTTTACCAAAGACGAAATTCTTGAAGTTTATCTTAACGTGATACCCATGAGTGACAATATATTTGGCGTGGGTGCCGCATCACGTGCCTATTTCGGTGTCGAGCCGAGCGAGCTTTCACCTGCGCAGGCTGCGACGCTGATCGGTATCACCAATGCACCGACCGCTTACAATCCCTACGCCAACCCCGACGCCTGCCGCAAGAAGCGCGATATTGTCCTCGGGGTTATGCACACAGACGGAGTTATAACCGATAAAGAATACAGCGAGGCTCTTGGAACACCTCTCGCGGTCATACCTCGTGAGGAGCGTTCCGACCGCTTCGACTCCTGGTTTGTCGAGGTTGCGACGAGAGATATTTCGCGCGACCTTGCGAAAAAATACGAGCTATCCGAGTCAGCAGCCCGAATGATGCTGCTTGGCGGTGGTTATAAGGTCTATACCACTATGGATATATCGGTGCAAAACGCACTTGAAGAATATTTTGAGAATCTTTCGAATTTTCCCGAGGAAACAGCAATCGGTCTTAACTATGCTATGGTTGTCACCAACTCTAAAACGGGTGATCTGGCAGGCGTAATCGGCAGAGTCGGTAGGAAAGAAGGTAATTTGCTTCTGAATCACGCGGTTGTGCCGCATACACCGGGCTCGGTTATGAAGCCTCTCGCTCTCTACGCTCCGCTTATCGACGAGGGAAAAATCAACTGGGCGACTGTCTTTGACGACATTCCCACCGAGTTTATAGGTAGCGGCGAGGATATTAGAGAATATCCTTACAATTCTCCGAAAATCTATGACGGTCTCACCCCGATTTCCGACGCGCTTCGCCTATCCAAGAATACGGTAGCCGTCAGGCTATGCGGAATTCGCACACCGAAAAGAATCTTCGAGTCGCTGAAGAATGACTACGGCTTTACCACGCTTATTGAGAATGAAAATAAAAACGGCAAGCGTCTGACCGATATCGCCACCGCGCCTATGGCGCTCGGACAGCTTGGCAGAGGCGTATCACTTCTCGAGCTGACCGAGGCGTATAGCGTATTTGCCGGTAACGGTGTGAAAAGGGAGATGCGTTCCTATCTTTATCTCGACGATTATAAGGGCAGACGAGTTCTCGATAATGAGCAGGAACAAAAAGCGATTATTAAGGACACCACAGCGAGGATTATGAATCAGCTTCTTATGGGGGTCGTGAACGACGGTACGGCGAAGTCGATAACTCTTGACAATATCGTTGCAACCGCTGGCAAGACTGGAACCTCGGGTGGCAGCCGCGACAAAATGTTCGTCGGCTATACGCCTTATTATACGGCGAGCATCTGGTGCGGCTACGATTCAGGAGAGCGCGCAGTAACAGGGTTATCGAAAAGTCACCTTGAAATATGGGACAGCGTAATGAATAATATACACCGCACCCATCTCGCAAACGAGGATATGATAGACACCTTTTCCACAGCAGGACTCCTATATCTGCCGTACTGCAAGGACTCGGGCGGACTTTTCACCGATGTCTGCGTATATGACCCTCGCGGAAACAGGCGCGACTACGGTTATTTCACGCAGGATAATCAGCCGAGCGGTGAATGCACACGTCACGTTCTGTGCCTATATGATACCGAGAGCAAGGCGCTTGCCAACAAGAATTGCCCGAAGGAAAATCTCCTTGCGGTAGCGCTCTTAAATATAAAAGACAGAAGCTTCCCGAAGGAAATATACGTCACCGATGCGGAATATGTTTACCGTGACGTCAGCGGCTATGCCGAGCTGCCGAATGACGATTCGCTCCCATATTTCCAATATACGCTTCCACCCGACACCTACGTCGGAATCACGAATCGTAAAAAGCAGTTTAACTGTAGCTGTAATCTTCACTAAAAGCACTTTACTTTTCACCGCGCTTATGCTAAAATATAAGCGAGGTGATGTATGTGAATTATGAGATAAAATATTCCGCAAGACGCACGATAGCCTTGTCAATCAAGGACGGCGGACTTCTAGTAAAAGCACCGTTTGGCACAACGCGTGAGAAAATTGAGAGCGTCATTCTCTCGCACAGAAGCTGGGTAGAGAAGCACCTGAGAGCCGAAGCCGAGCGCAACGCCAGAATAGGTACTCTGACCGACGAGAGAATCAAGGAATTAAAGAAGCTCGCCAAGAAAATAATACCGTCTAAAGTTGAGTATTATTCGAGAATTATGGGGTTAAAATACGGCAGAATAACAATAACGAGCGCTAAAACACGCTTTGGCTCTTGCTCGTCTAAAGGTAATCTCTCCTTCTCTTATCGCTTGATGCTATATCCCGAAGCGGCTATCGACTATGTTGTTGTCCACGAGCTCGCCCACCTCATTGAGATGAATCACTCCGCGCGCTTCTACCGCATAGTGGCAGCGGTAATGCCGGATTACAAAGAAAGACAGAAGATGTTAAAAAAGTGAGAAGCAAAAACGCTTCTCACTTTTTTATGCGAAATCAAGAACGTGGTTCTTCAGGCACTCGCCCTCATACTCCAGCTTGAGAGAGAAGAAGGGCGCGCCCGATTCGATAAGGTCGAGGAAGATGTGATCGCCTTCCCACAGTGGCAGCTTTCTTATATCCGTCTTAGGCAGCCAGACGAGCTCGCCCTCGTCGCAGTCGTAGTTGACCTCACCCTCGTAGCCGTTAGCTGTGAAAAGGTGCATATACTCTGTGCCGAATTCATTAGATACGAACGTAACTATACCTCTGTACCTTAAATTCTTCGGTACAATTCCGCACTCCTCGCGTATCTCGCGCAGGGCGCAGTCGTACGGTGATTCTCCCGCCTCGAATTTACCTCCGACGCCTATCCACTTGTCGTGGTTCATATCGTTTTTCTTTTTTACGCGGTGTATCATAAGATACTTGCCGTCGTTTTCTATGTAGCAAAGGGTAGTGTTAATCATATAGGAAACCTCATATTATATATGAGTATTTTATCATTTTTCACGGTAAAAATCAAGCATAAAAATAAAGTATGTACTTTTTGTTAAATTGTATAAAAATGCTTGACTTTATTTGTAAAATGTGTATAATAGTTAAGTGGTTAATTATTATCCTAAAAGGAGTAAAAAATGTCTGATACAAAGCTATCTAAGGCTATTGAGATGATGATCAGGACCGATCATATGCACAAGGCTCTGATTGACTCCCGAGTGCGTGATATAGGCATTCATCGCACGCAGCATAGAATTCTTATGCGTCTTGCGAGATGCGAGAAGCTCCCATCGCAGAAGGAGCTTGCCGAGCATCTTGACGTCACGCCCGCTGCCGTAACCGGCGCGCTCAAGAAGATTGAGAAGGACGGCTACGTTGAGCGCACTCTCGGTCACGACAACAGATACAATGAGCTTCGCATTACCGATAAGGGCAGAGAGCTTGTAGAGCTTTCGAGAGAGCTTTTTGCAGAGGCGGATAAATCTATGTTCGAGGGCTTCTCGGATGACGAGCTTGACATCTACATATCCTCGCTTGAGAAGCTACAGGCTAATATCAGAAAACAACAGGAAAGGAAGGAAACGAAATGAAAAGATGGTTAAAGTACGTTAAGCCCTATCTTTCATCATTCATACTCGGCCCACTCGGAATGATAGTCGAGGTTATAGGCGAGATGTTTATGCCTATTCTTTTAGCCCAGCTTATCAATGAGGCGAACGACAAAACGCTGACAGTTCCTAAATGTCTGGGTATCGCAGGCGCGCTTATCGTTATAGTTCTGCTTATGATGGCTGGTGGAGTTGCGGGCGCATATTTTGGCGCAAAGGCATCGGTTAACTTCGCGGCGGATCTGCGACGCGATCTTTACGCGAAGGTTCAGCAGTATTCCTTCGCTAATATAGATAAATTCTCTGCGAGCTCGCTCGTTACGAGAATGACCAACGACGTCACACAAATACAGAATTTCGTTAATATGCTTCTGCGCATGGCGCTGCGCTCGCCCGGTATGCTTATCGGCGGTATCATAATGGCAGTGATGCTCAAGCCCAGCCTTTCGGTTGTGCTTGCGGTGACTATTCCGCTTATGCTCGTTGTTATTTTCGTGCTTATCAGAATCGGTTTCCCACGCTTTGAGCGCCTGCAAAAGAAGGTTGATAAGCTCAATTCCACAGTTCGTGAGAATGTTACCAACGTCAGAGTTGTTAAGTCCTTCGTTCGTGAGGACTACGAGGTAGAGAAGTTCGAGCGTGACAACTCCGACCTCAAGAATTCGGGTATGCACGCAGTTAAGCTGATGATATTTATGGGCCCCATAATGAACGCCTTTATGTATATCACGGTTATTGCGGTTATCTGGCTTGGACACAGAATCGTACTTGGCGGCGATATGCTCGTCGGAGACCTTTCCGCCTTTATTACCTTTACAACGCAGATACTTTCGTCGCTTATGATGGTCACCTTCCTCTTTATGATGTCCTCAAGAGCGCTCGCGTCAGCTAAGCGTATTTGTGAGGTACTTGACGAGGAAATTGATATAAACGATATAAATTCCTCGGCAGAACATAAAATCACTAACGGCGACATTGAATTCAAGAACGTTTCCTATCGATACTACAAGAGCAGTGAGGAAGCCGTGCTTGAGAATATAAATCTTAAAATTAAGGCAGGCTCAACCGTTGGCGTTATAGGCTCTACGGGCTGCGGTAAGACCACTCTTATTTCAATGATTCCTCGTCTTTACGACGTAGATTCGGGAGAGGTTACGATAGACGGAATCAACGTCAAGGACTACTCGCTTGTCAATCTCCGTGACGGTATTGGTATGGTTCTGCAAAAGAATCTTTTGTTCTCGGGTACGATAGCCGAGAATCTTCGCTGGGGCGATCTTGAAGCTACCGACGAGGAGATGATCCGTGCGGCAGAGCATTCTGCTGCTCATAAGTTCGTTTCCACCTTCGCCGATGGCTACGATACCGAGCTTGAGAAGGGAGGTATGAACCTCTCGGGTGGTCAGAAGCAGAGATTATGTATTGCAAGAGCGCTTCTGAAGAAGCCTAGGATTCTTATTCTCGATGATTCCACCAGCGCGGTTGATACCGCAACCGAGGCGCAGATAAGAGCAGCGTTCGCAACCGACCTTCAGGGCTGCACCAAGATTATTATCGCGCAGCGTATCAGCTCGGTTAAGGATGCCGACGAGATTGTCGTTATGAACGATGGTCGCATCACAGGCATCGGCACTCACGAGGAGCTTCTCGAGAGCAATGCCGAATATAGCGAAATTTACTATTCACAGATGGATAAGAAGGAGGCGTAATATGGCTAGAACACTTGAACAGTTAAAAAAGCAATATAACAGCGTCTCTCACGGTCAGTCGCTTCGCGGCGGTCCGGGTGGCAGAGGTCCGGGACCGAGAGCGAAGGGTAAGCCCAAGAATATGGGGGCAACCATTAAGCGTCTGCTTTCCTATGTAGGCAAGTACAAGATGCGTCTTGCTTTGGTATTCCTCTGTATGCTTCTCACAACCGTCAGTGCGCTTTGCGCGGGATACCTTACCGCACCGATAATCAACCGTATCACACTTGCGGTAAATCCTAATGCAGTCCTCGAGCCCAGCGCGCTTGAGCAGGCGGCAGATAAGGTTATCGAGGCATTCGCTTCCACACCTCTCATTTCTTCGCTTATGGTTAACACCGCCGCTGAGGTAACCGTTTACGTATTTGCGGCGCTCCTGATTCTCGGTACTGTATACGGCATATCCGCGCTTGGAAGCTACGTACAGGCGAGATTGATGCTTACAATATCGCAGAACTCTATCAAAACAATCAGAGATGATCTATTCAAGAGCCTTCAAAAGCTTCCCGTCAGATATTTTGATTCTCACCCCACCGGTGAGATAATGAGCCGTTTTACCAACGACGTTGATAATATTGACGTAATGCTTAATAACTCTCTTACTACGATAGTCAGCGGAGTTATTACTCTCGTCGGTACCTTTATCTTTATGCTTACCACGAATATTTGGCTCACGCTTGTTACCGTTGTTTTTCTGCCGCTTCTTCTATTTGCTGCCGGTACTATTGCGAAAAATTCTTCGAAGTATTACAGCGCGCAGCAGGCAGCTCTCGGCGCTGTGAACGGTTACATTGAGGAAACCATAAGCGGTCAGAAGGTGGTCAAGGTGTTCAACCACGAGGATGAGTGCATCGACGAGATGAACCTGCTTAATGAGGATTTGCGTGACAAGCAGGAGAAGGCGCAGTTCTGGGGCGGTGTAACAGGCCCGATAATGCACAATATCAGCCTTATCTGCTATGCCGTAACGCTCGGTGTTGGTGGTATACTCATAGTCACTACAGGCTTCACACCCGGTGCGCTTACCGTTTTTGCCACATATTCCAAGCAGTTCTCAATGCCCATCAACCAGCTTTCGATGCAGGTTTCCACTCTCTTTGCCGCCCTCGCAGGCGCAGAGCGTGTGTTTAAGGTTATGGACGAAGCGCCCGAGACACCCGACGTCGAGGACGCCATTACCGATGAAATCAAGGGACACGTAATTATGGAGAACGTCAGCTTCGGCTACGATCCCGAAAAAATCGTTCTAAAGAATATATCCCTCTACGCTCGTCCGGGGCAGAAGATAGCCTTCGTAGGCTCGACAGGCGCGGGCAAAACCACGATAACCAACCTTCTGAATCGCTTTTACGATATAGAGGAGGGAACTATTACCGTTGACGGCAAGCCGCTTAAGTCTTATAGCCGAGATTTCCTTCGCAAAAATATTGCTATGGTTCTCCAGGACACTCACCTCTTTACAGGTACGGTTATGGAGAATATCCGTTACGGCAGACTTGACGCTACTGATGACGAGGTAATCGCCGCAGCAAAAACTGCGAGCGCGCATAGCTTCATTATGCGTCTTGAGCACGGCTACGATACCGTTCTTGAGGGCGACGGAGCGAATCTCTCGCAGGGACAGCGCCAGCTTCTAAATATCGCGAGAGCCGCGCTTTCCAAAGCACCGATACTCGTCCTTGACGAAGCGACAAGCTCCGTCGACACCCGTACCGAGCGCCACATCGAGCACGGTATGGATAGACTTATGAAGGACCGCACTACCTTCGTCATTGCCCACCGTCTCTCGACCGTTCGCAACTCGAACGCCATTATGGTGCTTGAAAAGGGCGAAATCATCGAGCGCGGCGACCACGACGATCTCCTTGCTCAAAAGGGCAGATACTACGAGCTCTATACAGGCAAAAAGGAGCTTGACTAAACAAAAAGGGTGACTTTAATGGTGCGCACTCTTAAGGACATTTTTAATAAAATAACCAATATTGAAAAAAGCGAGCTGATTTAATTCAGCTCGCTAAGTTTATGCCATACCGATATTTCGGTCTACGGTATGGTAATTAAAGGTTGTTTGTTAGTCAACAAAGGATAGTGTTGCAGACTTAATATTAGTGTTTCGTACCATATAATAGAAAGTCTTGCTTTCCCCAGGCTCAAGCCACGTTGAATCAATAGCATAAGTCCAATCTGTATCAACTATTGATCCGGAATAATTCTTAAACTGAGCCTTTACTTTCACATATCTATATCTTGTTGCAACATATTTAGAGCTCACGTTAGTAACAGTACAATAAACATATGTATAACTTCCGCTGGTTTTTATGCTATCAACTTTTAAGGAAAGCCCTATGCTTTTATCTATTCCTGAACTGTAATAGTCATTGTAACCACCATTATATGACCCATCACCATAAGAACTTCCACTATCTTGTTCACTCGCATAGTCAATAAAGCCCCAAACGGATAATCCAATACAAGAGACTATTAAAACAATCGAAAGAATAAAAGATTTTTTTGTTAACAGCTTTATTGATTTGAACTTCCGGTTAAGCAAAGATACGCAAGTCAATACAATAAGTCCAAGTAACATAAAAAACAAACTAATCGTTGTTAATGTCGCCGTGAAATAATCTCCACTATATAAATAGACTTTGCCCCATCCAATAAGGCTAACAAGAATAATTCCTACAAACAAAATCGTTCCAAACGCAGCTGAAATCAATCCGCCAAGGAATAACTTGTCTGCAATTTTTCTATATGTTTCTTTAAAGCGATTAGTAGGTTGCGGATTAATTATCTCGCTCTCGGCATCATTTTGACTATTGTCAATTTCTATGCTTTCGGTGCTTTCGTTTGAAGAGGTTTCTTCCGCTTTATATCCGCAATTAGAACAGAATTTGCTATTGTCGGATAACTGTGTGCCACAATTTTTACAAAAGCTCATAATAACTATCTCTTTCCTTTAGTTATTTCTTTACCCATGTTTTTCCTTCATAGTCAATTAACTTTATAGTATTTGACTCGATTGTGTAGGTATAGTAAGAATATTTTTGACCATTCGTCTCATATAAATTAATGATGTTATCAACAACCTCTACGGTGCCTTCACGTGCGAAGAAGCCGCCAGACATACTACCATTAACAACCATATCAGATGAAAAACCATTACTTGTAAATGTAACGCTCACGTAAATATTAGTTGACCCCTCTTCACACCATTCGCCCAATAGCATATCTTTTATAGAATCGCCTTCTGTTTCTCCACAACTCGAACACGTTTTTGGATTATCATAAGTGGCGTTACTCCATTCGTGTTCGTGCCCACACGAAACAAGGCAAAAAACTAATGTGCAAATAATCAATAAAATACTAATTGTTTTTTTCATTTTTAATTCTCCTCATAAATTAACGTTTTTTTGTTTTGGTAATAAATCTTTTCTTGTAAATGATACAGGGATTCTCCAAGGACTACCCGGAGCATCCTGCTCGACATTAGGTACACGTCCCTCACGACACTAAGTTGAAACCGTTGATGGTTTTACCTTGAATTTTTCAGCGGCTTCCTTTGTGCCCATGTAATTACCTCCTTTCAAAATAAAAAGTGCGCGGCATAAAGCCACGCACCGAAAAACGTAGCTCCATGCCGCGACGCAAACTTTTTAACACTACCATATAATACGGATAAGCATACAAAAAGGGAGCATACATTTTTACCAAAAGGAAAAAGGTATACTTATCCCATGATTACCATGGTAGTGTTGTGTTATTCAGTTTACGTCGCAAGTTAATTATATCACAATTTTGGGGGTTTGTAAACATATTTAGTGAAATTTATCAAATTACCTTCCGAGCGGTAGAAAAAAGGCTCCCTTTTGTAAAGGGAGGCTTTTTGTTCATCTATGACTTATCAATTTTCTTGACAAGCACTGTATTTGTAGACAAAAGCAAAATACGGCATACCTCTTTCGAGATATGCCGTATTTCTGAAAGTTGTCCTTTGGAGTGACGCTCAAACCGAGTCA
>JAGBGE010000009.1 GCA_017936125.1 Clostridia bacterium
GGCTGGTTTGATAGTTGGACTCAGCCTGCTACCTCTTTTGATTGCAACTCCGTTTGCAATTAAAATTGAGCAAAAGGCTGGATACTATGAATGCTCTAAATGCGGACACAGATATATTCCTCGATACAGCAATGTGTTTTTTGCTATGCACATAAACAGAACAAGGTATATGCGTTGCCCTAAGTGCGGTAAAATATCTTGGCAAAATAAAGTAATAAGCAAAGAGTAAGAGGTGGCAAATGATAAGAATTATAAAAACTTATTGGAAAACATTGTTATTCTTTGCTGTGATAGGACTTTTTGGCGGCTTCTTCACAGGAATATATATGTTGGATAGCTATCCTGCAGATATTAAGCAGCAGCTACTTGACGAACTGAATGCTGCCGGACTCGGTCAAGCTCCCGCTGATATTCTTATGGGGGTCATTACAGCAATCCAATCTGCCGGTTATGGCATTGTGTTGGGGGCTATCGGTATTTGGCTTGGTAAGAAGACAGGACTTTGGAAAGACGAAAAAACCATAACCAAAAAGCCTTTGGTGGCTTCCCTTATCGTTGCTGTTATTGGCGGTCTTGCAATGATTTTATCTGATATGCTGTTCTTTGGCAATTATTCAGATGCAATTATGGATTCCTATGCAGTAAAACCAACGATTACATATCTGCTGGCAACCGTGACATATGGTGCGATTATAGAAGAAGTGTTGCTGAGGCTTTTCTGGTTGTCACTAATTGCATTTGTTCTTCATAAATTGTTCGGAAATAAGCATGATAAGCCGACGGTTGCAATTTTAGTTGTGGCGAATATGATTGCAGCGCTTTTGTTTGCTGCAGGACACCTACCTGCAACCGCACAGCTATTTGGGCTGACACCAGTGATAATCGTTAGATGCTTCTTGTTGAATGGCGGCTTGGGTTTGCTATTTGGCTGGTTATACAGAAAATACGGCTTGCGTTATTCAATGATAGCTCACGGTGGTTGCCACATCGTATCTAAATTTATTTGGATTTTATTTATATAAATTCCAATTTATCGAACTAAAATAGGTGCAAACCGTTGTAAGAAAATGCACCTATAACTCTAAAATTTGCACCCATTATAAAATTGTATCAAAATTTTTGATTACTCACAAGTGAAATGGCAGAGTCCTTGTGGCTCTGCCGTTTTGCTTTGGTATGGGCGACGAGCTTTTGGTGAGAAGAAGTTAATTTGTAGGTTTTGACTATTAAACTTTACATATAACAGCTTTTGGTCGAAAATTTTTCCGGCGTGGTAAAATAAAAAGACGCGTGTGACTTCCCATTCTTTGCGGAAATTACACGCGCTTTTTATATGAAGAAATGACTAGTGATATTCATAGAATAAATCATTGGGTGTGCATTCCAAGATGTCGCAGAGATTTTTAAGCGTTTCAAACTTTATTCCCTTGGTTTCGTTGTTTACTATCTTATTAAAATTCTGATAGCTAAGGCCAAGCTGAATGTATAACCAATATTTCGTCTTGCCCTTCTCCGCTAATATATCCAATACTCGAAGCTTCATAACTCACCTCTACATTATATAATGCATCAATTATATAATAAAAAAGTACTTGACAAATAGACCTGTACATTATATAATGTATACATAATATATTTTCAAACGCAAAAGCCAATGATTTATGCAAAATAAACAAAAAGTATAATATATTTTTTATTATATTACCAATTTACTTATAAATTTAATTATGATATAATTAATGTGGAATTAAGTATTTGCCAAAAGGGGGACCCCTTTTTGTATGATGTTGCACTACGTTTACATCATACAAAAACAAACAATGTCGGCTTTAATTTGTTTTACCTAGCGCCGCAGGGACGCAAATGCGGTGTTGTAAAAAATATTATTTTATAGCAGGTAAAACCTGCAAGAAGGAGGAAAAATGAAAAACCTTAAGATTATCGTAGCGCTTATGATGATTATCTGCGTTATGATATCGGCAGTTGCTTGCAACCTTATAAACAAGGAATGCGAGCACGTCGATGAAAATCTTGACCACAAGTGTGACCTTTGCTCCGAGGCAATGGGCGAGTGCGCCGATGCCGACAAGGATCACAAGTGTGACTACGGATGTGACAAGGCATTCGGTGCTCACGAGGCAGCAGACGGCTCTCACAGCTGTGCTTACTGCGGCGTGAAGCTTTCCGAATGTACTCCCGCGGCAGACGACGGTGATTGCACTACCGCGGTTCTCTGTACCGTTTGCGAGGAGGTATGCACTCCCGCGAAGTCTGCTCACGAGGCAGGCGCAGACGACGGTGACTGCACTACTGCTGTTAAGTGCGTAAACTGTGACCAGAACGCAGTTGCAGCCAAGGCACACGTAGCAGGTACTGACGACGGCGACTGTACTACTGCGGTTAAGTGTGTAAACTGCGATAAGAACGCAGTTGATGCAAAGCCCGCTCACGTAGCAGGTGCTGATGACGGCGACTGTACTACTGCTGTTAAGTGTGTAAACTGCGACAAGAACGCGGTTGCGGCAAAGAGCCACAATTTCAGCGGTGAATGGCAGAAGGATGCAGACGGTCACTGGCATATTTGTCAGAATGAGGGCTGTAACGCGGCAGATACGAAGGTTGGACACACCTCGAGCGGCGCTGCGACAGAAACCGAAGCTGAAAAATGTACCGAATGTGATTACATAATCAATCACGAGCTCGGTCATGAGCATTCTTACGTAATTGCTAAATTTGATGAAAACAGCCACTGGCTCGAGTGCGTTTGCTCAGCTAAGTCGGGTGTGACTGCTCATACAGCAAATGAAGACGACGGCAACTGCACTACTGCGGTGACCTGTACGGGCTGTGAATATGTTATGAAGGCTGCCGAGACAGAGCATAAGGCAGGCGAAAAGAGCCACAACTGTGCTACATGCGGCACAAAGCTCAGCGAGTGCGCTGATGATGACAAGAACCACAAGTGCGACGTATGCGAAGCTGATATGGGTACACACGAAGCAGCAGACGGTAAGCACACCTGCGATTACTGCGGCCAGAAGGCAAGCGAGTGCGCAGACGATGACAAGAACCATAAGTGCGATGTGTGCGGCGCTGACGTAGGAACGCACGCGGCAGCAGACGGTAAGCATACCTGTGATTACTGCGGTCAGAAGGCAAGCGAATGCGCAGACGATGACAAGAATCATAAGTGTGACGTATGCGGCGCCGATATGGGTAAGCACGAAATAGCAGAAGGCAAGCACACTTGCGATTATTGCGGCGCAAGAATGGCTAACTGCGTAGACGCTGACGCCAATAACGAGTGTGACGTATGCGGCGTTACGGTATTTGCTTATGAGTACGGCATGAAGATCGAGGCTGAAAGCACTGATTTCGCAGGCGGCTCCAACGACGGCAACTGCGTAGTGGAAAACGGTGCAACCGATCAGAACCTCGGTTATTGCAACGAATCTACCGTTATATCCTTCTCCGTTAACTCCGATGCAGCAAGAACCGTAGAACTCGGTATGTTTGCATCTCTGAAGATGGATGTTTCGGACTCTCCTTTCAAGAGAGACAGAATAAAGGTTACCGTAAACGGTGTTGCAGTAGATTTCGGTGATGAAACCTTCGAGGGAACGAACAGCGGAAATTATTATCAAGCAGAGTATTATAGGATAAACTCTATCGCGGAGATCAATCTCGTAAGCGGTACCAACGATATAGTTATAACCTTGTCCGAGTACTTCAATCTCGACTTCTTCACACTTCTTGACCGCAATTACTTCGACGGCATGAAGATCGAGGCAGAGCTTAACGAAAATAACGCTACACCTCAGGCAGCAGGTAGCGGATGGGTTCTTTCCAGCCTCAGCAACTCGAAATACGTTAAGTTCAAGGTTGTAAGCGACGGCGCGAGAAAGGCAACTCTCTTCGCAAACGCTCTGATCAGAGTAGACGCTACCAACTCGGCTAACGCGGCAGACCGCTTCACAGTTAAGGTTAACGGTGTTGCAGTAGACCTTTCCGGTATCAAGCTTAAAGGAGTAGCTCACGACGGCGCAGGCTGGTGGACAAAGGAGTATTCCACTACTATTTTAGGTATGATAAGCCTTGCTGACGGTGTGAACTACATAGAGATTATTCCTTCAAACGAAATGAATATCGACTACTTCGAGCTTAATCTTCCTTATACCTTCAATTATGAGAATAATATGAAGATTGAAGCAGAGAGCACCGATTTCGCAGGTGGCTCGAAGGACGGTAACTGCGTAGTGGAAGACGGCGCGACCGGTAAGAACCTCGGTTATACCAACAGCGATACAACCATCACCTTCCGCATCGACTCCGACGAGTCGAGAAGCGTTAATCTTCTTATGTATGCAACGCTCCGCATTTTCGACACCTTTACCGATCTGAAGAAGGATAGAATAACCCTCACCGTAAACGGTCAGGCGGTAGATTTCGGAGAAGAGGTATTCATAGGAACAGACAGCTCGAGTTATTATAGCGCTTCGAATTATATAATCAACAATATTGCAAGAATCTCCTTGAATAAGGGTATTAACACTATCGTTGTAACTCTTTCCGAGTATTTAAATCTTGACTTCTTCGCACTTACCGAAATGGATTACAGAGACGGTATGATAGTTGAGGGCGAGCTCACCTGTAGCAACGCTACGCTTCAGGCAGCGGGCAGCGGATGGATTCTCTCCAGCCTCAGCAGCTCGAAGTATGCAAAGTTCGAGGTTGTCAGCGATGGCGCAAGAGACGTAGAGCTTCTCATAAATGCCTTGATCAGAGTAGACGACAGCAATTCCGCTAATGCGGCAGATCGCTTCACGGTAAAGGTAAACGGCGTTGAAATTGATCTTTCCTCCATTCTTCTTGTAGGTGTAACTCACGAGTCGAACGCAGGCTGGTGGACAAAGGCGTATACCAACAACTCGCTTGGAAAAATAAGCCTCGTTGACGGCGTGAACTATATTGAGGTTATTCCTTCGAACGAGATGAATATCGACTACTTCAAGCTTATTGACTATACCGAGCTTCCCGATATTATTCTTCAGGCTGAGGATGCCGTAAGCGAGAACGTTGCTCCCGAGCCTGCTGCTACCGGTACCGTAGTAGGTACGAGACTGGGCTCGAAGATGACCTTCACCTTCAATAGCAGTATTGCAAGAACTGCAAACTTCTATATCAACGCGGTTGCCGCTGTTTACGACGGTTTTCCTGCTAATGCTGACGGTCGTCTTTCCGTTGTGGTAAACGGCGAGGCTGTTGATATTTCCGGCGGCACGTTTGAGGGAATGGATAATCCCAGCCAGTGGTGGAACAGCACCTATAACGATTGCCTTCTCGGTCAGATCGAGCTTGTACAGGGTGAGAACACCATTGAGGTAAGCATTATTACAACCGGCCTGTACGGTGAGATGAATATCGACTACTTTGCTATCAAAAGCGAATGATAAAAGAATTATAAGGAGAAAATTATGAGCAAATTATTTACCGTAATTTCGCTGCTGCTCGTCGTAGTTTTGCTGGTAGGCAACTATCTTGCATTCTATCAGTACAGCGGCGTGCTCGAAACATATTTCGGTATCGAGGGTGCTGCGGTTGAGAACTTTGACACCAACCAGTACTTTGCGACACACGCTCCGTCTGCGGAGGCGGCAAGTAACGGCGCTGCTAACCTCGGACGTACTATTGAAGCAGAGGGAGCAGTTCTGCTCAAGAATGATAACAAGGCGCTTCCTCTTGCCGAGGGCGCTAAGGTGAGCCTGTTCAGCGCCTCATCGGTAGATATTATTTATTCTACCGCCGGCTCGGGATCAATAGGAAACAGCTATAAGGCAACTCTTAAGGAATGCCTTGAGGGCGCCGGCTTCGTAGTTAACCCTGTGCTTTGGAACTTCTATCTTAAGATGGGATATAAAAGAACCGTTGGCGGTCTTGCTCAGGGTGTAAACTATTACTCGGCTAACAAGTTCCTTATTAACGAAGTACCTTATGAAAAATATACCGATGAGGTAATAAACAGCTACAGTCAGTATTCTGATGCCGCTATAGTTGTTATCGCGAGAACGGGCTGTGAAAACGGCGACCTTCCGCGTAGCATGTCCTCCGCTACCAACGGTAAGAATACCGGCAGTATTCTTGAGCTTGATCCTGACGAGAGAAAAATGCTTGAGGAGGTTACCAAGAAATTTGAAAAGGTTGTAGTTATTCTCAACACCTCCAACCCTATGGAGTGCGGATTCCTGGATGAATACGATATTGACTCCTGCCTTTGGATTGGCGGAGTAGGCGCGTACGGTCTTTCTTCTATAGCTCGTATTATTCAGGGTGAGATTAACCCCTCCGGTAGACTTGTTGATACCTATGCATACGACGCATTCAGCTCTCCCGCTATGCAGAATATGGGCAACTACGAGTACTGGACCAACAACGGTACTAAGGAAACCGAGCATCATTACTACGTATACGCAGAAGGAATTTACGTAGGCTACAAGTATTACGAAACCAGATATGAGGATGCCGTTCTCGGCAAAGGCAACGCAGGTGATTACAAGTATGACGAAGAGGTTCAGTTCCCCTTCGGCTACGGTATCTCTTACACCGACTTTGAGTGGTCGGACTTCTCTGCTAAGAAGAGAGGCGACAAGATAGAGGTAAGCGTCACCGTCAAGAACGTCGGTGAGGTTAGAGGTAAAGACGTAGTTCAGATTTATTACCAGTCCCCCTATACTCAGTACGATATTGAAAACGGCGTTGAAAAGGCAGCGGTTAATCTCGTTGCGTTTGACAAGACTAAAATTCTTCAGCCCCAGGAGAGCGAAAAGATTACGATTACCTTTGATATTGAGGATATGAAGTCCTACGATGCAAACGGTAAGAAGACCTACTATCTCGAGGGCAGCACCGATGCGGATAAGTACTTCGTTACTGCCGCAAAGAATTCTCACGATGCTATCAACAATATTCTTGAGGCTAAGGGACACACCGTTGGCGGTAACAAGAATATGGCTGAGGGCGATATTAAGATTGAAGAAAAGATTTACAACGTTGATACTCACAGCGGCAACGCGGTTGGAAATCTCTTTGACGATGCTGACGGTACTCAGTATCACAGCGATATTAAGTATCTCAGCCGTAACAATTGGTCCGTAATGGACAATAACGGTCTTCTCTTCGGTATTCCTACGGGAAATAGCGACGTTGACGGTCCCGAGTACAAGGCTACTCTTCCTGACAATCTTAAGAAGGTTCTTGAGACCGAGGGCTTTGCGGCATCAGGCGCTCCTGCGGAGACCTTCACTATGCCCAAGTATGGAGTTGCAGGCGACAAGACTCTTATTTCTATGAAGGGCAAGGACTTTGACGATCCCGAGTGGCAGGAGCTTCTTGATCAGATTTCTCTTGATGATTTGATTAAAACCGCAACCAAATCGGGCTTCAAAACCTATGCAATGGAATCTATCAGCAAGCCCTATACGACCGATGCGGACGGCCCTCAGGGCTGGAAGTCCTTTATCGGTGACGGTATCTCCTCCGGCGGTATGCCCTATGCAATAGTAATTGCATCTACTTGGGATGCAGACCTTGCAGAGCAGATAGGTTATCTTATGGGTGAGCTTTGTCTTTGGGCAAAGCAGGCAAACGCGGATTCGGCAGCTAATCTCACCGGTTGGTATGCTCCCGCTATGAATATTCACAGAACTCCCTTCGCAGGCCGTAATTTCGAGTACTATTCCGAAGACGCTATGCTTTCCGGAATTATCGGCTCCAGAATGGTTAAGGGCGCTACCGGCAGAGGCGTTATGTGTTACATCAAGCACTTTGCTTTGAACGATCAGGAAAGAAACAGAATGTCCGATAACGTTACCTGGACACGGGAGCAGGCTGCGCGTGAGATTTATCTCAAGCCCTTCGAGATGTCTATTAAGGACGGTAACGCTCTTGCGGTTATGACATCCTACAACCGTATTGGTACCGTATGGGCAGGCGGCAGCTACAATCTTATCACCGGCGTGCTTCGTAACGAGTGGGGCTTCAACGGCTTCGTTATTACCGACTATATGGACGGTGACTGGGAGAACGTTGACCAGATGCTCGCGGCAGGCGGCGACGGCGCTCTCAATACTGCGGCAAGCAACTCTCACGCTACCGTTACCTGTACCACTGAGGGCGCGCAGGCTGTCACTTATATGAGAAGAGCTGTGCACCATATGCTTTATTCTGTAGTAAATTCCAACGCTATGAACGGTATTGACGGCGCGACGAGAGTCACCGGCGGTACTCCTATTTACCACAGATATATGATGTATATAAACATCGGTCTTGGCGCGCTTCTCGGTCTTAGTGTAGTCATTGCAATCGTAAAGAGGAGGGGTTAATAATATGAAAAACTTGAAATTATTAGTATTAGCAATTGTTTTTGCTTTGGCTTTTAGCCTTGCTTCCTGCGATTTGATAAATGAATTTCTCCCTCAAGCACCGGACAACAGTGACCAGCTTCTCGACTTTGGAGATTGGGAAAACTGGGGTGTTGACGATTGGGCAACAGGAGAATATGAAGAATTTGATCCTCTCACGCATTACAATCAGATTGATTGGTCGAAGGATTATCCCGGTATTGCAAGTAAGACCTCTTACGATCTTTCGAACAAAATGCAGTTCTTAAAAGCCAAGTGCGTTCAGCTCTATCAGGCAGAGAACGCCGTTCTTACCGGTGTTGCAAATACCAATCAGGGTGGTTATTACGTTGGTTCTCTTGACGATTCCTACGTGACCTTCACCATCACCGCGGAGGAGGAGTGCGACGTGCTTCTCGTAGCAAACTTTGCAGTTGAGCAGGCAAGCGAATCCGGTTACCGTTTCGATGAGATTTTAACTCTCACTCATAACGGAAATAGCGTTGACTCTACTGATTGCTGGCTTCTTCCTACTCACGATTGGTTCACATTCAAGGAAAATTCTGTATGCGAGCTTCATCTTGTCAAGGGAGCTAACACAATAAGCTTCTATTCCGGCGTGGGAAAAGTAAACTTTGATTACATTAAGCTCATTCCCAAGGGCGAGCTTAGCAACGAGCCTCTCGATATTTACGTACACGATTATACTCCCGGCGTAGTTATTCAGGCGGAGTCGTCTAATTTCACCAACGCCACTCTCCAGACTACAGAATCCGGTCGTACGGTTGTTGCGCAAATTGTTGACGGCTGTTCAATCAAGCTCAACGTGAAATCCGAAGGCGCAAATACCGTAGAGCTCACGATGGAAGCGCTTATCAGAGTTGAGGGCGAATATTCCGCCAAGGCTTCCGACCGCTTCACAATAAAGGTAAACGGCGAGACTATTGACATATCCGGAGTCACCCTTAACGGTGTAATTGACAATCCCGAATCAACGAGATGGTGGAACAAGACCTATACCGTAAACTCCTTCGGTGAAATCAACCTCAAGGACGGTATGAACACTATCGAGATTCTTCCCGGTACAGAGATGAATATTGACTTCTTCAAGCTCGACGTTAAGAAGGAGATTACCGACATCATTCTTCAGGCGGAGGATGCTGTGGGTGAGAACGTTCCTCCCGAGGGAGGCGCTACCGGTACTGTCGTAGGTACGAGAAAGGGCTCAAAGATGACCTTCACCGTCAATAGCGACGTTGCGAAGGAGGCAGACTTCTACATCAACGCAGTTGCCGCTGTTTACGACGGATATCCCGCAAATGCCGATGGACGTCTTTGCGTTAAGGTTAACGGCGAGGAGATTGACATTTCCGGCGGCACGTTCGAGGGCATGGATAATCCTCAGCAGTGGTGGAAGAGCACATACAGTGATTTCCTTCTCGGTAAGATCAATCTTATCGCGGGCGAAAATACCATTGAAGTCAGCATCATTACAACCGGCGCGTACGGTGAGATGAATATTGACTACTTTGCTATAAGATAATACTTTATAAAAATACGATTGGGCGACCTGCTTTCTTGCGGGTCGCCCTTTAATTATCCACCGCGAAGGCGAGGGCACGCCATCAACCAAGCCGGTATGTCTATATTGATTTTTTTCCAAAGCTATGATATAATATTTTACAAAAATTAAATCGGTAGGGGAATTGTATATGAGAAAACGCGCTGTAAGCTCTATCCTGAAAATGCTGATTAGCTCTATGCTGGTAATTGCATTTTTATTTAACTTGAGCGGCTGCTTTGCTTCCGATGCTCCGAGTAATGACGATGAGCTTACGCTTTTTACGGACGGAGAAAAGGAACTGAAGGTTTTGCAATTCGCCGACTTGCATTTCGGTGAGGAGGGCGCGGCTTACCACAACGCAGACGTGGAGCGGACTCTCGATTTCATCGATTACGCTATCAAGAGCGAAAAGCCCGATTTCATCGTTCTGCTGGGCGATAATATGATGACGCAGGGCGTCGAGGGCGCGAAATTTATCGTTGAAGTTTTTGATAAATACGAGATTCCCTATACTCTCGTGTATGGCAATCACGATGCTACGTCCTATCTTTCGGGCTTTACAAAGCGTGACGTATCTAATTATCTTGAAAGCTGCGATTCTTCATATCTCCTATATAAATCGGGATACGTTCAAGCAGACGCTGAAAACAGATACGGTAATTTCTCGATTTCTGTCAGAGATGAAAAGACGAATGATCTGATTGGCGCATTTATGCTTCTCGACACGGGAACTTATGATTACGATTTGGAGCAATATCAGTCGATAAATGAAGGACAGATTGCCTGGTATAAGGAAGAAATTGCAAGGCTCAACGCTATTTATACGAGTCAGAAATCGAACGCGCTTGATACGGTACCTACTATTACCTACGGGCATATACAGCTGCCTGAATACGCCGAGGCTTTCAGCAAGGCAAAGAATGACGACGGCGCAGAGTTCGTTTATTATCAGGAGCTATCTGACAGATTCCTCGTTGCGATAGGTAGTGCCTCGGGTGTGGAAAATTACGGCTTCTACGACGCTATGCGTGATATGGGAAGCGCAAAGGCGTACATTTGCGGTCATATGCACGGCTTGACCTGCCATATGAAGATGGACGGTATTATTCTCGGCTTCTGTCCGCAATCGGGCGTAGGAAATACTGCGAAAAAGACCATTACGACCTTCTCTTACACTATTGATACAAGCTTTGATATGCATCTAAATCTTGTAACAGAGCCTTAATAAATGCCGGTTATATAAGACAAGCTCTAACCGTTTTGTAAAAAGTATTTTTGAAGGGATTTGCTTAAAAAGTATGATAAATGTAAATGAAACTTTGCAAAAATTGACTTTAGAGGAGAAAGCGGCACTGCTTGCCGGACATAAATCCTGGCATACGAACAAGGTGAGCAGACTCGAAATTCCGTCTATAATTCTCACAGACGGCCCTCACGGGCTGAGAAAAAAGCAGATGGACGATCAAACGATAGGCCTCGGACAGACCGAGCTTTCCACCTGCTTTCCGCCTGCATCGACGAGCGCTTGCTCCTGGAACGAGGAGCTGCTATACCGAATGGGCAGAGCGATGGGTGAGGAGTGCCGTCACTATGACGTGAGCGTAATTCTCGGCCCTGCGGTCAACATCAAGAGAAATCCGCTGTGCGGCAGAAATTTTGAATATTTCAGCGAGGACCCGCTTATTACAGGCAGACTCGGCGCGCGATTGACTCGAGGGATTGAGGATATGGGCGTCGGCACTAGCGTCAAGCACTTTGCCTGCAATAATAATGAGAAAAACCGATATTTCGGCGACTCGATAGTTGACGATAGAGCGTACCGTGAGATATATCTGCGAGCGTTCGAGCCGATTATCAAGGAGGGCAGACCGCAGACGGTGATGTGCTCCTATAACAAGGTGAACGGCAGGTATGCCTCAGAGAATCCCGAGCTTCTAAATGGCGTTTTGCGCGACGACTGGGGCTTTGAGGGGCTCGTTATGTCCGACTGGGGCGCGGTGAACGATAGAGTAGAGGGACTGAAATGCGGTCTTGACCTGGAGATGCCCGGTGACATCGGTCACAACCGTCAGGCAATAATTGACGCCGTCAATGACGGTAATCTGCCGATAGATATAGTTGACAGAGCTGTCGCGCGCGTGTTGAATATGATAAATAACACGCTTCCCGACGGCAGTGAGTCACCTGCGAAATTCGACGAGCACGCAGAGCTGGCAAAGGAAATCAGCCTGGAAAGCGCGGTGCTTATGAAGAATGACGGCGCGCTGCCGCTCGGTGAGAGCGAGAGCTATCTCGTTATCGGCGAGATGTTCGACAAAATGCGTTATCAGGGCGCAGGCTCGTCGCTGATTCGCCCATATAAGCTAACAACGCCCAAGATGGCGTTCGACAGTCACGGCGTGCGCTACGAGTATGAGCAGGGATATATAGTCGATAGCTTCGATGATGATAAGACTCTTGCCGACAGAGCGGTAGAAAAGGCTAAAAATGCCGATACTATCCTGTTCTTCGGCGGTCTTTCGGAGTATGCGGAGAGCGAGGGATTTGACAGAAATACGCTCTCTCTGCCGGAAAATCAGCTCAATCTGCTCGCCAGGCTTTCAAAGCTTGGAAAGCGCATAATATTTGTGATGTTTGGCGGAAGTCCTGTTGACACCTCATTTGACTCGGGCATTAGCGCTCTGCTTAATATGTATCTCCCCGGTGAAGAGGGCGGCGAGTCAACGTATGAGCTGCTTTTCGGTAAGGTCTCTCCCTCGGGCAGACTAGCAGAGAGCTGGCCGCTTTCCTACGGTGACGTTCCCTTCGGTGACGAGTTTACCGTGACTACGAACGATAGATATAAGGAAAGCGTGTTCGTGGGTTACAGATATTATTCGAGCTTTGGCATCGGAGTCAAGTATCCCTTCGGCTACGGACTCTCCTACACGAGCTTTGAGTATTCAAATATGCGCGTTGATAGGCAGGGCGATTTATACAGGGTGACGCTCGACGTTACTAACACGGGTAAGATGCGCGGCGCTGCCGTGGCGGAGATATTCGTTGAAGCACCGCAGAGCGAGGTTGTGAAGCCCTTGCGTGAGCTTCGCGGCTTCGGTAAGGTACGGCTTGACGCAGGCGAAACCAAGGAAATATCTGTTGATATACCCGTTGATAGACTCAAATATTACATAGACGGCGCTTGGCAACTCGAGAACGGTGAGTACACATTCTCGCTGTGCGCTGATGCGAACACGGTAATTGCATCGGTTAAGGTTAGCGTTACCGACGGTGAGGCTGTGAGCGAAAATCCGATGTACCGTGAGCTATACGGAAACGAAAAGCTCGCTATAACAGACGGGCAATTTGACAAGCTTATCGGCAGGGAAATCCCCAAGCCGGAGGTGAAAAGGCCCTACGACCTCAACACTCCGCTAAAGGAATATAAGACTCTTGGCGGTAAGGCGCTGTATGGCGGTGTAATGCTCGGATTCAAGATAGCTTATAATCTCGAAAAGCGCTCAAAGGACTCGCCCGATAAGGAAACCAGGATAAAAAATGCCTACTTTGCTTGGCAAACTATATCGGTTATGAGCCTGCGCTCGATTTCCTTCGCCAGCGAGGGTATGCTTTCCTACAAGATGGCAAACGTGCTGCTCGACGTGGCTAACAACCGTATTTTCAGAGCTATCGGTAGACTTTTCAAAAAGGAAAAATGCTCAAAATTACCCGAATAACAAATATAAAGATTGCAGAGGCTGCTCTACGGAGCGCCTCTGCTTTTTTGTTTCGGAAAAATATCCGTACGAGTGATTTGAACTTGGATTTACTGTGCATTATATAAGTAAAATGGGGGTGATGGATATAGATAATTTTGTCAAAGGGCGGGAATATCTTGTCTGCGTGGACAGCGACGGCTGTGTGATGGATACGATGGAGATTAAGCATAAAAGGTGCTTCGCGCCCTGTCTTATCAAGGAGTGGGAGCTTGGCGAGTGGCGAGAGAAAATTCTCGATAGGTGGTGCGAGATAAATCTCTATACTATGACTCGCGGCGTAAATAGGTTCAGAGGACTCTTGATTGCGCTATCGGAAATTTCGGGGCAATATCATAGAATAGATGATTTAGCCGATATTGCCGAGTGGGTAGAAAATTCAGACGAGCTCTCCGAGAAATCACTTGAGAGGGAGATTGAGAGAAAGCCGAAAAGTATTTCTCTGCCAAAGGCGCTATCGTGGAGCAGGGAAGTGAACAGACTCTCAAGGGAGATGGAAATGAAGCCGTTTGATTTGGCGAAAGAGGCGCTTATGGCGGCGCACAAGGCGGCAGACGTGGCGATAGTTTCGGGCGCAAGCTACGGCGCGGTGGTTGACGAGTGGACAAGGCACTCGCTGATAGAGCATACCGACGTGATTATGGCGCAGAATTCGGGCAGCAAGAGCGCGTGTATAAAATCTATGCTTGACAAGGGGTATTCACCCGAGAGAGTCCTGATGTGCGGTGACTCACCGGGCGACTTGCGCGCGGCGGCGGAGTGCGGAGTGCATTTTTTCCCCATACTCGTCGGGCGTGAGAGCGAGAGCTGGTTGGAGTTTACCGATACGGCTTTACCACTGCTTTTGAGCGGCAGATACGGCGGCAGATATGCCGAGGAAAAGAAAAATGAATTTCTGAAAAATCTAAAGGAGTAATCAATGGTAAATCTAAAAGCAAAGCCCTATAATCTTTCCGACGAGGATATTCGCTGGGTAGAGAAAACGATAGCGAAAATGACCGACGAGGAGAAGGTCGGTCAGCTTTTCTTTCAGCTCACGGCAAGCACCGACGAGGAATATCTGAAAAGCCTGGTGGAGAAATACCACGTCGGCGGCTGTAGATACAATAATATGCCGTCGAAAGAGGTGAAAAGACAAAACGAAATTCTGCAAAAATACGCGAAAATCCCACTCTTTATCGCATCAAACACCGAGATGGGCGGCAACGGCGCTTGCTCCGACGGCAGCTATATCGCCAGCGGTATAAAGATTGCCGCAACGGGCAAGACCGAGTATGCAAGGGCTCTGGGCAAATACGCAAATAAAGAGGCAAGGTCGATAGGCTGCAATATGGCGTTTGCGCCCGTGTGTGACATTCACTATAACTGGCAGAATACCGAGATAGTCACTCGCGCCTTCGGCACGAACGAGCGCACCGTGGCTGATATGAGCCGCGCATACCTAGAGGGCGCGAGAGAGGCGGGAGTAGCCTGCGCGGCAAAGCATTTTCCGGGCAACGGTCAGGACTTCCGCGATGCTCATATCTCGAATAATATCAATTCCTTTAGTGAGAGCAGGTGGATGGAAACCTACGGATTTGTGTATAAGGAGCTGATCGGCGCGGGACTTCAGGCGATTATGGGCGGTCATATTATGATGCGTGAGTATATGAAGGAAATCAAGCCTGACGTCAAGGACGAGGAGCTGCTGCCCGCGACTCTTTGCCCCGAGATAATGACAGGGCTGCTTCGCGATAAGCTCGGATTCAACGGTATGGTGGTTACAGACGCCTCGCATATGGTGGCTATGACCAATCGAATGAAGCGAAAGGAAATGCTGCCCGCAAGCATCAACGCAGGCTGTGATATGTTCCTGTTCTTTAACGATCCCGACGAGGACTTTGCCACGATGCTTGACGCATACAGGTCGGGAAAAATCAGCGAGGATAGAATGAACGAGGCGCTCGCCAGAATCCTCGGACTGAAGGCGAGTATGCGGCTGCACAGAATGTCACTAGATGAGCTTTCGGGCGGTGAAATATCGCTTTGCCCCGAGGAATGCAGGGAAATAGAGTCGGCTATCAGCCGTGACGCTGTCACTCTCGTCAAGTATAAGGACTGTGGCGTGCTTCCTATCACCCCCGAGAGATATAAGAGGATAATGATAGCCTATATCAAGGGCGCGCCGGGGCCAATGGACGAGATAATAAAGGCGATGATGGGCGATAATGCGAAGAAAAATCCAGCCGAGGAGCTGCGCGACAGACTTATAGAAAAGGGCTTTGATGCCTTTATCTACGAGAGCCCGCTTGAGGAAATAAAAAGGCAGGTTGGGAGAGGGGAGAAGCCTAGCATAAATTTATATTTTGCAGGTAAAAATGCAATAGCAGACTTCGTTTCGGAGCAGGATCTTGTGATTACGCTATGCGACGTCATGAGCGGCAGACCGTCATTTGGATTTTCAAAGGGCGGCGGAGAAATACCCTGGTACGTCTTTGAATTGCCCGTGGTGGCAGTCAGCGTGAATGCTCCCACTATGCTTGCGGATATACCCGAGGTACGAACCTATATAAACGCATACGACTCGAAATCCTCAACTCTTGATGCTTTGGTTGATAAGCTAATGTCAGGTAAAAATTCATTCACGGGAACAGATCCGATAGACAGCTTCTGCGGGCTGTGGGATAGCAGAATTTGATAATAAAGTAAATTAAACTTTGCAAAAACGTGCAAAAGCGGGTGACTTTCTAACATCCGCTTTTATTTTTTGCGTCAAGAATTGATGAATGTCAAGAGAGAATTTTCCAAAATTCAAAATTTTTGAATGAAAAAGATGCTTTTTGACGAAAAAATGCTTTTCTAGCATTTAGATGAAAATCGCGCGCGCAAATTTGTACATATTGAACAAAAAGCGTTAACACTACAGAAACATTGTTGACAAAATATATAACGCGTGTTATAATAATACCGAGCGTTAGGTCGGGCAGAGAACGACATTATTATGGTTTTATCGTTCCCCGTGCGACGCTAAAATAATTTAATAACAGGTAAAGCCTGAAAAACAAAGGAGAAAAATTATGGCAAAGCTCATTAAGGTGCTGTCTACCATTCTCATCATTCTTCTCGTGATTATGATTCCCGTGAACATTGTTGTAAGAATGTTTGACAACACGATTTCTCTTCTCGTTGCCGGAAACACATTCTGGGAGCTTGAGAATGAGGACGAAAGCGCAGTATATTTCAAAGGAGATTATGCTTCTCAGGCAGAAAGACTTGCAGCAGGTACAGCTCTCTGCTATCAGGTAGAGGCTGAGGGCGCTGCTCTTCTTCTTAACAACGGTGCGCTTCCTCTTGCGGCAGGCGCAAAGGTAAGCACCCTTTCGGTTAATTCCGTAAATCTTACATATGGCGGTACCGGCTCGGGTAACGTTGATGCTTCTAAGGCAGACAACCTCAAGGTAGCTCTTGAGAAGTCCGGCTTCGAGGTTAACGCGACTCTTTGGGATTGGTACGGCAGCAAGGAAGCTGCTAAGCTTATGGATGAGGTATCCAACGGCGAGAGCGCAGGCGAGAGCGCTGTGCTTGCAGGTCAGGCTCCTATTCTTGAGGTAGATCCTGCAAACTATCCCGATGACGTTAAGAACTCCATCTCCAATCACGGCGGTACTGTTATAGTTACCTTCTCTCGTGTTGGCGGTGAGGGCTATGACTGCTCCTTCCCCGGCTACGAGGGCAACGCTAATGCTATCAACTATCTCGAGCTCAACGAGAACGAGAGAAAGCTTATGCAGTATGCGCAGGATCTCAAGACCGCAGGCAAGATCGACAGCATCGTAGTGCTTATCAACACCTCTAACGCGCTTGAGGTTGACTTCCTCAACGATTACGACGTAGACGCTTGCATGTGGGTTGGCGGTCTTGGTATCACCGGTACCAACGCTGTTACCGATATCCTTGCAGGTAAGGTTAACCCCTCGGGTAGCCTTGTTGACACCTACTGCTACGATAACTTCACCTCTCCCGCAATGCAGAACTTCGTTGCACACTCCTACCTCATTCCCGATGGCGCTGTCGCTTCCAAGGACGGCAAGAGCTATACCATCGACGGCATTGAGCTTTCCAAGGATATTCTCACTTACATGGTATATCAGGAAGGCATTTACGTAGGCTACAAGTACTACGAAACCCGTTATGCTGACGCGGTTATGGGCAAGGGCAACGCCGGTGACTATGCGGATAAGTATGCTACCGAGGTTGCATTCCCCTTCGGTCACGGTCTTTCCTACACTGTTTTCACTTACAGTGAGATGAAGGTTGAAAAGGGCGTTAACGAGTACGGTGAGGCTTGCTACAACGTAAGCGTTAAGGTTACCAATACAGGTGACGTTGCAGGTAAGGAAACCGTTCAGGTTTATCTTTCCTCTCCCTACACTCAGTATGACATTGATAACAAGATAGAGAAGGCTGCTGTTCAGCTTATCGGCTTCGGCAAGACCGCTGTTCTTGAGGCAGGCGCATCCGAGGTTGTTACCATCCAGGTTGACGAGCGCGATATGGCTGCTTACGACGCGTACGGCGCAGGCACTTATATCCTCGATGCAGGTACATACTACCTCACCGCAGCTACCGACTCTCACGATGCTAACAACAATATTCTCGCAGCAAAGGGCTACACCATAGCTGACGGTATGGACGTAGAGGGTAAGGCTACTCTCGTTTACGGTATGAATGTAGCTGAGCTTGACACTACTACATATTCCACCTCTCTCAACGGCACCAAGATCGAGAATCAGCTTCAGAACGCTGATCCTAACGTATACTTCGGTGAGAACACCGTTAAGATGCTGTCGAGAAACGACTGGGCAGGCACTTGGCCTATCGGCAACTACGAGCTTATTCTTTCCGCAAAGATGGCTAAGGAGCTTGACAACCGTTACAACAACGGTCTTCCCGAGTACGAGCAGATCAAGGCCGACTATGAGGCAAAGACCGGTAGAGATTTTGACAAAATGCCTATACTTGGCGCAGAGGGCGACCTTTCTCTCTACGATATGTTCGAGGCTGACGGTGACAATAACGGCGTTCCCGCATACAAGCAGTTCGACGATCCCGCTTGGAATGATCTTCTCGAGCAGGTTACTCTTGATGAGCTTATCTCAATCGGTGACTGCTTCCACTGGAGACACCCCGTTCCTTCTGTAAACGCTCCCGGTTCTCGTGATGAGAACGGACCTCAGGGTCTTACCGTTTCGCTCTTCGGCGGCGGACTTGTTACTATGGACGGCGAATCCGCAGAGGCTACCGCATTTACCTCTGAGGACGTTATGGCTGCTACCTTCAATCTTGATCTTATGTACGAAATCGGTCAGATGATCGCTAACGATTGCATCGACGCAAGCGTTTCCTGTCTCTACGGCCCCGGCGCTAACACACACCGTACTCCCTACGGCGGACGTAACTTCGAGTACTACTCTGAGGACGGCTTCCTTGCAGGCGAGATGGGCGGTACTGAGGTTAAGGCTCTTCGCTCCAAGGGTATTGACGTTGTTATGAAGCACTTCGCACTCAACGACTCCGAGCAGGCTCGTCTTGGTCAGGCTGCATGGCTTACCGAGCAGGCTGCACGTGAGGTTTATCTCAAGGCATTCCAGAAGGCTCTTGAGGAGAACGAAGGACACGGTGGCATTATGACCGCTTACACTCGTTGGGGTACCACCTGGTCGGGTGCTAACTACGGTCTTATGTCCGGCATTCTCCGCGGTGAGTGGGGCAACAAGTCCATGCACATCACCGATAACATGATCACTGCTAACTGCAACGCTATCGACTCCATTATGGCTGGCGGCGTAACCTGCTTCGACGCTATGATGAGCTACGCTACCGATGATATCAAGACCGCTACCGATGATCCCGTATTCGTTAACGCAATGCTTGAGGCTATGCACTACAACCTTTACACCATCATCAACTCCGCGGCTATGAACGGCGTTGGTCCCGAGACTACCGTTAAGGCAGTTACTCCTAATATCATCAATACCATTACTTACGCGACGATTGCTATCGCTGTACTTGCTGTACTGTTCTTCATTCTCAGACGCAAGGTTAAGTAATAAATAATTTTCGCAACAAATTAAATTGATAATAATCTCCCTGTCCGTGAAAAAACGCAATAGGGCAGGGAGATTATTTCTAACTGACAGGAGCTTGCTATGAGAAAAGAGCAACTTATCAATGAAAATTGGCTGTTTCGTTATCACGACGGTACCGAAACGGCTGTAAATATCCCGCACACCTGGAACAACCTTGACGGTCAGGACGGTGGCGACGACTACTACCGTGGCACCTGCGTTTACGAGAAGAGCTTTGTCTCTCCCGCTATCGAGAGCGACGAGCGTCTTTATCTTGAATTTAACGGTGTTAACGCTTCGGCAAAGGTAGTGCTCAACGGCAATACGGTCATGACTCACGACGGCGGCTATTCCACCTTCCGTGCGGATATTACCGATTATCTCGCCGACGAAAACCATATGGTCGTCGAGGTCGATAACTCTAAGAATGACAGAGTATATCCGCAGAAGGCGGATTTCACCTTCTACGGCGGAATCTACCGAGACGTTAAGCTGATTACGGTAAATAAGCATCATTTTGATATGGATTACTTCGGCGGTCGCGGTCTGGCGGTATCCCCTGAGGTTAAGGGCGAGGACGCTGCCGTATGGGTCAGAACCTGGCATAATGCCGAGGGCGGCAGAGTAGAGATAGTCCTTAAGGACAGAGAGGGCAACGTGGTTGGCAGCGGTAACGATACCGATGAAACTATCGTTATCGAGAAGGTACATCTCTGGCACGGAATAGAGGATCCCTATCTTTACACCTGCGAGGCGACACTCTTCGTTGACGAAAAGGCTGTTGACAATGTGTCCTGCCGATTCGGTGTTCGTTCCTTCCGCGTCGATTCGCACAAGGGCTTTTTCCTTAACGGCAAGGAGTATCCTCTGCGCGGCGTTTGTCGCCATCAGGACTGGAAGGGCATCGGTAATGCTATTACAAAGGAGCATCACGACACCGATATGGCTATGATACGTGAGGTTGGTGCGAATACCATTCGCCTTGCGCATTATCAGCACGACCAGTATTTCTACGACCTGTGCGACGAGTACGGTATGGTAGTTTGGGCGGAGATTCCGTATATCTCCGAGCATATGCCAAACGGCAGAGAGAATACCATCAGTCAGATGAAGGAGCTTATAGTTCAGTGCTATAACCACCCCTCAATCTGCGTTTGGGGTATCTCCAACGAGATTACTATCTCGACTACCAAGCGTGCAGACATGCTTGATAATCATAAGGTACTGAACGACCTTATTCACGAAATGGACCCCAGCCGTCCTACGACTCTCGCTTGCTACGCGATGTGCGCGCCCTTTGATTCGGTCGGACATCTTTCGGATATCGTAAGCTGGAATCTCTATCTTGGCTGGTACACGCCTTTTATGTGGCTCAATAACGTTTGGGTTGACTTCTTCCACAAGAGATACCCGAACCGTGCGCTCGGTTACTCCGAGTACGGCTGCGAGTGCATGCCGAATCTCCACTCCTCTCACCCGAAGCGCGGTGATCAGAGCGAGGAATATCAGTGCAAGTACAACGAATATATGCTGAGGTTCTTCGACAAGCGTCCGTTTATGTGGGCGACTCACCTCTGGAATATGTTTGACTTCGCTGCCGATGCGAGAAATCAGGGCGGCGAGCCGGGTATGAACCACAAGGGAATTGTGACCTTTGACCGTAAAACGAGGAAGGATAGCTTCTATCTCTACAAGGCTTGGTGGTCCAAGGAGCCTATGGTTTACGTCTGCGGCAGGCGCTACGTTGACAGAGCAGAGCGTAAGACTAATATAAAGGTGTATTCCAACGCACCCGAGGTCACTCTGTACGTGAACGGTCAGAAGTTCGCGACACAGAAGGGCGACAAGGTGTTCAACTTCCGCATTCCCCTTGATGGCAAGGCGAAGATAAGAGCGGTTGCGGGCAAGATTTACGACGAAATTGAGATTCGTCGCGTCAAGATTCCCAATCCTACGTATAAGCTGTCAAAGAAGATTGCCGGCGGCGGCAACTGGACTTGATATTTGGCGTATAATTTGGATATTTGCTTCGTTTGTCGTTGCTCGACGTATGTAAATACGCCTTCGAACTCCAAGCAAAGCAACTATCTCAAATTCTACTGCCAACTATATTATTGGCGTATAATTTGGATATTTTCTTCGTTTGTCGTTGCTCGAAATAAACTATCTCAAATTATACTTCAAGCATAAGGCAGAGAAATATATTGTCGTCTTTTGACTACCTTAATTTACATAAGGAGATTATTATGAATGAAACTCAAGGCGTGAATCGCGCCAAATTTTATCAGCTCGCCCTGTTCCCGATGAACAACGGCGCAACTAACGTTTACTTTGTGCTTATTCTATCCTACATAGCACAGTTCGGTAATGCTGTTCTTGGACTTGCGATGCTCTTTGCATCGTTTATGGTTACGGGAATGCGTGTATTTGACGCTATTACCGACCCCATTATTGGTGCTTTGATGGATAAGACTAACACCAAATTCGGTAAATTCCGTCCCTTTATGGTTATCGGTAACGTGATTATGGCGGTGTCCGTGCTTCTTTTGTACGTTGTAACTCCCATAGTTCCCGAAACTATGATGTGGCTCCGTTATACTCTCTTTATTCTTCTTTACGCGGTTTGGGTAATCGGTTATACCTTCCAGACCTCTGTAACCAGAAGCGCGCAGCCGGTTCTTACTAATGACCCCAAGCAGCGTCCGCTCTTTACTGTATTCAACACCATCGGCTCTCTTGCCGGTATGGGTATTATGCAGGTAATCGGTATGGTTATGGCGTGGGACTCCTTTGCTGGCGACTATAATGCAAAGTGGTATGCTATTATGACATTCGTAGGAATAGGAATTTCGGCTATTCTTACCGTACTTGCCGTTATAGGCATTGCTGAGAAGGATAACGAGAAGTACTTTGGTATTGGCGGCGGTCAGCAGGAGGAAGTAAAGATTTCCGAGTATGTACAGATTATCAAGTCGAACAAGCCGCTTCAGCGTCTTATGATAGCCGGCGGCGGCTGCAAGCTTGCTCTTGCCATAGCGCAGAATATCACCGTGCTTATCATGCTTTACGGTTGTATGATGGGCAATTACGATACATTTAATATGGTATTTATGGCACTTGGATACGTATTCAGCGCGCCCTTCTTCCTTCTCACGGTTCGCACCTCGCAGAAGCACGGACAGAAGGCTTCGCTTATGAAGTACGTAAAGGTTGCACTTATATGCTACGTCGGAGTGCTCGCGCTTCTTCTTATGTGGCAGCAGGGCAATCCCGCATTCAATCTCAGCCTTATGGGTGAGGGCGGACTTTCTATCAACCTTTATACCATAGCATTTATTCTTTGCTTTGGAATTGGATACGGCGCATACTATTCCACTGCGGATATGCCTATTCCTATGGTTGCTGACTGTGCAGACTACGAAACATATCGTTCGGGCAAGTTCATTCCCGGTATTATGGGTACGCTCTTCTCGCTCGTTGATAAGCTTGTATCCTCTCTTGCGTCGGCAGTAGTATCCATTGCTCTTATGTGCATCGGTATCTTCGATCTTCCTACCAAGACTACTCCTTATGCTGACGGCATGAACTGGGTTGTTATCGTTCTGTTCTGCCTTATTCCTATGATTGCCTGGGCGCTGACTCTTTTTGCTATGAAGGGCTATTCGCTCGACGGTAAGAGAGTCAAGACTATTCAGGCAGTAAACGCCGCTCGTAAGGCTGCGGTTGCCGAGGGTATGTCTATGGAAGAGGCTATGACTACTATCAATGATGAAACCGTTGAGGCTTCGATGGTTAATCAATAAATCTAAGAGGAAAAGAATATGAAATACGATTATTTGATAGTCGGTGCCGGACTTTTCGGTGCTGTGCTTGCCGAAAGAGCGCACGCAGCGGGTAAAAAGGTTCTGGTTATTGACAAAAGAGATCACGTCGGCGGTAATATTTACACCGAGGACGTAGAGGGAATTCAGGTACATAAGTACGGCGCGCACATCTTCCATACCAACGATAAGACAGTGTGGGAGTATGTAAACAGGTTTGCCGAGTTCAACCGTTATACTAACTCGCCCGTGGCGAACTATCACGGTGAGCTTTATTCCTTACCCTTTAATATGTATACCTTCAATAAGATGTGGGGCGTAGTTACTCCCGACGAGGCAGAGGCGAAGATTGCAGAGCAGCGCGCGGCAGCAGACATCACCGATCCTCAGAATCTCGAGGAGCAGGCGATCTCTCTCGTAGGTACTGACATCTATGAGCGACTCGTCAAGGGATATACCGAGAAGCAGTGGGGCAGACCCTGCACCGAGCTTCCTGCGTTCATTATTCGCAGACTTCCCGTGCGCCTTACCTTCGACAACAACTACTTCAACGCGCTCTATCAGGGCATTCCGATTGGCGGCTATACCGCTATGGTTGAGAGAATGCTCGACGGCGTGGAGGTTCAGCTTGGAGTTGACTACCTTGATGACAAGGAGAAGTTTGATTCACTCGCTGACAGAGTAGTTTACACCGGTCCTATCGACCGCTACTTCGATTACTGCTACGGGTACCTCGGTTACCGCAGCGTACGCTTTGAGAACGAGGTGCTTGACACCGAGAACTATCAGGGTAACGCTGTTATAAACTATACCGATCGCGAAACTCCCTATACCCGTATTATTGAGCATAAGCATTTTGAATTCGGCAAGCAGGAGAAAACCGTTATTTCCAAGGAATACAGTCAGGAATGGCAGCCGGGTATCGAGCCCTACTATCCCATAAACGACGAGAAAAACGGCGCTCTTTACGCAAAATACAAGGAGCTTGCGGATAAGGAAAGTAAAACCCTCTTTGGCGGCAGACTCGCCGAATATCGTTACTACGATATGGATGCAGTAATCGCGTCTGCTCTGAAGACTGCGGAGAAAGAAATAAGGTGATTTTATGAAATTATTGACAGTAACAGTACCCTGCTATAACTCAGAGGCGTATATGGAAAAGTGTGTCGAGAGCCTTCTTGTAGGCGGTGACAGAGTTGAGGTTATCATTATCGACGACGGCTCGAAGGACCGCACAGGCGAGATCGCAGACGCATATGTTGCAAAATACCCGAATATCGTAAGAGTCGTTCACCAGGAGAACGGCGGTCACGGCGAGGGTATCAACCAGGGCGTTATCCACGCGACAGGTAAGTATTTCAAGGTTGTAGACAGCGACGACGTTATGAGCGAGGACTTCCCCGCGTTCCTTGACAAGCTCGAGGAGCTTGAGGCGCAGGGCGGAGTCGACTATATCGCAACCAACTACTATTACGTACATACCGATGGAGTGGGTGACCGTTCCATTAGCTACAAGAACGCTTTGCCTCAGGGCAAGATTTTCGGCTGGGAGGACACCAAGCCCTTCAAGATTCATCAGCTTCTCACCATTCATTCCTCGACCTTCCGCACCGAGCTTATGCGTCAGTGCGCAGAGCCGCTGCCCAAGCACGTGTTCTACGAGGACAACCTTATGGTTTACAGAGTTTTGCCCAAGGTTGAGAAGATGTACTATATGAACATCGACCTCTACCGCTACTGGATAGGCAGACCCGACCAGTCGGTTCAGGAGGGCGTAATGAAGAAGCGTTACACGCATCAGCTTCTCGTAACCGAAAAGTGCTTCAAGTCCTGCCATCTCGATGAGGTTAAGAGCAAGAGACTTAAGAAATATCTCAGCCATGAGCTGTTTATGATGTTCGCTATCTCCATAGTTTACGCTCGTCTTAATAAGTCCAAGGAGTGTGATGACACACTTGAAGAGATGTGGAAGAACTGCATCGCATTCGACGAGAAATGGGGCAAGCATTTCCGCTACGGCACCGTGCTTAGATTCATCTGTATGAAAGGTAAGTTCGGTCAGAATTTTGCGATATTCGTATATCGCCTTGCCAACAAGATAGTTAGATTTAACTGATTCACTTATGAAAAAAACGGTTGGGATTTCCCCAACCGTTTTTTGTATTTTTTCAAAACTCCTTGAAATCTATGATATTTTCTGCTATAATGTATATAAGAATGAAAAGTAAACTTTGCTTTGCAAAAGGAGATAAGAATGGAAGGTTTAGGAATGGTTATGCTGACCGCGCTCGGTGTTGGCGGAGCGACGGCGGTTGGAGCGCTGCTTGGATTTGCGTTTAAGGATATTACGCATAAGTTCTCGGACATAGTGCTTTCGTTTGCGGCGGGAGTGATGCTTGCGGCGGCGGTGTTCGGACTTGTAGAGCCGTCATTCTCTTACGGACAGGAGGCGTATGGCACGCTTATCGGACTTCTGGTGACCGTGATAGGCATTTTTGCCGGTGCGCTTTGTCTTAATCTTACTGATAATCTGGTTCCTCACCTGCACCGCCTTGCAGGCGCAGAGATAGAGGATCATCATAATAAGAATCTTGGCAAGATTCTTCTCTTCGTTCTCGCGATAGCGATACACAATCTGCCCGAGGGAATTGCCGCAGGCGTTGGATTCGGCTCGGAGAATACTGCTAAGGCGCTTGTAATCGCAGGCGGTATCGCGCTTCAGAACATACCTGAGGGTATGGTTATTATCGGTCCGATGCTCGCGGCAGGAGTGTCGAAGAAGCGCACTTTGCTTATTGCGCTTCTCACGGGACTCGTCGAGGTGCTCGGTACTCTTATCGGATATTTTGCGGTAAGCGTTGCGACGGTTATACTGCCGTTTGCTCTTGCCTTTGCAGGCGGAACGATGCTTTACATTATAAGCGACGAGATGATACCTGAAACTCACGCTCACGGCGGCGAGCGCGGCGCGACCTATGCGTTGCTTGTTGGCTTTGCTTTGATGTTTGTAATGGACATACTTTTAGGATAAAAAAATAATGGCTGGGAATAGCGTGATACTCTTAACGGAGTATCACGCAGTCAAATCCGTCTTCGACGGGTGAAATCCACCTTTGGTGGATGAAATCGCTTTCGCGATGAAATCCTGCTTCGCAGGGTTGCATTTAGACGGATTTGATTTCATCCAAGGTTTATCTTTGGATTTCATCGTGGCATAGCCACGATTTCATTAAACAGACAGAAAAAAGAGATAACATTTCGGCGAAGAACCGATTTGTTATCTCTTTCTGTTTGTAAAGGGGTTTGGGCTTAGCCCATATATGCATTTGACCGGACAAATGTGATGCTTGCACTTTTGTCAAAGTGTCAATTCTCCGCTAAGGATATCACCCTATCCAGCCATTATTTTTTTATTTCTTTGTAAACGTTATAGTTGCCGTATCCTCGGTGAGAGAGATAACCGTGAAGGTGTAGGCAAGAGTCTTGCCGTTATCGTCTTTTACCGAGGGGAGAGAGTCGCCCTCGACGTAGGTGAAGTTGCCTGCGCCGCTCTTTACGAACTCAATGAGGTTGTCCTCGGTGCCGTAATCGTCTGACGGGTCGGTGTTGTTGTTCTTTACGTCATAGTAGGTCTCACCGTCCTCTGTTTCCGACGTGAGAGTCGAGTTGACGTGGTAAACTACTATACCGTCACGCGCAAAGTAGCCGAAGCCATCAGAGTTCAGGCCGTTATTCGTGTAGTAAACTACTATGTAATACTCCTGATATGCGCCGAGATCGTCGCTCCAATTGTTAGCGATAATAATCGTATCACCGTTCTTCGAGAAGTCCTCGAGAGTCAGGGTAGTGCTCTTGTCGGTGGTGACGAGTCTTGACGTAGTGAGCCAGCCGAAGTTGAACTTCGTGTATGCGTTATGGTCGCCCGACATAGCGTCCATAATATCGCAGCCCTCAAGAGGCGAATTTTCGGAATATGATGTATCGTAGTAATCGTCCGCGCCAAGCACGTGGCCGAACTCGTGTATGTAGGTGTAGGTGTTCATACCCGAGGTGTTGTCATACGAGGTATCTCCGGAGTCATCGTAGGTCTCAAAGAGGAACTGATATGAAGCCCAGAGGTAATCGTTGGCGCTGACACCGTCGTATTCGTAATAGCAGTCCTCGGAGTCGGTATAAATGTTCCAATATCTGTACGCCCAGTTGAAGTCGTCGTCACCGATGTCAAGAGTATTGATAAGCACTACCGCATCAATGATGCCGTTGTTATCCGAGTCAAATTCCGAGAGGTCCATAGTCTTGGAAAGCTCCTCAAGAGCCTCGTCCATAACCATCTGGTCGCCTATCATAACGTCCTCGCCGTAGTAGTCCATAGTCGAGTTCTTGTAGTAGGTGCTGGTCTTTTCGGGACGGAACCAGTAGTCAAGCACCGTTATGTCAAGGTCAAGCTTGCCGTAGCTGGATATGTAGTAGTAATCGTGTACTGAATAGTAGTCGGTGTCGTCTGCGTCACCGCCCCACGCTTTGACGATAGCGTCGGTGGTGTATCCTTTGCTTGCCGCCGTGGAGTCGCTGAACTCTACGGGGATAACGAGTACTGCGGGCGAGCCTGTCGTGGGACAGCCGTCGAGATAATAGCCCTGGTCGGTTACGTCCTTGACGTTCTTCGCCTTGGTGAAGTCTACCTTGCGATAGCCGTCGGTATTGGTTGTGTCACCGCCTGCGTTACCGCTATCGGTGTTGCCACCGGTGTTATCTCCACCTGCGTTACCGCTATCAGTATTATCACCGCCTGTGTTACCGCTGTCAGTATTACCGCCTGTGTTATCTCCGCCTGCGTTGCCGTCATCGGTATTATCATTATTGCCATCATCTGCACCGCGATATGCAACAACGTCTATGTAGCTTGCGCCGGAGTAGAAATAGAAGGAAATATCAACTAATATTTCGCCCTTCGCGTAGGTGTACCAGGTATCACCGTACTCATCGGTGTATGTGTTTACAAGCTCAAAGTCCTCGTAAAGCGCAATATAAGCCTCAAAGTCAGCGCGTGTGTTACCAACCGTGTAATAGCGCACGCCGTCGCTGAAATCGTCCTCGTAGTTGACTCCCTCAAAGTAGTATTTGTTGCAGGGAGCGAAGGGGATAACCTCACCTACGTATTCGGTGAGAATAGCCTTCTCGGCATTTGTGAAATCGCTGTTACGATACCCCTCGGGATGCTTCTCGGGTGCTTCGGTATCACCGTAACCGCCGATAATACCCATAACTTCATCGAGCACCGCGCAGGACGCCAGAGTCGAAAGCGAAATAGCGATAAGTATAAGCAGGGATATAATTTTTTTCATATCGCCCTCCAAAATATTTTGTGTAACTAATTATAACACATATTTTGCTCTCTTTCAAGATTTTTTTACTACGCTATTGAAGAAAGTCGGATTTTGTGATAAAATAGATTAAAATACAATAAGGCGAGTGAATATATGAGTATCGAAAAATGGATAAAAAAGAATACGGCATCGCTCGACGGCAAGACTGTTGCAATAAGCGGCTCTACGGGCGGTCTTGGCAGAGAGCTTTGCATACATCTTGGCGCTTTGGGCGCTTCGCTTGTGCTGCTTGATAGAAATATTGCCAAATCGAAGGCGCTTGCCGACGAGCTTCGCTCAATGTATAATGGAATTTCTATAACGCATATTACAGTTGATATGACAGATATACGGGCTGTTAAGGCGGCGGCAGACAAGCTCTCAGAAATGCCGATAGATTATCTCATACTCAACGCAGGCGCGTACAGCATACCTCGCTGCACTCTGCCGTGCGGATATGACAACGTTTTCACTATCAATTTCATCTCACCGTACTATCTCGCTAGACGATTGCTCTCTGGCATCAAGGCGCGCGGCGGCAAGGTGATTGCTGTGGGCAGTATAGCGCATAATTACTCAAAAATTGACGAAAATGACGTCGACTTCTCTACGCGCAAGAAGGCGAGCCTAGTCTACGGTAACGCAAAGCGCTATCTCACCTACTCACTCTTTGCTCTGGCAGATGAGGGCGGCATAGCTGTGGCGCATCCCGGCATCACCTTTACCGGTATTACGGCGCATTATCCTAAGCTGATTTTTGCGATAATCAAGCACCCGATGAAGATAATTTTTATGTCCCCTCGCCGCGCGAGTCTTTGTGTTCTTCGCGCGATTTTTGCCGACTGTAAGCCTCGTGAGTGGATTGGTCCCTCGCTCTTTGACGTCTGGGGAATGCCAAAGCAGAAGCCGCTGAAAACGGCAAAGTCTGCCGAAGCTGAGAAAATAGCGGAAATTGCCGAAAAAATTTACAATGAAATAAATACATAAAAAATATGCGCAAAATGACAATCTTGATTGACATTTTGCGCATATTTTTGCAAATCATCGGTTAAGCAGCAGCTTGATAATCGCACACTGTAAGCGGAGAGGAAGTATGTTCAGGAGAACGAGTCCTGCGTTTTGATGCTTCTTATAGACGAGCCTTGGCCGCCTTGACGTAGCCGCCTTGTAGACAAGGGAAGCAAGAGCCTTCGGCTCAATGGGTGTGCCCATAAATTTACTTGCGATAGAGGAAAAGCGTTTTGCGCCCTTCTGATAGAGGCGCGTTCTCTCGGCAAGCGCCGCAGTAGCCTTGACAGAGCCGTCGGCAAGCGGAGTTTTGACTGCTCCCGGGCGAACTGTAATCACCCTCTGACCAATGAGATTAAGCTCCTGGCGCAGAGCCTGCGCGTAGCTTTCAAGCGCGGTTTTCGACATACTGTAAAGTCCGTTGAAGGGCATAGGGTCAAAGCCTGCAACCTCGCTTGTTATTATGATAATTCTGCCGTTGCTCGCAAGACGGGAATGCATAGCGCGCACGAGCTGCATACTGCCGATAAGGTTGACGTTAATCAGCCGTTTCATAACCTCAATATCGTCCTCGACGAGCGATGTCATAGCGTGTATTCCGGCAGCGCAGATAATAACGTCGAGCGTTATATCACTCTCTGTAAGCTCGGCAGAAAATGCGGAAATTGCCTCAAAATCTGTTACGTCAATAGTGCGACCTACGAGATTTTCTCTCTCGGGAATTTCCTTGATATCAATTCCATAAACCCGGTGCCCCTCACCGAGAAATCTTTCGGCAATGCTGCCGCCAATGCCCGATGCCGCGCCTGTGATGAGTACGTTTAATTGTTTTTTCATACGATGTTGTTTATATAGTTGATTAAAGCGTCAAAATCACCGTGAGGATATGCCGAGAGGTCCTCGTCGGATTTGTTAATAAGGCAATCGGTCAAGAGGAATACCTGCATACCGAGCGTCCTCGCGGGCATATCGTCGCTCACGTCGTTGCCGACCATAAGGCACTCCTCGGGAGTGACGCCAATGCGCTTTGCAACCTCGCGGAAATACTCGGGATTCGGCTTGCAAAGTCCAATGTTTTCATAGGTTGTAACAAGCTCAAAATCGTCGGTGTCAAGTCCCGCCCATCTGATGCGCTCATTCGTTGCGATAGCGGGGAAGATTGGGTTGGTCGCAAGCGCAGTCTTTATGCCACGAGCGTGCAAAATGTCAAGAAGCTCTCTGGATTTTGGATTGTATCCGCAGACTGCCTTTACAGCAGGGAACTTTTCGCGATAGAATTCCTCAAATTTAGGCTCGTCTTCACGCGCTTTTTCACCGTAAATAGCCGAAAATACGTTCCAGAATACCGCTTCATTACTCATTTCGCCGTTATTCTTAATCATCGACATAGTGCCGCGCCAGATAGCCTTTATCAGCTCTTCGGGAACGTAGCCAAAAGGCGCAAGATGCGCCGAAATTCCACCGAAATACGCCTTGAGAAAGGTATCCTGATCCATCGGCAACAGCGTGCCGTCAAGGTCAAAAAGTACTGCTTTAATCATTTTAATTACTCCGTTTCTTTTTACAAAAAGTATTATATACAAAACTTGCACCGTTGTCAACCGAAATATGTGAACGAAAAGGAAATTTAACATAAATCTAAAATTTCAGTTAATACTTGACATTATAATATTTATGTGGTAAAATATGAAAGTTAATTAAAATGGGAAATATGCGGTTTTGACGGCTGAGTGGTGAAAAAATGCGATTTTTGCGCGGCTTGTCAGAGCACTGTGAAAGGATAAAAATGGCTGATTTTGCATCCGAAATTAAAAGACGACGCACCTTTGCGATAATCTCTCACCCCGACGCGGGTAAGACGACATTAACTGAAAAATTCCTGCTTTACGGCGGCGCTATACAGTCTGCCGGCTCGGTAAAGGGTAAGCAGAATGATAAGCACGCGGTTTCCGACTGGATGGAGCTCGAGAAGCAGAGAGGTATCTCGATTACCTCGTCGGTGCTTCAGTTCGAGTATGACGGCTACTGCATCAATATTCTCGACACCCCCGGACACCAGGACTTCTCCGAGGACACATATCGTACGCTTATGGCGGCTGACTCGGCGGTAATGGTTATCGACGCGGCAAAGGGTATTGAGCCCCAGACCAGAAAGCTTTTCAAGGTCTGTGCTATGCGTGATATTCCTATTTTTACCTTTATCAACAAGATGGACCGTGAGGCAAGAGACCCCTTCGATTTGCTCGACGAGCTTGAAACCGAGTTCGGCATCGCTACCTACGCTATGAACTGGCCTATCGGCTGCGGTCAGAAGTTCAAGGGAGTTTACGACCGTGATAAGCGCACGCTTCTTTCCTTCGGTGACTCGCACAGAGGCCGTGACAGAATACACGGCATTGATCTTGATATTAACGATACTGACAAGCTCGATGAGCTTGTTGGTGAAAACCAGCGTATAGAGTTCTGTGAGCAGATTGAGCTGCTCGAGGGCGCAGGCGGTGACTTTGATCTTGAGAAGGTTCGCCACGGAAAGCTCTCTCCCGTGTTCTTCGGTTCCGCGCTTAACAACTTCGGCATTGAGCCCTTCCTTGAGCATTTCCTCAAGATGACCACCTCTCCGCTTCCCAGAGTCGCAGAGGGCGAGGTTATTGATCCGTTTGACGAGAATTTCTCCGCCTTCGTTTTTAAGATTCAGGCGAATATGAACAAGGCGCACCGCGACCGTATTGCCTTTATGCGTATCTGCTCGGGTAAGTTCGAGCGAGGCAAGGATTACTATCACGTTCAGGGACAGAAGGCGTTCCGTCTTTCGCAGCCTCAGCAGATGATGGCTTCCGAGCGTGAGGTTATCGACGAGGCGTATGCAGGCGATATTATCGGTGTATTTGATCCCGGTATTTTCTCGATAGGCGACACCGTCTGCGAAAAGGGTAAAAAGATAAAATTCGAGGGTATTCCTACATTCGCACCCGAGCATTTTGCGCTCGTTGAGCAGGTTGACTCAATGAAGCGTAAGCAGTTTGCCAAGGGTATGAACCAGATAGCCCAAGAGGGTGCGATACAGATATTCTTCGAGCCTAATTCGGGTCTTGAGCGAGTTATCGTCGGCGTTGTCGGCGTGCTTCAGTTCGAGGTGCTTGAATACAGACTCAAGAGCGAGTACGGCTGCGACCTGCGCCGTACCAATATGGGTTATAGCCAAATTCGCTGGATAGAGAACGAGGACCTCGATCCCAAGACCTTGAAGCTCTCGCACGATACCAAGTGGGTGCAGGACTTCAGAGGCAAGAATCTGCTCATCTTCACCAGCGAGTGGACTATACGCTGGGTGCTTGAGGATAACCCCGAGCTTCGCCTGGCGGAGTTCAGCAAAAACGACGAATAATTACTGTTTTGCAAACAATTATTTGCAAAATAAAGCATTTTTACAAGAAAGCGGTGTAAAAGCACTATGAGAATGCGAAAGAAAAAACATTCCGCAGAAAGACTTTCTGCGTGCGAGAAATATCTTTTCAAGCCTGATGGCAGACTCGACGAGCCTGCCGGGGCGATAGGCGAGGGACTTGACAAGGTTTACCTTGAGATAGGTGCGGGCAAGGGCGGATTCGCCTGCGCTATGGCAGAGCGACATTCCGATGCTGCATACTTCGCTATGGAGAGGGTGACCGACTGCGTAGTGCTCTGCGCCGAGCGCGCGAGCTCGGGCGAGTTTGGCGAGCTTAACAATCTGCGCTTCGTTATTGATACCGCGGACAACCTTATGCATATTTTCGCTCCCGGTACGGTCGATGCGATATTCCTCAACTTCTCTGACCCCTGGTCGAAGAAGGGATATGCTAAGCGACGCTTGACTCACAGACGCTATCTCGCGATGTATATGAATCTGCTTCGTGACGGCGGTACTATCAATTTCAAGACCGACAACGTTGGACTCTTTGATTTCTCGCTCGAGGAGATAGAGGCTATGGGACTCACTCCCGACGTCGTGACTCGTGATCTCCACGCTTCCGAATGGAACGAGGGTAATATTATGACCGAATACGAGCGTAATTTCTCGGAGCAGGGAATGAAGATAAATATGTTAAGACTCACGAAGCCGGCAGGCTTCAATCACGAGGTTGCGCCCGAGTTTATCACCAAAAACGCGTTCCGACCTCAATAATTTTACGAAAAAGGAGCTCTTATGGAAAACTACATAGAAGACAGTCGTATCCATGAGGGTCACAGACAGCGTATGCGCTCGAAGCTCCTCGCATACGGACAGCGCATATTCGATACGTACGAGCTGCTTGAAATGCTGCTATATCACGTCATTCCATATAAGGACACTAACCCGATTTCAAAGCGTCTGCTTGCTGCGTTCGGCGGTCTTGATGGAGTATTCTGCGCCGAGCGCGAGGCTCTTACCGCTATTTCGGGCGTGGGAGAGAGAACGGCAGATTTTATACTGCTCGTGTCCGAGCTTTCCTCGATTATAGGCGCGGAGTTTACCCCTGCTCGCCATGAGGATTTTTCAAATTACGATAGAGTCGGCGAATATCTCGTGGACTATTATCAAGGTCAAAGAGATCAGTCGGTTATCGCGCTGCTCTTTGATAATAATATGCAACTAATCGAGCTGAAAAAGCTCTATGACATCGAGTACGAATCGGCTGGAATAAGGCCAAAGGCATTTATTGACGCGGCGCTTTCTGCGCGTGCTGCGGTGGTTATTTCGGCGCACAATCACATTCACGGTCCGTTTTGCCCATCTCCGGGTGATAGGGCTACTAACGCAGTGATTACAGAGTCACTCTCCTTGGCAGGAGTACTGCACGCGGAGCATTACGTTGTCTGCGGAGATAGTTATCAAGGAATGGGTTCTACGCATGGAATAACAAAAAGTCTCTTTCAGCCCAACGCTGCCGAGCAGTTCCTTAAGAGCATACCGAGCTCCGAGACTCTTGATTCAGCGGAGGAAATATATCCGCCGGCTGACGCGAGATATAACACCCGTTATTTCGATTATCTTGCCTCGCTTCTCCAGCCGCTTGAGGGCAAAAGGGCGAGAAAAACTGCTCATCTTCTGTTATCAAAATTTTTGACTATTGAGAATATGCTTTGCGCTTCCGAGCATACGCTGGTATCTGCGTTCTCAGAGAGAATCGCCTTCTTCGTGAAGCTGCTTGGATACGTAACGTCGAGGCGCGCAACAGACAAATTTGCTTTCGGACGCAAGTATACAAAAGCTGATATATCAGAATATCTCAAGGCGCTTTACATCGGCGAATCCGTTGAGAAGGTATATTTGCTTACCTTTGACGGCCGCGGTAGACTTAGTGGCTGCGAGCTGCTCGGCGAGGGAACTGTAAATGTATCCGAGGTTATGCCGAGAAAGGCGATAGAGATTGCTTTCAATAAATCTGCGCGTTCGGTTTCGATAGCGCATAATCATCCTCTCGGCAAGGCGAAGGCTTCGCCTGTGGACGTTAAATTTACTAATTCATTCACAAGCCTTTTCAGCACCTGCGATATAACGTTCGCTAATCATTATATCGTCGCAGGACAGCTCTGTCACATAATGGATGTTGGTGTTATGAAATACGACGATTGAATCGTCATTTGGAGGATAAAATGCCATTTTTGGGAACTTTAGTTAACTTTTTAGCCGTTTTAGTGTGCGGAATCATAGGTACGCTCATCAAAAAAGGCGTGCCGAAAAGAATCAGTGATGCCGTTATGTCTTCTATGGCGGTATGCGTTATTTACATAGGAATTGACGGTGTAATGGAGGCTGCTCCCACGCTGGTTGAGGGCGCGTTTTTATCGAACGGTCTTATCAAGGCTTTGATAATGATTCTTTCGATGGCTGTCGGTACGCTTCTCGGCGAGCTGATAAATTTTGATAAATGGGTGAACCGTCTCGGAGAGATTCTCGAGAAGAAGTTTGCAAAGGACGGAGAGCAGGGCAGCTTCGCCAAGGGCTTTGTATCGTGCAGTCTGCTTTTCTGCGTTGGCGCAATGACTGTTAACGGTGCGTTCCAGGATGCGATGGGCAAGCCTGATTTGCTTCTTGCGAAGGCTGTAATCGACGGAATAGTTTGCTTTATGATGGCTTCGACTCTCGGTATCGGCTGCGCGTTCTCTTCATTCTTCGTGCTTATATATCAAGGCGCGCTTTCGCTTCTTGGCTATTTCCTCGCGGGTGCTTTGCCCGCGACCTCGATAAGCTATATGTCGATGACGGGCTCGCTGATAATCATTCTTATCGGTACTAACGTGCTTGGCTGCACGAAGGTAAAGACCGCGAATATGACGCCCGCGATATTCCTGCCCGCGCTGATAGCACCGCTTATCGCGCTTATGCTTGGTTAAAGGCGGCTGAAAAAACGAATATTTCCTACATTAGTATTAAAAGAGCAAAGCGATGAAAAACGAGCTTTGCTCTTTTTCTGCCCCAGAATAACTTTTGAAGTTTGAAAACGCAAAAGCAGTACTAAAAGCACAAAAAAATAAAAAATTCAAAAAAGCTCTTGACAAATCAAAAAAGTATGTTATAATATTAAAATGCATTATACTTGCATTTTTCTTTGGGGGATTTCTGCCCTTTTTTCAGGGTAAAATCGGCAAAAACACCAAAAAATCCCAAATAAATTTGCACATCTTGCCCAAAACGGCAAAATTCGCTTCGGCGACAAGACTCAGAAAATTTTCAGGAATGGAGTGATTCTATTTATGACGCTAAAACCCCGGAAGCTTGGCACTAACGTAAGACAGAGCTTTTCTAAGATTGAAGCAGCAACAGAAATGCCGAATCTTATTGAGGTGCAGAAGGACTCGTACGAGTGGTTTCTCAGAGAGGGACTTAACGAGGTTCTTCGTGACGTTTCTCCCATAGTTGATTACACCGGTAATCTGTCTATCGAGTTCACCGACTACACTATTGATCCTACCCCCAGATATCCCGTTGAGGAGTGTAAGGACAGGTCGGTTACCTACGATGCGCATATGAAGGTTGGAGTCCGTCTTGTGAACAAGGCTACGGGTGAGCTCAAGACCGCCCAGATCTTCCTTGGCGATTTCCCGCTTATGACCGATAACGGTACCTTCGTTATCAACGGTGCAGAGCGCGTTATCGTTTCGCAGCTCGTTCGTTCCCCCGGAATGTACTATGCTGACGAGGTTGATAAGCAGGGTAAGCACAACTTTACCGCCACCGTTATTCCTTACAGAGGAGCGTGGCTTGAATATGAAACCGACGCTGCCGGTATATTCTACGTAAAGATTGACAAGAACCGCAAGATTCCGATCAGTACGCTTATCAGAGCTCTCTCTGCTCCCGGTGAGGATAACGACGAGGCTATCCTTGCTATGTTCGGCAACGAGGAAATGCTTAAGGCAACTCTCGTTAAAGACGAGTGCAATACTCTTGCAGAGGAGAACGGTACTACCTACCGTGAAGAAGCTCTTAAGGAGATATACAAGAAGCTCCGTCCCGGCGAGCCCCCTCACGTAGAGAGCGCTGAAATACTTGTTAATAATATGTTCTTCGACCCCAAGAGATACGACCTTGCTCCCGTTGGACGTTATAAGTACAACAGGAAGGTTGCTCTCGCGAGAAGAATCGAGGGCTTCACCCTTGCGGAGACGGTTGTTAACCCTCTCACCGGTGAGATAGTTCTCGAGGCGGGCGAGAAGATTACCCGTGAGGCTGCTATCGCTATTGAGAACAGCCTTGTAAACGAGGTTATCGTTAAGACCGAGACCGAAAGAGAGGTTAAGGTATTCGGTAACAACACCGTGCTTCCCGAGCTCGTGCTTGGCTATGATCTTACCGATTGCGGCGTTAAGGCAGGCGAGAAGGTTAGATACGGTATTCTCTCCGAGATTATCGCAGAGTCGGAGTCCGAGGGCTTCGAGGGCGAGGCTAAAGAGAGATTCATCAAGAAGCGTGTTGTTGAGAGATTTGCAGAGCTTTCTCCCAAGCACATTACCAAGGAGGATATCTTCGCCTCTATCAACTACATCTTCTGCCTTACTCACGGCATTGGCAATACCGACGATATCGACCATCTCGGCAACAGACGTCTTCGCTGCGTAGGCGAGCTTTTGCAGAACCAGCTCCGTATCGGTATGTCCAGAATGGACAAGAACATCAAGGAGAGAATGGCTACTCACGACGCTGACGATCTTCGCCCCGAGGCGCTTATCAACACCCGTCCCGTAGCTACCGCTATACGCGAGTTCTTCGGCTCTTCGCCTCTTTCTCAGTTCATGGACCAGAACAACCCTCTTGCCGAACTTACTCACAAGCGCCGTCTTTCCGCGCTTGGTCCCGGCGGTCTCTCGAGAGACAGAGCGTCATTCGAGGTTCGTGACGTTCACTATACTCACTACGGCAGAATCTGTCCCGTAGAAACACCCGAAGGTCCTAACATCGGTCTTATCTCCTACCTTGCGTCCTACGCAAAGATCAGCGATTACGGCTTCCTCAAGGCTCCTTACAGAATCGTTGATAAGAAGACCGGACGCGTTACCGACGAGGTTGTATACCTCACCGCTGACGAGGAGGACAACAACGTTGTTGCTCAGGCTAACGAGAAGCTTGACGAGAACGGTTATTTCGTAAACAAGAAGGTTATCTGCCGACTCAACACCGAGTACATTGAGGTTGAGCCCACGGACGTTGACCTTATGGACGCTTGTCCTCAGATGGCTGTATCTGTTGCGGCAGGCTGTATTCCCTTCCTTGAGAACGACGACAACACCCGTGCGCTCATGGGTTCGAACATGCAGAAGCAGGCTGTGCCTCTTATGGTTACCGACTCGCCTATCGTTGCGACAGGTATGGAGTATAAGGCAGCAGTTGACTCCGGTGCGGTAGTCGTTGCGAAGGAAGCCGGTATCGTAGAGCGCGCTGCGGGCGAGGAAATTATTATTCGCACCGACTCGGGCAGAATGGATACCTATCACCTTATCAAGTTCAAGCGCTCCAACCAGGGCACTTGCGTAAACCAGCGCCCCATCATCAACGAGGGCGATAGAGTAGAGGCCGGACAGGTTATCGCAGACGGTCCTGCAACTCAGGGCGGTGAGATCTCGCTCGGTAAGAACGCACTTATCGGATTTATGACCTGGGAGGGTTATAACTACGAGGACGCGGTTCTTCTTAACGAGAAGCTCGTTCGCGAGGATATGTATACCTCTATTCACATTGAAAAGTTCACTAAAGAGGCTCGTGACACCAAGCTTGGTGCGCAGGAGATCACCCGTGAGGTTCCCAACGTCGGTGATGACGCTCTCAAAAATCTCGATGCTAACGGTATCATCAGAATCGGTACCGAGGTGCGCCCCGGTGATATTCTCGTAGGTATGGTAACTCCCAAGGGTGAGACCGAGCTTACTCCTGAGGAAAGACTTCTTCGTGCGATCTTCGGTGAGAAGGCGCGTGAGGTTAAGGATTCCTCGCTTAAGATGCGTCACGGCGAATACGGCGTAGTCGTTGACGTCAAGATTTACGACCGTTCCAACTCCGACGAGCTCGCTCCCGGCGTAAACAAGGTTGTTCACGTTTACGTTGCGCAGAAGAGAAAGATCTCCGTCGGTGACAAGATGGCAGGCCGTCACGGTAACAAGGGTGTCGTTTCGAGAATTCTTCCTCCCGAGGATATGCCCTTCCTTGCAGACGGTACTCCGCTTGATATCGTTCTTAACCCGCTGGGCGTTCCTTCACGTATGAATATCGGTCAGGTGCTTGAGGTGCATCTCGGTATCGCGTGCAGAAAGCTTGGCATTAAAATAATGACACCCGTATTTGACGGCGCAAAGGAGACCGATATTCTCGAGCTTCTCCGCCAGGCCAAGTACACCCGTGACATCCGCCCCGACGAGAGCGTACGCGGTAAGGCTGTATTCATGGAGGTTGTTCGCGAGGACGGCAAGATGGATCTTCAGCGCGTAGACCAGTCGATAGTTGACGATGATGAGAAGCTTCGCAACCTTATGAAGACTCAGTTGCTCAAGGTTATTGACGGTAAGGTTACTCTTTAC
>JAGBGE010000010.1 GCA_017936125.1 Clostridia bacterium
GGCGGTCAGGCTTCCAAGGCTTCTCAGATCGGTCAGGTTGCTCAGTTCGCAGCAGCAGGTAAGGCTATCGGCAAGAAGAATCTTGCGGAGATTGCTATGTCCTACGGCTACGTTTACGTTGCACAGATCGCTATGGGCGCTGATATGAACCAGACCCTCAAGGCACTTTCCGAGGCTGAGGCATATCCCGGACCTTCTATCGTAATCGCTTACGCTCCCTGTGAGATGCACTCCATCAAGGGCGGTATGCAGAACTGCCAGGCAGAGATGAAGAAGGCAGTTGAGGCAGGTTACTGGCATATGTTCAGATTCAACCCCGCTGCAGAGAAGAAGTTCACCCTTGATTCCAAGGAACCCACCGGCGATTACCAGGCATTCATCAACAACGAGGCTAGATACACTAGACTTGCTCAGGCATTCCCTGAGAGAGCAAAAGAGCTCTTCGAGAAGGCTGAAGCAACCGCAAAGGCGAAGTATGAGAGACTCGTTAAGTTCGTAGAATTCTATAGCTAAAAATTCTTGTTATAATCGCCGTTCTCTCCCACTCGCAGTAGGTCACTACAGCTTCGGGTCGTGAACAGACGATTCTAACTAACAATTTTCGCGCTAATGAATTTTAGCGTAAAACAAAATAGAGCACTCCATCGAGAAATCGGTGGAGTGCTTTTTATATAAAATAGCGGTCGAGTGCGCTGTAAAATGGGGCGAATTAAATCTTTATTTTAATTCACTTTTTATTTGTTGACATTCATATATATTTATGGTAGAATAAAATAAGAAAAGTTTGCTCTTTTGGAGGAAAATATATGAAGAAAATTGCTCTGATTTTGGCGCTTATCGTAGCCTGCGTGGCGCTTTCGTCGTGCGGTGTTGTGATAGAGATGCTTGACAGTATGCTTGAGCATCCGCACGAATACGTGTATTCGCTCGAGCCGGGCGAGGCAGACGGAACGTTTGACATCGTTGGCAGATGCGACTATCAATACTGTGAGAATCCCACCAGGGTGGAGAAAAACGTTCAGGTTTACGTGTCGTCAATCACGATTGGCAACTGCCTTGAGGCAGGAAGTACTGTGTATTCCTGCGATTTTGAGGGAAAAACTTATACCTATACGATGCAAACCTCGACTCCGGGACATAGACTTTGCGGTCTGACGATAGACAAATTCTACATAAACGGCAATATGGTTGACTCGTTCGTTCCGGGCATCACGCTTGCTAACGAGTCGGCAAAGTGCGGTAGCACCGCCGAGGCAAGCTATCTTTGCGAAATGTGCGGCGAGGCGCAGAACGTTCTTGCTTACGTATCTCACAAGGGAGCATGGACTCTGAAGAGCGCTCCAACCTGCACGGCAGACGGCAAGGAGGAGATTGCCAAATGCGAGCGATGCCAGCTTCGCGTAGAGCGAGTAGTGCCGGCGTACGGACATAATTACGTGGAAAGAGTAGAGAATAATGCGGACGGCAGCGCGAGCATTATTTATGATTGCACGGTGAAGGGTTGTAGCCTTGCGGAGCAGAGAATCAGTAACGTGCAAGGCGTTAGCGAGGTTACGAGAGTTGAGCCGACCTGCACAGAGGCAGGCCGCGTGGTATACAGCTACACAAAGGACGGTGTCCTCGAAACCTTGGCTTTGAACAAACGTCCGCTTGAGCATACGATTGGCGGTATAGCGGCATCAGGCGTTCTGAATTCTGACGGAACGATCGATTATGGCTTGACCGGTGTGACGGTGGTAAACAAGGCGCAGATCGTCTGCGGTAATCGCACTGCCGGCTACTACTGCTGCGAGTCCTGCGATACTCCTGTACCGACTATGGTTTATATAAGACCGCACACTATGGAGCCGGCTGAAAAATGGACTGTTATTTCGCCAACCTGTCAAAATCGGGGAACTGTTACCAAGGAATGCGAGTATTGCACATATAAGGTAACCGAGTATACAAGCGACGGCTCGCTTGATCAGTATCATAACATTCTGATAACAAGCGTGAGCTTCGACAGTCGTAACATATACGCTACTCTCACAAGCGGCAGATGTCAGAACGCGGGCTGTGACATTTACTTTACCAATGCTTCTATGGATGCCGGCTCGTATAACTGCACTAATATCAAGGCAACCTGCAAGGAGGCCGGCGAGATAACTCACAACTGGACTGTGAACGGCGTTGCTGTGCAATATACAACTACGGATCTCAAGACCGACCATATGATCAAGGATAATGACGGCAACGTCGTTCCCGCATGGACACTCGCTGACGAGAACGGATATTACGATTACGCCCTCGACGCGATAAATCTCTTCGCAGGAGGAAGCATTTCCTGCGGTCAGACCGCCGCGGCTAATTATCGCTGCGTAGTTTGCGATGGAGTAAACGCTGTTACAGCAATACAGCATCACAAAATGGTGGAGTACAAAGCGATCGCGGCAGGCTGCACAACTAACGGCTACACCCTGTTCAAATGCGCTCTTTGCGGAGTTCAGGATAGCACGACTATTCCAGCCGGTCATAGCATTGGATATGAGCACAATTTGGAGAATAATACCCTTACGCAGAAATGCACGAAGAACTCCGGCGACTGTAATTATACACCTACGGCTATAGATCTCTCGACAGGCACTCTTGCCATCAAGCGTACGATTAAGGCATCGACCTGCTGCGAGTATGGAAAGGCAGAATACGTCTTCAAATATACCACTGCAACGGGTGAAAAAACGATTACATTTGTGGGTCAGCTTGGACTTTCTTCGCATACAATCAAGGATAATTCAGGCAAGATAGTGAATGCTGAAACTCTTTGTGATGAGAATGGACATTACGACTCGTCGCTTGATTCGATCAAATATTTTGCGGGCGGCAGCGCGCCTGCACTCGGTTGCACCTCAACGGGATATTTCCTCTGCGAATCCTGTGGTGAACCGGCAATGATAACTGTAATAAACAAAGGAAATGACTAAAAGAAATCTCTCCCCAAAACCTAACGGGGAGAGATTTTTCTATTGAAATGTAAAATGTGGTAGTCAAAAATGCAAAAAATGCGGCTATTTGCTCTCGGCTATACAGATTGTGACGTAGATTTTTTTGTCAAGAATGCTCTCTGTCACTCTTGCGTCTATGCCTAGCGAGGAGAGGGCTTTGACGGACTTTTTAACGCTATCTAAAAAGAGGTCGGTGGCCTTTAGCCGCTCGGCATTTCCAATTTTCGAGGGAGCTTCACGGCTGCTTGCCATATCAACGAGTGACGCGCATCTCGCCACGCTCAAGCGTTCGTTTCTCACTCTTTCGATAATTCTCAATTGCTCGTCAGCGCTTTCCAGCCTTAGCAGCTCTCTCGCGTGGCGCTCGGTGAGTCCTGAGTCAACGATTTTCTCCTGAACTCTGCCGTCGAGCCGCAAGAGTCTCAGCTTGTTCGCCACCGCCGATTGCGTAATGCCAAGCAGAGCGGCAAGCTGACCTTGGGTGATTTTTCTCATTTTCAGCATACATTCGTATGAGCGCGCCTCGTCAAACATATTCATTCTTGCTTGTCCTTTTTTATTTGATTTTAGCACAAAAAATCCGCATATCGACTCACAAAAGGTCGAAATGCGGATTTTGCGTTTTCTTTTCTTGAGAATATCGGTTGATTTTAAAATATCAGTTGTTTTCCTTACTCTCTAGGTTTCTGATGTAGTGGAAGATATACTGCTGCGCTACACCTGCGTAGCTGCCGAGAGCCTTGTGGTCGAGAGAGCCACCGAAGTATTCGTCTATCGCGCGTTTCATCCATACGTCAATAGGGAACGCCTCGAGATTGCCGAAGCCGAATAGCGCGGCGCAGGAAGCAACCTTGTCACCGACTCCGAGAATGCGTTTCAGCTGCTCTACGGTATAATCGTAGCTCGCTCTGCTCTTAATTTCCGCGAGGTCGATTTCGCCCGAATTTACACGCTCGGCTGCGTCAATCAGATATTTATATCTGAAGCCCGGTCGCGAGGGGAGAAGTCCCTCGGGATTATCTAGAATATCACTAGCCGTAGGGAAGGGATAGCATACTCCGCACTGCTTGCATTTCTCAGCGCTCGGAGCGCCCTCACATCTGCCCAGAGGACAGGAGCTGAAGCCTGAGGAAACGGCGAGGCTCTCGCCATACTGCGAGCATATGGAGCGAATGATTTTTCTGATTCTCGGTATGTTATTGTTCTGTGAAACTATGAACGAAAAGAGCGTTTCCCAGGGCTCTTGGCGAAGTATGACGATGCCCTTTGCCGACTCGGCGGCATTCTTAAGCCACTCGGAGTCGGTGCGTGAGATTATATCACGCCTTATTTCCTCGTAATCGACGTCGAGCGAAAAGTAGCTTACCACTACGCTCTCGTATTCCTCGCTCCACTCGTCGAAGAAGAGCAGCTCGCCCGCCTTACGTTGTCCTACATTGATGATTTTGCCATAGGCAACCGTGAGATATTCAACGTAATCTTCCTGCTCTACGACGCATTCGTATCTGAACGCCTGACCGCACTCTAGCGTGTCCTTGAGGCTCATATTCCCGAGCCCCGAAATCACGGTCACAGCTCTGCCACTTAAAACTTCACTTTTTTTGCTAAACATTTCGTCTTTCCTCTTGAAAAATGCATATTTGTAGTGTATAATATTGTTGGTAAACTATATTTTTTATTATTTTAACATAATTTTTAGTTTATTTCAAGAGCAAAGGACGTTTTTGAGCATAAATACATTCAAGGAAAGGACGAATCCTATGATTATAGAAAAAATCGTTATAAAAAGCTTCGGACGCATCACCGATATGACTCTCGAGTTTTCGGATAAGGTGAACGTCATCGAGGGCGAGAACGAGTCGGGAAAGAGCACTATTGCCGCGTTTATCAGATATATGCTCTTCGGCTTTGATAACGAAAACGAAGCCGGACTCAGCGAGAGACAGCGCAGGATAAATTGGAAGACCGGTATGGCGTCGGGCTCTATGTATGTCAGAGTCGGCGGCAAGAGATACGTCATCACGCGCTCCACCGTTCCTACCGACAATTCCGAGCGCCCCACCTATCGCGAGGAATCCTCGATAATAGATGCCGAGACCGGCGCGCCTGCATTCGGTACGCTCTCTGCGGGCGAGGTGTTCTTCGGTGTCGACGGCGAGCTGTTTGACAATACCGCTTTCGTCGGTCAGATAGGCGACTCGAGCATCAACGAGGACTCGGTGAAAGAGTCTATCGAAAATATCATTTTCTCGGGTAGCGAGAAGATAAATAAGCAGCGCGCGGCAGCGAGAATTGCCGACAAGATGCAGGCGCTCTACCACGAGAACGGAACGGGCGGCGCGATTATAGATCTCGCTGCGAAGGAGCGCTCTCTCGAGGAGAGGCTCGCTGCTTGCAACAAGGATAACAGAATGATTCTCGAGAAGGAAACCGAGCTTCATCAGATTCGCGCTCGCCGCGCCGATGCGGAGAGCAAGCAGATAAAGCTATACGACCTCGACAGCTCCTACAACAACGCGATGCTTATTCAGACCTTCGACCGTCTGCACGTCCTCGAGGAAGAGTACGAGGAGATGGCGGAGAGCTACAAGAAGTTTATTGAGGAAAACACCCGCGCGGGCTTCTGCCCCGATGAGAAATATCTCGCTGATCTCGTCATAGCTCGCAAGAGCTGGAACGAGGCGTATCACGCGCTCGGCGAGGCGCAGGATTATTACTCCTCTCAGAAGGCCGCTATCGGTATAACTCACGAGATAGAGAACGCGATAGCGCTCTGCGACGAGCTTGGCGGCGAGGAAGAGATTGTCGCGAGAGCGACCGCCTTCAAGAAGAAGGAGATTCTTTCCACCGTTATCTCTGTGGCTGCGGCGCTCGTTATGCTGGCGTCGATAGTCTTTGAGATTGCTGCCGCAGGCTCGGATATGATATTCGGCAAGGTTATCTTCGGAATACTTGGCTTCGTGGCGCTTGGCGCAGGCGGATATTACGTCTATGAGATGATTAAGAATAACAAGGCTCTTGCCGCGCTTGAGGGCGAGTTCAACACCGCAACCTTCGATGACCTCAAGGGCAAGATTGCCGTTATCGCTGATGCGAGATACAAGAGAGATGCTATGACTGCCGCTACCGAGAATGCGAGACTTGCTATGCTCAGAGCGCGCGACAAGTATGAGAACTCCAAGCGTGAGCTCAACACTCTTATCGAGCGTTGGGGCGAGACCTCTCCCGAATCAGGCTTCTCGGAGTTCCTCGACGATCTCGAGGAGCGCGCGCGACTTTTCGTTGAGAAGAAGAACGAGCTTCTCGATGAGAAGAATAATATGGAAATCACCGTTCGTGAAATTCGACGCAACCTCGCTGACAAGAGTGAGATTGACGTACGCGCTCAGGTATCACCGCTTAAGAGAAAGGTGTTCTCGGGCATAAATCACGACGAAATTATCAACGGTATAGCTAACGCCAAGGCGCGTGTGGCAGAGGAGGATAGGCTCGCCTTCGACGTAGAGAACGAGCTGATGCTGCTCAAGAGCCGTGCCGGCGACCCCGGTGAATATTATTCGAGAATAGATTATATCGCTGCTCGCAGAGAGGATATGCAGGAGAAGCACAAGGCGCTCTTCATCGCTCTCGGTGCTATAAACAGCGCGACCGACAATCTCCGCAAGGAGATATCCCCCCGTCTTGGCGAGTACGCTACTCGTATAATGGAGATTATGACCGACAAGAAGTATACCTCCTTCGACGTTTCCGACGGGCTCAAGGTCAGCTTCACCGACAATTCGGGTGAGGAGAGATCTATCGACTTCCTCTCGGGTGGCACGAAGGATATGGCGTATATCGCGGTTCGCGCGGCGCTTATTGATATGCTTTACCCCGAGAAGCCCCCTGTGTGCTTCGATGAGAGCTTCGCGCACCAGGATAATGTCAGAGCGAGCGCTATGATGCGCGCTATCAAGCATCTCGCGGACGAGGGCTGCCAGAGCTTCATCTTCACCTGCCGCGGCAGAGAGGCGTCTCTCGCGAGCGAGATAGTAGATGGCGCAGGCGTTTACAAGCTTTCTTAATTAAAATAAAACAGCTAATTTTGGCGGAATGGAGAAAAGTATGTCTACAAAGAAGATTTTGGTCATTGGAAGCGCAAATATGGACTTCTCGATGAATTTCTATAAAATGCCCGAGAGTGGCGAGACTATCGTTGACGACGGCGGTGTTGCTTACATACCGGGCGGCAAGGGTGCGAATGCGGCTATTGCCTTCAAGCGCCTCGGCGCAGACAGCGTGCTTTGCGCGAAGCTCGGCGCTGACGTTCACGGTCAGAAGCTTTATAATTATTACAAGGAGCTCGGACTTGACACCTCGTGTGTAAAGGTTGACCACGATAACCCCACTGGTCTTGCCGTGGTTATGAGAGAGGGCGACGGCTCTAACAGAATCATCGTCTACCCCGGAGCGAATAATCATCTCACCACCGAGGGCATTCTCGAGGCGTTCGAGTGCAATCCCGACGCGGTTTATCTCGGCTTTGAGATTCCCTTCCAGATGGCTGTGAACGCTGCGAAGATTGCAGCGTCTAAGGAGATTCCTATATTCATCGACGCAGCTCCCGCGAGCAAGGAGTTCGACCTTGAGAAGCTTCCTCCTGTTGAGATATTCTCTCCCAATGAGAACGAGGCATTCGAGCTTACGGGCATTATGCCTAACAGTATGGAGAGCTCGCTTCGCGCAGCTCTTGCTATTTCCAAAAAGGTTAAGGCGAAGTATATCGTTATCAAGCAGGGCGCTAAAGGAGCATTCCTCTACGACGGCAAGCGTTATAACACCTTCCCCGCAATAAAGACCAATAAGGTTGTGGATACCACTGCGGCAGGCGACGCCTTCACCGCGGCTCTCACTCTCGAGTACCTTCGCTCGGGCGACATCAGAGAGGCTATCAAGTATGCTAACGCGGCAGGCGCTATCACTATCTCTCGCGTAGGCGCGGCATCATCCGTTCCCACCGCCGAGGAGGTAGCAGAGGTGCTTAAGGCTATTCAGTAAGAAAATTTGGAGGACGGTATGAATTACAATCACAGAGATATTACTTTCCCGTCGAGCGACGGTAAGAACACTATACACGCTGAGCTTTTCGTGCCCTCCGACAAGGAAATAAGAGGAGTGGTGCAGATATCGCACGGTATGGTTGACTACGTAGGCAGATATAAGCTGCTTGCCGACGCGCTCACAGCCGAGGGCTTCGTGGTTGCGGGTAACGACCATCTGGGTCACGGTGAGAGTGTGGCGACACCCGACGATTTCGGCTTCTTCGCCTCGAAGAACGGCTACTCCTACGTCATAGACGACTTAAAGAAAATGAACGATATTCTCCGCGAGGAGTATAAGGGCGTACCCCTCGTGCTTCTCGGTCACAGCATGGGCTCCTTCCTTGCCAGACTCTATGCAGAGAGATATCCCGAGTCGATAGACGCTCTGATTATTCACGGTACGGCAGGCCCTAACCCTGCGCTTCCGTTCGGCAGAGCGATTATCAAGATTATGAAGCTCTTCAGGAATGAAAAGAGCCGCAGCAGGTTCGTTTCCTCGCTTGCCGAGGGCGGATACAATAAGGGCTTTGACAAATCCGAGGGGGTTGGCGCTTGGCTCACCCGTGACGGCGCTCTCGTTGCAGACAGACCGGGTAACCCAAAGACTAACTTTATTTTTACCATATCGGGCTACGACGATCTCTTCTATATGCTCGGCGCGATAAACGCGAAGAGCTGGTTTGAGAATTTCCCGAAGGAGCTTCCCACCCTCGTTGTCAGCGGTGACTGCGACCCCGTAGGTGATTTCGGCAAGGGTGTACGCTACGTTTACGACAACCTTAAGAAATACGGCGCGTCTGTTGAGCTGAAGCTCTATGAGGGCGCGCGCCACGAATTATTCAATGAAACCAATAGGGCAGAGGTATTCTCCGACCTTACCGCTTGGATAGAGGAGAAGACTCTTAGATGATATTTTCCCTGGCGATAACAGGCCCGACAGCATCGGGCAAGACTGCGCTCTCGCTCTCGCTCGCCGAGAGGCTCGGGTGTGAGATAATTTCCTGCGACTCTATGCAGATATATCAGGGCATGGACATCGGTACGGCGAAGGCTACTGCTGACGAGCGCGCGCGAGTGCCGCATCATCTGATAGATTTTCTGCCGCCCTGTGAGAATTACAGCGTTGAGTCGTACAGAGAGTCGGCTATCAGATGCGCCGAGGAGATTACGTCGAGAGGGAAAACGCCTCTTTTTGTCGGCGGCACAGGGCTTTATATTGACTCGCTGATGCGAGCGGCAGGCAGCGACGTTCCCGGCAGCGACCCCGAGTACAGAGAGGCTATACTATCGTCGATTAAGAGCGACGAGGACATAACTGCGCTGTGGGAAAGGCTTTTGTCGGTTGATCCCGAGTCGGCGGAGAAAATTCACAAGAATAACGTCAAGCGTGTTATACGCGCGCTTGAAATATATGATAAAACAGGACGCACAAAGACTGATTTTGACAAGCAAAGCTTACTTTCTGCGCCCGAAATATACGTTGGAATGATAACCCTTGACTTCCACAATAGAGAAAATCTCTACAAGAGAGTAGACACTCGTGTGGATATTATGATGCGTGAGGGATTGCTTGACGAGGTAGAGCGACTCTATCGCGCGAACGCCTTTGGCACTACGTCGAGCCAGGCGATAGGCTACAAGGAGCTTATCGAGTATCTTGACGGCAATGCTACGCTTGACGAGGCTGTGGAAGCCTTGAAGCTCGCCTCGCGCAGATATGCGAAGCGTCAGCTTACCTGGTTCCGTCACGAGCAGAATGCCAGGGTGATATATGCCGATACAGATAACGGCAGAATGAGAGATGCGGACGAGATTTTAGCCGAGGCTCTCTCTCTTTGCGGAGAGCTTCTCCGCGATTTTAACGAAAGGTCTGGTACTTCGGAGTGAAGCCGTGCGAGCTTATAGAAAAACTGAATAACGGCGCGCTTGAAAAATACTCGGCGCTCTATGCGGATATCTCTGCTGCGAGGGAGAGAATTATTGAAGCGATAAACGCTTTCACGGCTAAATTCGGCAGCGACAGAGATATTTCGGTGTTCTCGACACCGGGCAGGAGCGAGATTATCGGCAACCATACCGATCACAACTGCGGAAAGGTTATGGCAGGCGCGATAAACAGAGATATTATCGCTATCGCGGCAAAGAACACCGACGGAGTCGTGAGATTTTTCTCGGAGAAGTATCCGCTTGATACCATCAAGCTCGCCGATTCCAAAAGTCCGTTGAATTTCAAAAAATTCACCTCGCGCGCGTTGATTGGCGGAATGGCTAACGCCTTTATCAATGCCGGCTACGCGATAGGCGGCTACGATATGTATACCTGCACCGAGGTGCTCAAGGGAAGCGGACTTTCGTCGTCGGCGGCGTTTGAGGTTCTGGTTGGAAGCGTGTTCAACCATTTCTACAACGGCGCGAGAGTTGATAACAAGGAAATAGCGAAGTACGCGCAGTATGCGGAGAACGTGTATTTCGGCAAGCCCTGCGGTCTGATGGACCAGATGGCGTGCGCCGTAGGCGGCTTCGTTTATATAGATTTTGAGGACAATTCCTCGCCTATCGTCGAGTCGGTGGATTTCGCTCTCGGTGATGCTGGCTACTCGCTGTGCATCGTAAATACGGGCGGCAATCACGCGAGTCTGAATGCGGATTACGCGTCTGTTCCTGCCGAGATGAAGTCGGTGGCAGAGTTCTTCGCAAAGCCCGTTCTTCGCGGTCTTACCGAGTCGGATATTCTCGCGAATGCGCAGGAGCTGCGCAGGACTGTCGGTGACAGAGCGATTATGCGCGCGCTTCATTTCGTGCGCGAGAACGATAGAGTCGAGGCGGCGAGAAATGCGCTGAAGCAGGGGAATACCGATAGCTTCACCGAGATAATTCTTTCGTCGGGACGCTCGTCGTTCGAGTATTTGCAGAACGTTTACACCACGCAGAATATAAGCGAGCAGGGACTCTCGCTCGCGCTTGCGGTAACCGAGGGCTATCTTTCGGGCAAGGGCTGCGCGTGGAGAGTTCACGGCGGCGGATTTGCGGGTACTATTCAGGCGTTCGTAAGGAACGAGTATCTTGACGGCTACGTCAGCCTGATGAACTCCGTATTCGGCGAGGGCGCAGCGGTTGCGCTGAATATCCGCCCGCTTGGCGCGGCAAGGCTTTTCTAAAGTAAATAAAATATTAGGAGATATAAAAATGGCAGCAAAAGCAAAAAAGGTAGTTGAAAAGGAAGTATTACCTAAGAATGACAAAAAGGCGGCTCTTGAAACGGTTATGCAGAGAATAGAGCGCGAGTGCGGCAAGGGCTCGATTATGCGCCTTGGCGAGAATAGCACTCTCAACGTTTCTGCGGTTTCGACAGGCTCGCTCTCTCTTGATTTCGCGCTTGGTATCGGCGGTATTCCGAGAGGAAGAATCACAGAGATTTACGGCCCCGAGTCCTCCGGTAAGACCACTATCGCGCTTCACGTTATCGCAGAGGTGCAGAAGCAGGGCGGCGAGGCTGCGTTCATCGACGCGGAGCACGCTCTTGACCCCGTTTATGCCAAGAAGCTTGGAGTTGACATTAACAATCTTCTCGTTTCGCAGCCCGACTGCGGCGAGCAGGCTCTTGAGATTGCGGAAACTCTCGTTAACTCGGGCGCTATTGATATTATAGTTATCGACTCGGTTGCGGCACTCGTTCCCCGTCAGGAGATTGAGGGCGATATGGGCGCTTCTCACGTGGGCGTGCAGGCACGTCTTATGTCGCAGGCGATGAGAAAGCTCTCCGGCGCTATCGCAAAGTCGAATTGCATCGTTATCTTCACCAACCAGCTTCGTGAGAAGGTTGGCGTTATGTACGGTAACCCCGAGGTTACCACAGGCGGTAAGGCGCTAAAGTTCTATGCTTCCGTTCGTATCGACGTTCGTAAGGTCGAGCAGCTCAAGAACGGCTCCGAGGTTTACGGCACTCACACGAGATGCAAGGTTGTTAAGAATAAGGTTGCTCCACCCTTCAAGACTGCGGAGTTCGATATTCTCTACGGCTCGGGTATTTCCAAGTCGAGCGAGATTATTGATATGGCTATCCAGCTTGAGATAATCGAGAAGAGCGGCGCATGGTTCTACTATGACGGCGACAGACTCGGTCAGGGCAAGGAGAATGTGAGAAAGCTCATCGAGTCTGACAAGGAGCTAATGGACAAGCTCGAGACTCTCGTTCGCGAGAAGGTGAAGAACGCGCCCGCTGACGACGACGCAGCGCTCACCGACGACGATTTCGAAATTCAGGATTTCGATGAAGAAATTTAATGGCTAAGGTCAGTTACATAAGAGCCTCAAAGGATTCTGCGCTCCTCCTTCTCGGTATTGTCGAGGAGGGGGAGTCTGCCCGTTATACGATAAACGAGGCGGTTTATACCTCTGTCGGCAGCCCTGCCGCGCATAGCGAGATAGGCGAGCGCGAGCTTGCGGTTATAAAATACGCTGACGAGCTGTATAGAGCAGAGAAGAAGGCGCTATCGCTCCTCTCCTTTGCCGACAACAACGAGCGCACGCTGACGGCAAAGCTCGTGCGCGCAGGCTTCTCACGCGAGGTGGCAGGCGAGATATGCGAGAAGATGGTGTCGCTCGGCTATATCAACGAGCTTCGTCAGCTCGAGCGCCTTATACTCAGCGAAGCGAATTTCAAGCTCCGCGGACCGCTAAAAATTATGCCCGCCCTTTCGGCAAAGGGATATTCTCCCTCTGATATCAGGAGGGTGATAAGCGAACTTTGCGAGCGAGGCGAGCTTGATTTTGCCGCTAATGCAGCGAGGCTGATAGAGAAAAAGCTCCCCGAGGATTACACCGACGAGGAGAAGAAGAACCTTTTATACAGAAACGGATATAAAATATGATAAAACGATTTATACGCTACTATAAGCCGCATCTTCCGCTATTCATATTCGATATGGTGAGTGCGGTAATAGTCGCTGTATGCAACCTCTTTTATCCTACGATAGCCAAGGATATAGTGAACGGCATTTCCGAGGAGGGCTTCACCCTCGATTATGTCGTGATGAATGCCGTTTTGCTACTTATAGTTTACATTATCAAGGCTATTTTTCAATATGTGATAGGATACTACGGTCACGTTATCGGTGTCAGAATGCAGAAGGATATGCGACGCGACCTCTTTGCGAAGTATGAAAAATTACCCTTTTCCTACTTCGATAAGCACAAGACGGGAGACCTGCTTTCAAGACTGACGAGCGACCTTTTCGACGTCTCCGAGCTTGCGCATCACGGTCCCGAGAACGTATTTCTCGCTATACTTATGCTGCTCGGCTCCTTCATAATTCTATCTAGAATTAATCTCGCGCTGACGCTTATTATGTTTTCGGTGATTCCGTTCATCGTCTTTTTCACGGTGATTTCGAGAAAGAGAATGCGCCGCGCGATGCGTGCGTCAAGACTCAAAATGTCTGAGATAAATTCGACTCTTGAAAACTCGATTACGGGCATCAGGGAAACGAAGGCGTACGTTGCCGAGAAGCACGAGATGGCAAAGTTCGACAAGGTTAACTCGATGTTCGCTCATCACAGAAGCGAGGCAATGTTCTCGCTCGGCTTCTTCGATTCGATTATGCAGTTCCTCTCCGATCTGCTTTACCTGGTGATAATCTTCGTCGGCGGAATTTTTTTATTTTACGGCAGACTTGACGCAGGTGAGTTCACTGCGTTTGTCCTATATATTTCGATGTTCTTAAACCCCATTCACCGATTCGTCTCGCTCTTCGAGCAGCTACAGGAGGGAATGAGTGGCTTTACAAGATTCTGCGATATTCTCGACGAGCCCGAGGAGATTGACGAGGGAACTACCGAGATCAGCGACGTGCGTGGTGAAATAGTATTCGACGGTGTTTCATTCGGCTATTCGGGCGATGACGGTGACTATGTTATCTCCTCGCTTGATCTTAAGGTCGAGGCAGGCAAAACTCTGGCTCTCGTCGGACCGTCGGGCGGCGGAAAAACCACGCTTTGCAACCTCATTCCGAGATTCTACGACGTCACCGACGGCAGAATTCTGCTTGACGGCGTTGATATACGTGACATTACGCTCAACAGTCTGCGCCGCAATATCGGCATCGTTTCGCAGACGGTCTTTCTCTTTGACGGCACTGTCAGAGAGAATATTGCCTACGGCGCGGGTGAGGTCAGCGACGAGGAGATAATAGCCGCTGCAAAGAAGGCGAATATCCACGATTTCGTTTGCACTCTAAAAGACGGCTACGACACCGAGGTCGGTGAGCGCGGAGTGCGCCTTTCGGGCGGTCAGCGGCAGAGAATTGCTATCGCAAGAGTATTCCTCAAGAACCCAAAGCTTCTTATTCTTGACGAGGCGACAAGCGCGCTTGATAACGCAACCGAGATGCAGATACAGTCGGCTTTCACCGAGCTTTCACACGGCAGGACGGTTATCGTCGTGGCTCACAGGCTCTCTACCGTAAAGAACGCTGACGAAATAGTCGTGGTGGATAAAAGCGGTATAGTAGAGCGCGGAACGCACGATGAGCTTATAGCTCTTGACGGTGAATACAAAAAGCTCTACGATTACCAATTCAGAGAAGAAATCTAATAAATACGCAAACAATTATTTACAAAACACAGGAATTATGCAAGAAAATAACAATTTAAGAATGGGTATACGAGATGGAATCCCGATAGCTCTTGGTTACCTTTCGGTATCCTTCGCCTTTGGAATATTTGCAACTGGCTCGGGACTTTCGCTGATTGAAGCGGTGATGATTTCGGCATTCAACGTGACCTCGGCAGGTCAGCTTGCCGCCGTTCCGATTATAGTAGGTGGCGGTAGCTTCGTCGAGCTTGCTCTGACACAGCTTGTTATAAATCTCAGATATGCCTTGATGTCTGTTTCGCTTTCTCAGAAGCTTGGAGAGAGCGTGAGGCTTCGCGACAGATTTCTCATAGCCTTCGTCAACACAGACGAGGTTTTTGCCGTTGCGTCAGCGCAGCCGGCAACGGTGGGCAGACGGTATCTGTTCGGTCTTATTCTCACGCCCCCGATAGGCTGGGTGCTTGGCACGCTGCTTGGCGCTCTGGCGGGCAGCCTTTTGCCGCCGATAGTGCTCTCTGCGCTTGGAATTGCGATTTACGCGATGTTTATCGCGATAGTTATCCCTGCCGCGAGGGCGGATAGCAAAATTGCGCTCTGCGCCACACTCTCGGTTGCGCTCTCCTGCGCATTCTATTATATCCCGGCTCTGAAGGCTATTCCATCGGGATTCGTCATAATCATTTGCGCGGTTGTCGCCAGCGCGCTCTTTGCGCTCGTAGCGCCTCTGCCCGACGAGGAAGGAGAGGTGGAGAATGTTTAATTTCGTACCTAATTTCCTGATTTACCTCGTTGTGATGGCGGGCGTTACATACCTTATCCGTATGCTGCCGTTGGTGCTCGTGCGACGGAAGATAGAGAACAAATTTATTTCGTCATTCCTCTACTACGTGCCATATTCGGTGCTATCGGTTATGACCGTTCCCGCAATTTTCTACTCAACGGGGCATATTCTCTCTGCCGCGGTAGGAACTGCCGTAGCGGTGATTCTCGCATATAATAAAAAGAGCCTTATAATCGTTGCCGCATCGGCAGCGCTTGCTGTTTTTGCTTGCGAATTATTCTTTCTCATATAAAAAGGGGCTGAGTCATTAAGAATTCAGCAAAAGCAAGGCTTTGAAGATGTAAAAAACACAAGAGGGGCTGAATTCTTAGTGCGAAGCAACTTTCGGGGCTAGCTTGATTTAGAGCAGAAATCTTCGTTTGCGAGCGTAAGGCGTATATACATACGTCGAGCGAGTAAACGGAGATAGAACGAAAAACTCAAATAAAAAGAGAAAACCGAAGGTTTTCAACCTTGGGTTTTCCCTTGTAATACTGAAGGTAGAGGAGTAAGTTGAAAGCTCCTTTACCTTTTTTGTTCGGTTATGCCTAAATGAAGCAGACCCTTTTAGCGTTTTTAGGGAAGCTGTTCAATAATATCCTCGGGAAGCTGTTCAATAATATCCTCGGGTACACCCTCGGGGAGAGTACCGTTATTTATGTAATCAAGATATACGTCGTAATACTCGAGAAGAATATCGTTGAACTGCTCGTCGGTGAGCTCGCCCACGACTTCCGCAACGTCGGAATAGTTCTCGTCAATGTAGTCGGCGATTCCGTCGATTATCTCGTCATCAAGCTCAATACCGTTGTCGGTAAGCGCCTTGTCAAGAGTAGAGGAAAGCTCCTCCTTGTACTCCTCCTCGGTTGCGAAGTCGTCCTTCTTGACCGAGAGAACCTCGCTCACAGACTCCTTGACGTCGTCGTAGGTTACCTCAATTTCCACACCGTCGACGGTGATCGTTGAGGAGATAGTAGAGATAAGCGCTTTTGTGATCGAGGTCATAAGAGCGCTGGTGCGCTGGTTACTCTTGAGAATCTCGATAATTCTCGCAAATACGTCGTCGCCCTCCTTGCGCTTCTCGTCAAGGAGCGACATAATATCGGTGTCACTGCTCTTGATAGCCGAGAGAATACCGCCGTCGGAGAGAGCAAAGTAAAGATCCTTTATCGTGGTGAGGTCCTCGCTGAGAGTCCTGGTGCTGAAGCTCGAAAGATATCCGGTCACACCTGCCAGAACATCGCTGAACTCGCCCGTGTCAATAGGAATAATTCCGCTTTCGATAGCGCCCGACGCGCCGTGAACGATGCCGACGAAAATATTGGAGAGGAAGGGGGAGGAGTCGATAGACTCGAGAATCGAGCTGATAGCCGTCTTGCTATTCTCCGTTAGATTGTTGAAGTCCGCGCCCTTGAGCACCGGAAGCTCGACAAGCGCGATATGTATGATGTCCATAATGTCGCGGCGAACGTCAACTCGCTCGCCCTCCAGCTTCACGGTAGCAAAGGAAGCAGAGAGCTGCTTTGCGCCAATTTTGTCAACGAAGCTGATAGCAGGATTGGTGACGAAGGGCATAAATGCCGTCTCGTACTGCTCGACAACCTTTTCGTCCTCGCGATTTTCCTGCTCGACAAAGATTATATCGTAGGAGTCGTCGATAATATTCAAAGCGCCTGCCACGGGAGTGACGAAGATAGTAAACACAATCACCGCCTCGACACCGGCGATAAGCGCGCCGCCGAGTCTAGAGGGAGCAGATTTCGCCTTCTCGAAGCCGAGCACCTTGATAATAATGCCCGATACGATTCGAAGAATGCTGTTGAGAAGAATGAACAAAAGCAGGAACACTAAAGGAACGATTATCACCGCTGCGGGAAGAAGCAGGAGATATTCAAACGCCTCGGGGCTGATGCAGGAGAGGATAGCACCGAGCTTATCCGTGATTTTGAGATTAAATCTATCGAGCCAGGCGATAGCCTCGCTGAAGCTCATGCTATTGAAAGCGCCGATAATTCCACCGCTTATCAGCGACGAAATGGTGAACGACAGCACCGCTGCCACAACGCACCTCGCGGTGTTTATCAGCTGACGCCAGAAGCCCTGACGCATACCGCGAAACATTTTCCAGATAGCGATAACCAGAAACAACGCAATTATGACAACGCCGGCGATAGCGGTAGGGGTATTCATTTCTTTCATTAAAGGAACGTATTCAAAAAGATTCATATACAGCTGTCCTTTCCAAAATATTTATATAAAAATGATACCTTATATTCCTAAATTTGTCAAGTAATTTATCAAAATATCTTATTTTACAGAAAAAAAGCGGCACCAAAATGCCGCTTTTTGTGCTTATCACCCCGGGTGAGCATCTAAATTTTCTTGTAGCAAGAGTCACGCTCGCGTGCTATTGTATAACCATAGCGCTCCTTTTCGATAGCTTCTGCTCGGTGCCGACATTCTCGACTCGCAAGGACCTGATGAATGAAACCGAGAGAATCACCGTTACCACCATTGCCACAAGGTCGGATATAGGCGCGGCGTAAAGTATAGACTCCACGCTCTGCGTTGCAGCGGGCAGAATGAGCATCAGCGGCAGGAAACAGACAATATCGCGTATCATAGATGTGATAACCGCGTGAACGGGCTTGCCGACCGCCTGGAAGAATATCGAATTCATCTTGATAAAGCAGCTGATAGCGATAAGCGACATAAAAATTCGCATAGTCATTCTACCGAAGTCCCAGTAATCAGGTGGGTTCGGAATATTGCTCGGAGTGCCGAATAGACCTATAATGAAGTCGGGCGCAAGCTGGAAGAGAAGCGTAAACGCCACACCGATAACGAGCGTGCAGAGCATAATCTTGCGGTAAAGCTCCTTGACTCTGTCGGTCCTTTTAGCGCCCATATTGAAGCTGATAATAGGCTGACAGCCGAGCGCTATACCTACGACGAGGTTGATAACTATGGTGAAAATTTTGCTCTGTATACCTATAATTGCGATAGGAATATCCACGCCGAATCTTGACAAAGCACCGTATTTTGCTAACTGAACGTTACAAAGTATGGCTACAATGACTATTGCGAGCTGCGTAATGAAGGTCGAAATACCGAGCTGAATAATCTCACATATTTCTTTGAATCTCGGCATAAAGCTCTGCCTTGTGAGCCTGAAGGTCTTGGGCCTTATGAAGTAGATTACCGTCATAACGAAGCTTGCGCCCTGACCGATAACGGTTGCGAGCGCCGCGCCCGTCATACCCATATGCAAACCGAAAATGAACACAGGGTCGAGTATGAGATTCACCACTGCGCCTAAGAGTGTTGCTCCCATCGCCCAGCCGGGACTGCCGTCGGCACGAATGACCGAGTTCATCATATTGCAGAGAATGAAAATGGGAATCATCGCCAGCACGATGTCGAGATACTCGATAGAATACGCGAGAGTGTTCTCCGACGCGCCGAAGAGCGTGAGAATCGGCAGCTTAAAGGGATAGATCACCGCCATCATCAGAATACCCGAGAGAAATGACACCGTGATGCTTGCGCCTATCGTGCGATGCGCGTTTTCGAGGTCGTTTTTACCCTGACAGATATTCAGATAAGCGGCGCAACCGTCACCGAAGCACCAGGCGAACGCCTGCGCGATAATAAAGACGGGGAACACGACGCCCGTCGCCGCATTACCGAGCGTGCTAAGCTCGCTGTTGCCGATGAAAATCTGGTCAACGATGTTATAGAGCGAGCTGACGAGAAGCGACATAATGCAGGGAATCGAGAACTTCAGCATCAGCTTATTTATTTTTTCTTCGCCAAGAGCAGCGAAGCTTTCCATTTGACTCATAATATCTCCTTTTGCTTTTGCTCAAACCATGATATTATATCACAGATTGTAGAGATTTGCAATATCAAAGGAGAGGAAAAATACGAAATACGAAAAGCGAGCCGTTTTTGCGGCTCGCTCAACTTTTGCACACCGATATTTCAGTTTACGGCATTGTAATTAAAGGTTGTTCGTTAATCAACAAAGGACAGGGTTGCAGACTTAATGTTAGTGTTTTTTACCATATAGTAGAAAGTCTTGCTTTCTCCTGGCTCAAGCCACGTTGAATCAACAGCATAAGTCCAATCCGTGTCAACGATTGATCCGGAGTAATTCTTAAACTGAGCTTTTACTTTTACATATCTATATCTTGTTGCAACATATTTAGAACTCACATTAGTTACAGTACAATAAACATACGTATAACTTCCGCTGTTTTTTATGCTATCAACTTTCAAGGAAAGACCTATGCTTTTAGCTGTTCCCGAATTATAATAGTCATTGTAACTACCACCGTATGATCTATCATCATAAGAACTTCCACTATCTTGTTCGTTTGCATAGTCGATAAAACCCCAAGTAGATAATCCAATACATAAAATTATTAACGCAATAGACAGAACTGTAAAAATTTTTTAGTTAATAGTTTTATCGATTTAGATTGTAAGTTAATAATGAACATATAGGTCAATACAACGAATCCTATTAACATAAAAACTAAGCTAATCGTTGTCAATGTTGAAGTGAAATCATATCCACCATATAAATAGACTTCACCCCATCCAATAAAGCTAATAAGGACGATTCCTAAAAATAGTATTGTTCCAAACGTAGCTGAAATAAACCCTGCAAGGAATAACTTGTTTGATATTTTGTTACACGATTCCTCAATGCGATTAGTGGGCAAAGCATTGATTATCTCACACTCGTCTTCTGTTTGAATATTATCAATTTCTGCGTTTTCGTTTGAAATAGTTTCTTCTGTTTTATATCCGCAATTGGAACAGAATTTGCTATCATCGGATAACTGTGTACCGCAAATTTTACAAAACATAATTATCCCCTCAGTTATGTATAGCTTTAATAGTAATGCTATCGGAAGATTGATCTATGGATGTTGAAATCGTCCAATTTTCGTAAGTTTTTGAACTTTTGTCGCAAATTATGCTCAAAATTTCATCAGTAAAATCATTACTATCAAAGTTGTTATCTTCGTAGAAAATGCCAATCACTGACATAGTTGCATTAAACGCATTGCACACCTTAAGCTGTCCGTATGTGATATTGCCAGGGTTAGATAATAGTATTTCGATTGCGTTTTTTGTGAAGTTTTTATCCGTCAATTTTTCGGCATTGATTCCAGTTAAAACATAATTGAATGCCAAAACATTGTCCGAAGTACCGTTTGTAATGGTTAAAGTTCCGTCTAATTCACCATCTGAATCCGACAACTCACTTTTTATAAATTCTTCAGTAATTTTATTTTCGTTTTCGTTGGTTTTGTTTTCGTCGGTGTTTCCGCACGCTGCAAGACATAGTGTTAGCGTGCAGATGATTATTAAGATACTAATAATTTTTTTCATTTTTAATTCTCCTTATTGTTTGTTTGATACAAAAGATATGTGCTAAAAGTTCAAATATCCATAGGCAAGTACCCCCGAAAATCAAAAAGTGTGGCAACCGAAGTCGTCGCACCGAAAAACGCAGACTTCGACTGCTTATGATAATATTATACTCAATCTTTGAGTAAATGTCAATACTCAATTTTTGAGTATGATACACTTTTTACATAAAAGTTTAAGGAGCGATATATGAATTATAGGACGAGAATGCGTAATCTTCGTGAGGATAGAGATTTAACACAGCGAGAGGTCGCAGAGGTGATTAACAAATCGCAACAAGGATATAGCCATATCGAGGAGGGCAGAGCTGAGTTGAAAATTGATGATTTAATAAAGCTTTGCAAGTTTTACGGTGTAAGTTCTGATTATTTCATAGGTATGACAGAAAAATAAAAGCATCCCGATTTTTATGGTCGGGATGTTTTGTCAAAAGGCCGGGTATGCCTTCAGCAGATATGCACGCTTGCCGCTTACAAGCGAGCTTGACGCGCTCTGCGCGGCATATGTGAACCGGATTCTGCTTCGCCTTTGGCTCGCAGAGCCGAGTTCAAATCCTAGGTCTGCGCCTCCAAAGAAAAGAAAAAATGGGATTCCGAATGGAATCCCATTTTTTCTTTGAGGCGTGTTGACAAAAAAGATGCCTTACGGTTATAACAACTTTTGGAGTTCCTCTTCTGAAAGCATATCGTATTTTACATCAAAATACTGTCTATCCGATACTCGCTCGACAATGGCTTTGCAAAGCTCTTTATAGCCAAAAAGCGAATGACTTTCCAAAAACATTAATTCTTCCTTGTATGCAGGAATAATTTGATAGAATAAATATTCTTTGCCGTCAACAAGAGTTTTTGTTCTCGGTACAACAAAGACACCGTGGTAGCCTGTCTTTTCATGGTATTCACATTTGCCGTCAATAAAAAGATACTCATATCCATTTAATAAACTGCATTCGTATTTTACAGGAACTTCTCCTGTGTTCATACAAACATTTTTTATCAGTATGTTGCACATATCTCGCATTTCTTGCGTGTTATTTTTCAACTTCAGAAACACTTCGGACAAAGGTAAACCTCTGGTTTTTCTTGAACTGATACCTGCAGTTGCAAGCACGGTTTCATCCTCTTTTTGCCCGACAAGCACGTCGATGTGCCTAAATCCTTCGAGAGTGGTATTCGGGTGCAGAACAATGGCATCAAGCCCATCAAATCCAAATATACTGCCAATTTCTTTGGCTAAGGAAAGGAATTGCTTGTTAGATAATTCATAATAGCCCCATGATGATTTCATATTTCCACCGCCTTTCTGAGTTTATTATAGCACACTTTTCGGTGTTTTTCAAGACTTGAGGGGGAAAAATCCGTTTGCGCGAAGCGCAACATCGTTGGGCGCAAGCCCACATCATTGCGAAGCACATCATTTGCCGCAGGCAACATCGTTCATTTGTGTCCGCAAGCGGACAATGATGTTGAGCTAAAGCTCAAATGATGTTGCGTGCAAGCACGCAAATGATGTTGTGTCCTGCGGACACAAATGAAAAAATCCTGAAAGCATCGCTTTCAGGATTTTTTGGAGGTGCAGGCCGGATTTGAACCGGCGGATAACGGTGTTGCAGACCGGGGCCTTACCACTTGGCTACTGCACCAAACTTTTAATTGCTTTAATATTATAACAGAGGTTTTGCCGTTTGTCAAGTGCTTTTTCAGTTTTATTTTATGCTTTTTTATTCTTTTTGCTATCAAAAACGCATTTGCTATTGTAAAAATCGTTTTTATATGTTAAAATGTATATATGACAGGGGATTGATGCTCGATTTTTTGTCATATATTATATAAAAGGAAAGGAAAAGGTTATGGAAGCGGTTATAGCATATATTCGTGATTTTAATATTGTTTCGATACTACTCAGGCTGATTCTCGCTATGATGTTCGGCGGTACTATCGGTCTTGAAAGGGGCAAGCAGGGCCGCGCGGCAGGTATGCGTACGCATATTTTCGTCTGCCTCGGTGCGACGCTCGTTACTATGATTGGCTTCTATGCAAATAACGTTCTCGGCAGCACCGGCGATCCGCTCAGAGTTGCGGCTCAGGTTGTTTCGGGTATAGGTTTCCTCGGTGTCGGCACGATTCTTCTCAAGGGTAGATTCCAGATCACAGGTCTTACCACCGCGGCAGGACTTTGGTGCGCGGCGGCTATCGGTATTGCGCTTGGCGCAGGATTCTTCGAGGGGGCGATAATCACCTTCGTTTGCTCGGTGATTACCGTAACTGCGGCAGGCAGACTCGAGCTTATGCTCAATAAGAAGAATAGTCGCTTTGGTATTTACGTTGAAATTTCTTCGGATAAGTACGTCAGACGCGCGATAGATTTTCTTGAGGCGAATTACAACGTATCGGATATTCAGGTTACGGCGCCGCGTAGCGACACGGTAGGCAACGTGGGAATCGAGGCAAACGTGCATAACAGAGATTTCAAGACCTCGCCCGATGACGTTTCCAAGACTCTCGAAGCCGAGGAATACGTAATTTTCGCATTAGAATCCATATAAAATACTTGAAAAAGGCTGTATTTTGCAGCCTTTTTCGCATTTTTGAGAAAATTTTAATTTTTTTCTAAAAGGTACTTGACAAATCGCTTTTGCTTTGATATAATATTAAGGCATTGAAACGGAAGGTTAGCTCATTTGGGAGAGCATCTGACTTACAAGCAGAGGGTCACAGGTTCGAGCCCTGTACTTTCCACCAGTCTCGAA
>JAGBGE010000011.1 GCA_017936125.1 Clostridia bacterium
GAGGCGGCGTTCTACGGTCCCAAGCTCGACATTCAGTGCAAGAACGTTTTCGGCAAGGAGGACACTATCGTTACCATTCAGGTAGATATGCTTCTCGCAAAGAAGTTCGGCATGGAGTACGTTGACCGTGACAACACCATGAAGACTCCCTACATCATTCACAGAACCTCTATGGGCTGCTACGAGAGAACGCTCGCGCTTATTCTTGAAAAGTATGCAGGTGCGCTTCCCGTTTGGCTCGCTCCCACGCAGGTTACCGTTATCCCCGTAGTTGCTGACTTCGCGGACTATGCAGCAGAGGTTGTAAAGAAGATGTGCGACAAGGGTATCCGTGCAGAGCTTGACGACAGAAATGAGAAGCTCGGCTACTGTATCCGTGAGGCACAGCTCTCTAAGGTTCCCTACATGATAGTTGTCGGCGAGGACGAAATGAACTCCGGCTCGGTTACCGTAAGAGCGCGTAACGAGGGTGAGGGCGGCAAGTTCACCGTTGACGAATTTATCGCAAAGGTTGTTTCGGAAATCGAAACTAAAAAGCATTGATTATGAATTATAAAATCAAAAGCGAAAAGCTCACCGTCACGATAAGCTCGCTCGGTGCGGAGCTTATCTCCGCGGTAGGTAACGACGGATTCGAATACATCTGGCAAAATGAAACGGGTGAGTTCTGGGGCGGTCACGCGCCCCTGCTCTTCCCTCACTGCGCGCGTATTCTCAATTCAGAATACACCTGTGGCGGTGTGAGATACGAGATGAACTCGCACGGCTTCGCGAGAAGAAACGAGTTTGAGCTTGTCAGTCATACGGACAGCGAGGTTGTTTTCTCGCTCAAGTCGAGCGATGAAACGAAGAAAATTTATCCATTTGATTTCGAGCTGATTGCAGCCTACAAGGTGGTTGAAAACACGCTTTTTGCTAACTATACCGTACAAAACAAGGATAAAAAGGTTCTGCCTTATATGTTCGGCTGGCATCCGGGCTTCAATCTTGATTGCAAAAACGGCGCTGAAATTGACGATTTCTCGGTCAAGTTTGACTCTGTTTCGGAGTGTGACTGGTATCCTATGGTAGGTATGTTCGTATCTCCTGTAAGTCAGAAATACGCGCTGCCCGAGTCGAAGTATCAGCTCTCGGAAAAGGAAATCTACGATAACGACACGCTCATTTTCGTTGGCACTGGAACGCGCGCTTACCTTAGCGCGCCAAAGGCGGAGCATACCGTTGACCTTTCCTACAGCGAGAACCTGCCCTACTTCTGCATCTGGAAATACGCGTCGAGCAAGGCGAAGTACATATGCCTTGAGCCCTGGACGAACGTTCCCGGTGACGGCGTGACTCCCGAGAACTTCGACACAAAGAAGATGGAAAGACTCCCCGCGTGCGAGTCGGCAACCTATGCTTATTCTGTAAAATTCAACTAATAACTTACGGTCAGCCGTAAGGAAGTCGAACCTATAAAGCTTTGATTCCCTTACGGCTATCTCTGTATAATATTGCTATACTTGGTGGTTTATTGTGAAAAAACTTCTGAAATTCCTTAAGGGATACGTTAAGGAAAGTATTCTCGGTCCGATTTTCAAGCTGCTTGAGGCTACTCTCGAGCTTATCGTTCCTCTTATTGTCGCCTCAATAATTGACCGAGGCATTGGCGAGGGTGACAAGGCTCATATTTTCAGTATGTGCCTTCTGCTCGTAGTGCTCGGAGTGGTCGGCCTAGGCTTCTCGGTGACGGCGCAGTTCTTCGCAGCGAAAGCATCGGTCGGATTTATTACAAAGACGAAGGCGGCGCTTTTCTCGCATATACAAACGCTATCATACTCGGATATTGACGAGCTCGGCACGTCGGGACTCATAACAAGGCTGACGGCAGACTCTACGAGAGTGCAGACGGGCGTTAATCTGACGCTCAGGCTGCTTTTGCGCTCGCCGTTCGTGGTGTTTGGCGCTATGATAATGGCGTTTACCATTGACTCGTCGGCAGGCGGTACGTTCGCTATCGTTATTCCCCTGCTCTCTATCGTGGTTTTCGGTATTATGCTGATATCTATGCCTCTGCATAAGAAAACACAGGCGGGAGTTGACTCTCTGCTACGCAAAACTCGCGAGAATCTCGCAGGTGTGCGAGTGGTGCGCGCTTTTGGTAAGGAAGAGAACGAGATTCGTGACTACGAAGAAACGAATGACGCGCTGACTCGTGATCACAGACGTGTGGGTGCTATATCCGCGCTTATGAATCCGCTTACTTATATCATTATCAATATTGGAATTATCGCGCTGATTTACGTCGGCGCTATCAAGGTTGACGCGGGTGATCTCTCGCAGGGCGAGGTTATCGCGCTGTACAACTATATGTCGCAGATACTTATCGAGCTTATCAAGATGTCATCGCTCATTATCACTATAACCAAGGCGCTTGCCTCGGCTTCGAGAATTTCATCAGTGCTTGATATCAAATCCTCGCAGAGCTTCGGTAGCGTAGAGGAAATCGGCAATACCGATTATGCCGTAGAGTTCGACGGCGTTGCGCTCAAATACAGACACGCAGCCGAAAACTCGGTCGAGGGCGTGAGCTTCAAGGCAAAACGCGGTGACGTAGTCGGTATTATAGGCGGTACGGGCTCGGGTAAAAGCTCGCTCGTCGGTATGATACCCCGATTTTACGATGCTACCGAGGGTGAAATCAAGCTTTTCGGTCAGAATTCGAGCGAATATACCAAGTGTGCTATCGAAAAAATGATAGGCGTCGTGCCTCAGGGCTCACTGCTCTTCTCGGGCACGATACGTGACAATATGCTCTTCGGCAACGAGAGCGCCGACGACGAGGAAATAAGACGAGCGCTATCTATCGCTCAGGCAAGCGGCGTTGTCGATGGCAAGGGCGGTCTTGACGCAAGAGTTGAGGCAGGCGGAAAGAACTTCTCCGGCGGACAAAGACAGAGGCTTACTATCGCGAGAGCGCTCGTCAAGAAGCCGCGCATTCTCATTCTCGACGACTCTGCATCGGCGCTCGACTTCGCAACCGATGCGGCGCTCAGAAGGGCGCTTCGCGAAATGGACGGTAACATTACCGTTTTCGTCGTTTCCCAGAGGGCGGCATCGGTTATGCACGCAGATACTATAATCGTTCTCGACGACGGCAGCGTGGTCGGTCAGGGCAAGCACGACGAGCTTCTTGTTTCCTGCCCCGTGTACCGTGAAATCTTCGACTCCCAGTTCAAAAAGGAGGACGTAAGATGAAAAACAGTAAAACTATATTCAAGGTACTAAGGTACATTGGAAAATACAAGCTACTGCTTCCTATATCGGTAATTCTGGCGGCAATTTCAACCGCCCTGACTCTCTACGTGCCGATTCTTATCGGTAGAGCTATCGACCTTATAGTCGATAAAGGCAACGTAGACTTTGCAGGAATTATCGAGCAGCTCTCGCTCGCGGCAATTCTCATCGGCATCACAGCGCTCGCGCAGTGGATAATGAGCACGGTGAATAATAAAATCGCCTTTAACGTTACGAAAGATATAAGAAACGATGCTTTCAGAAAGCTGCACAGACTGCCTATCGGATATATCGACACGCACGCGCACGGTGATATAGTAAACAGAATTATCAACGACAGCGACAGATTCTCCGAGGGACTTCTGCTTGGCTTCACGCAGGTGTTCACGGGAGTGCTTACTATCGTCGGCACTATGGCGTTTATGATAAGCATCAGCTGGCAAATCGCGCTCGTTGTACTGCTTCTTACTCCTCTTTCGATATTTATCGCGAGATTTATCGGCAAGCGCACCTTCAATATGTTCAAGCTGCGCTCGGAGACCGAGGCTGAGCAGACTGCTCTCGTGTCCGAGATGGTCGGCGGTCAGAAGCTCATTCGCGCGTTTGGACGTGAAAATGACGTGATAAAGAAATTCGACGAGATTGGCGACAGACTTGAAAAATGCACGCTAAAGGCGATTTTCTTCTCTTCCCTCACCAATCCCACGACCAGATTCGTAAATAATATGGTATACGCGGCGGTAGCGCTCGTCGGCGCGCTTATGGTGATTTATTTGGGTGACGCTTCGGTCGAGGCGGTGGCTTTGACGGTTGGCGAATTCGCGACTCTGCTCTCCTATACCAACCAATACACAAAGCCGTTCAACGAAATCTACGGTGTTTATGCCGAGTTCCAGAATGCGCTTGCCTCGGCAGGCAGAATATTCGAGCTTATCGAGGAGCCCGGCGAGATAACCGACGCAAGCGATGCCGAGGAGTTATGCTCTGTCGATGGACGTGTCGAAATGAGCGACGTTGCCTTCTCCTACGTCAGGGAAAAGCCACTTATCGAGGGACTCACAATCTCGGTTAATCCCGGTATGAAGGTTGCGATAGTCGGTCCGACAGGCTGCGGAAAGACTACTCTCATCAATCTCCTGATGCGCTTTTACGACGTTAATTCGGGAACGATAGCCGTTGACGGCAAGGATATACGCACACTTACTAGAAAATCACTCCGTAAGAATTACGGCATGGTGCTTCAGGACACCTGGCTTTTCGCGGGCAGCGTCAAGGAAAACATAGCATTTGCAAAACCTGACGCCACAGACGAGGAAATTATAGCGGCGGCGAGGGCGGCGCACGCTCACGGCTTCATCAAGAGGCTACAGAACGGCTACGACACTCTGCTCGGCGAGGGCGGAAAAGGGCTCTCACAAGGTCAGGCGCAGCTGATATGCATAGCGAGAGTTATGCTCTCCCTGCCCCCGATGCTGATTCTCGACGAGGCAACATCGTCTATTGATACACGTACCGAAATGAAGATTCAGGACGCCTTCAACGAGATGACCGAGGGGCGCACCAGCTTTATCGTAGCGCACAGGCTCTCCACCATTCGAGAGGCAGATATAATACTCGTTATGAACGAGGGTAAAATCGTGGAAACGGGAAATCATACCACGCTCCTCGAGCGCGGCGGATTCTACGCGAATCTCTATAACAGTCAGTTCGCGCACTAGGCAATGCTCCTTAATTGCGTGCTAAACGTTCAGGCTGACAAAAAACCTCTGCTTTTTCCCAAAACAGTGGATTTTGCAGAGGTTTTTCTTTGTTTTTTTATATTTTAAGTCCTTTTTCTGCCCGGGGTTGCAATTCCGAATATTTTGTGATAAAATATAGGCAGAACGTTTTTCGAGGTATAAAAATGGATTTTTCAAAATACGGTTATAAGCACGCGGCAAGCTGCGAAAGCTGCGAATTCTACGAATACGACGAGTACACCGACTCTTATTCCTGCAACCTCGCGCTCGATGAGGACGAGATGGGCGCGCTGCTTGGCGGCAGAGTTCGTGAGTGCCCGTATTACAGATACTACGACGAATATAAGAGCGTGCATAAGCAGATATAAAAAATCGGAGATTTTTACATCTCCGATTTTTTGTTTTATTCAGCGGTGCAGCAAAGGAAGAGCCAAGCGTTTTCCTCGCTGTAAAGGTGTCCGTTAAAGAGGAAATTTGACGAGGTGGGATTCCACCAGCCTGCGCTGCTGCCGTGAAGCTTGATTGCCTCGGCAAGCTCCTCGGTGAGAGGATACACACCGTTCGCATCACAGTGCTCGGCATATGCGCCAATCATAGAATTGTAGCTGTATTTTGCCACGAAATTACCATCGTTATCATATACATAGCCGCCAAAGTTCTGACCTACGTTCTCGTCGACGAAGCCTGCGATAAGAGCGATAGATGCTTCAAGATACTGAGATGTAGAGGTTATGCGAGTATAAACGAGCTTTCCGTCTGCGGTGTAGTAATAGCCATCGTCACCGAGCGTTACGCTAAGCGATGAATCGGAAATATCAAGAGGCATTAGAAGACCGGTGTTAAACTCGGCAAACTGCTCCTTTGCCGTTACCTCAGTCCACTCGACGAACTGCGGATCGAATGGAGCGTCACCCGTACGCTCGATAGTAAGAGAGGCAGTAGTTGTTTCGGTCGCATTAAGACCGATAACGTGAAGCGTACCTATATCGTGAACGATAATCTCAAAGCTCTTACCGTCGTATGCGCCGTCAAGAGTGTGATTTGCCTGAACGTACATAGGAATACCGTGGTGAGCTACCTTCATATCAGAGTCGTCCGAGGTGAAGGAAACCTTGTAAATTCCACTGACACTGGGAAGAAATATTAGGTAGGAAATCTCACCTGCGTTCGTGCGAACGTTGTAGGTTCCCGCGCCTACGGCGTGTGCGTATGTATCGTCAGCAACGTCACCGTAAATAACGCGTATCTTCGTTTCGTCGGCAACGACAGCGGTAAGCGAGGTGGTATTGGCGTCAAGGTTATATTCCTCGGTGAGAATAATAGCATCGCTGAAGCCCTTTTCAAGATTGACAACGCTCTCGCCTACAAGCACGCCTACGAAGGTAACCTTACCGTCCTTATCAGTGATTCTCGTCTTGGGAGTGCCCTCGGAATCGGTGAACTTAACCATTACGTTGCTCATAGGATTTCCAAGCTCGTCAACTACCGTAATGCTGTAATCCTCGTATACAGGCTCTGCCGGTTTATTGCCCGAGGCAAGAGCAACCACAAGAGCTATAATAGCAGTGATAGCCACGGCAGCAACCGCGATTATCCACCACGGGAATTTTTTCGCCGGAGCTTCGGCAGCAATACTCTCTACAGACTCGCTCGCTATCTCCTCACAAGTCTCATTTTGAGCATCAAGCTGCTCGTTTTCTTTTTTAAAATTATTTTCCATTTCAATCTCCTTTGGGGCGAAATCGCCCACAAATGTAAAGTTTAAGATGCATTCAGCGCATTTTCAGCGCCGAATGCATCTGTTTTTTTGCCACATTCGGCAATAAGCTTTTTAGTTAATTAGTGAGGGGTAACCTCATTGAAGAACTGATGATAGTAGCAAAGCTTCGCCCAGGAATTCTTTACTCCTGCGAAGACGTACTTATCCATAAGCATCTGCAGTACCTCTGCAAGCTCAGCGTCAACCGCTACGCAGCCTATCATCGGGCTGTCCTCTTCAACTATCATAGTGGTAGTGCCGGTGCCATCATCGTTTACAAAGCTGATTTCGTCACCTGCCTTGATAATCTTGTCAACGTAGGAAAGAACGAAGTCGGTCTTGTCGCCGCCAGCACCGTGATACTGACCTGCAAGAACCTCGTCTACCGCATATCCGGTTACAAGATAAGGAGTGCCGTCATCATAGCTGTCGTAATAAACAGCGTTGTATGCATCGCCAAGCTCCTCGCGGAGTGCTTCTCTGCACTTCTCAACGTCACCGCCGAACTTATTGAGAGTATTGAGAACGTAAAGATCCTCCTCGGAATAAGTGAAGTTGAATGCGCCGCCGTCGATAAGGTCATTTACCTTGGGATCGGCGGAATAGATAGGCTTGCTCTGGAAGATAGTAGTCAAACCGGTAAAATCAACGTAGAGAATAGAGCCGAGTCTGCCATCTGTACGCTTCTCGCGCCAGTAGCCGTCTACAAGCTCAAGCGGAATACCGCCGGAAACGGTCTCGGTAAGCTCACCCTGAGTATTCTCAAGGAAGGTGTGGAAGCTGGGAGACGCAAGAGAGAATCTGTATACACCCTCACCGCCAAGTCTTTCAACTCTGAAGTAGATAGTACCCTCCTGGTAAACGTCGCCGTATGCGATGTTAATGTAATAATCCTCGCCGGCTTCAAGATAAGCCATCATATAAGTATTACTGATATCACCGGTCATACCCATATTATTCTTATCGACGTTGAGATAGGTGTACCAAACCTCTTTGGTGTCAAAGTTATCAGGCTTGAAGATCCATGCCTCACAGTCAATGAACGTGCCCTCCTTAACACCGGGAGCGTACGAGGTAATAAGATAAGTACCCGACTCGGTGGGAGTGAACTTCGAGAAGAGACCTCTGGGCATGATAGGTCTGTTGTAGTAAACGGAGTTGGGGAAATCGGTATCGCCCTTCGCGCTGAGAACTACGTCGTAAGCCGAGAAGGTCGCAAGACCCTTGATGGGATCCTCAAGCTGCTCGTCTGTACCGTAGGAATCGTAGTAGCAGCAGAACTCAAGCCACTCGTCAGCGTTGTTGGGGTCACCGAAATTATCAAGAGCAACCTTGATAAGAAGCTCTTTAAGTTCCTCGGTAACGGGACAAATGCCGTTTATCGTGGAGTTAGATGCATAGTTACAATACTTGGTAAGCGCTGCCTCATAATCCTTGCCAAGACCCATATTGTATACGTAGTCATCGCTGCTGAAGCGAGTGTAGCCCATAAGGTTAGCAAGAAGAATAGGACCGTCGACGCTGTCTACGTGATAGTAGCCGTCATTTTCATTGTAGAAGATGGGAGCATACTCCTGATAATCGCCGTATCTGTCGGGCTTGGTTGCCGCAAAACGATAGATATATGTGGGAGTGTCGATTTCGTCAATCTCGCAAACGCGAAGATTCTTGATATATACGGTATCGTCGCCGTAGTCCTCGCTGTTATCCTTCTGGTAAACAAGCGCAATCTCGTAGGTCGCATCCTCCTCAGCAACGTAAGCGAAGCAGGTAGACCAATCATTATTTGCCGCTGCCTCTGCGTTAACCTCGTCGCTCACGGTAGAATCGTAAGGACCGGAGATGGAATAAATATCCTTGCCGTCAACTATAACGTAAAGGTTGTCTGCGCGAAGCTCTGTGGAGGAGAAGTAATCAAACGCAAGAGCCTCGCCAGACATGAGCGGAACGTTCATAATAAGCTGCGCGTAAGAGCCTTCCTTGAATGAGTTAGAGGGCTTTACTACATTATCACCCTTGAACTCGGAGATAACGAAGGGCCAGGAATATTCCTTCTCGTCATCCGAGGCGTCAGCGGGATAGGGAGAATACTCGATATCCTCAATAAGTCCGCCGTCAAGAACCTCGCTGATCTCGTCGCTGTCAGGCATCTCTACGTCAGGCTTCTCTCTGGGAACGATGTCGTTTACGTCATAAACGAGCTTCTGCTCGTAATTTTCACCGATAAATGCGTCAAACATAAGGGTGAAGGGTCTTTCAGCAGTAATCGCACCAACGTGAATGAGAGTGATTACACCGTATCTGTCAACCATTACGGACGTGGGATATGCATTAACGCCGAACGCGCTTGCAATTCCACTATATTCCTTCGCCATATCGAAGGTAAGCTCGTAGGATGACTTGAACTCCGAAACGTCATACGCGGTATCATCTGCATAGGGGTTAAGAGCGATTATAGCAACGTCATCGGTGTAATCCTCGTATGCAGACTGCATATAGGGGAACTCGAGCTGGCATGCAGAGCAGTTAACGTACCAGAAGTTGAGAAGAACCGCATCCTTCTCCTTGAGTACTTCAGAGAGCTTGAACTGCTTGCCCTCGGTAGTAGTAACGGTAAAATCACGGATTACGTCACCAATCTTGTATGAAACACCGGTAAGATCGCTCTCAGGAATTACCGCGGAGGAAATCTCTATCTCAAAATTCGCGGATACGAGAGGATAATAGGGCTGAACATCGTATCCGTCAGGAATACTCACGTCAATCTTAGCTGCATACTCGCCGCCCTTGGGGAGAGAGAAGGTCGCCTTACCGCTATCGTCGGTTGCGGCAACACCGCCGTCTACGAGGTCGCCAAGCGAGCCGTCCTTATATTCATAAATGTAAATAGGAAGCTTGGTCATAGCCATGCCGCCCTCGGTTACTACCGTAACGCTGTAGCTTTCCTTTTTGATGCTACCCGCGCCGCCACCGTTGATAATACCGCCGGGGCCACCGGAGCTGCTACCGTCGCCCGAAAGCGCCACGATAAGTATAATAGGAACTATAACCACAAGGGCAAGTCCCGCGATTATCGCTGCCTTGATTCCGGTCGCAAGCTTCTTCCACCAATCAAGAAGGTTGAAGCCAGCGCCAGATGCTGCGGAAGCCTTAGCACTCTCCTTACCCTCAGCGGCGGAAATTTTCTTTTCGTCGTTATTCATTTTTTTCTCCTTATTCTTATTGACATCACGCCGCCCTAATGCTTTGGCGGCAAAATGCCGAAAATATACATTTATATCATATCACGTTTTTGCAAGAAAATCAATAGCAAATTGCAAATTTGTTCGCTTTCTTTATATATTTAATAAAATATTAACATTTTTAATTTGCATATATTTCGTCAAACCTCTTGCATTTTCCACTTTAATATGGTAAAATATAAAATGCGCGCTAATATTTAATTAATATAAATAATATATTATGTGTTGCGAAAAAAGTCAGAAAGGCAAGAAAACATGGCAAAGAAAAACTACACAGTCCGCGTGCTGACGGCAGTGATAGCGATGGTGATGCTCATCTCCACCCTACTCACAGTTCAGCTGTCTGCAACGGGCACCACTTATTACGGCTCATCGCCGTCAATAAACAAGCTTAACGGTAACATTGATTTGGGCACCGAGAAGCTTTACAACGAGGCAGTAATGTACAAGCTGCCCGACAGCGTTAAGGAGTATGATGATATTTCGGTCATCATTCAGACCAAATCCGAGACGCTTCTTGACGCCTACGATAAGTCAGGCTCCTCCCTCTCCTACGGCGAGTACGTGCTCACCGATGAGGCAGCAGACGTGCGCGGTGAGATACTCGCACAGTCCGAAAAGCTGAAGCAGAGACTTGACGGTATAAGCTACGAGGTTGGTAAGAGCTACAATACTCTTATGTCCGGCTTCGAGATTATTATCAAGGCGGCAGATTACGACTACGTACTCGAGTCTATCGGCGACGATGCTACCGTTTTCGTCGGCGAGGTCTACGAGGCTGAAAAGACCGAGCTTGTTGAAAACCGAGTTAACGTTTACAACACCGGTATCTTCAGCAGTGAGGACTTCAAGAAGAATTACGGCATCGACGGCACCGGTATGGTAGTTGCGGTTCTTGATACCGGTATTGACTACTATCACTCCGCTTTCGCTGATTCGACCTTCAAGGCAGACAGAAATAAGCTCGGTATGACCTTTGCAGACGTTCAGGCGGTTATGCAGAAGAACGATATGGCTGCCGAGAGCATGGTAGCAGGTCTTGCGCCCGAGGACGTTTACATCAGTGACAAGATTCCTTACGGCTTCGACTACGCTGACGGTGACTCTGACGTCTTCCCTCTCCTCTCTAACCACGGTACGCACGTTTCGGGCGTTATCGTAGGTAACTACCTCGAGCACATCGAGGCTGAGGACTATACGGGCGAATTCGTTGGTGTTGCTCCCAACGCGCAGGTTGCTGCGATGAAGATATTCTCCGACGTTGAGTCTACCTCTCACACCTCTTGGATTATCGCGGCTCTTGAGGACTGCGTTACTCTCGGTGTTGACGTTATCAACATGTCTATCGGTACATCCTGCGGCTTCGGTACTCCCTCGACCAAGTATCACGAGGACGCACTTTACGAGAAGATCCGTGAGCGCGGTATCGCTATGATAGTTGCGGCATCCAACAGCTTCAACTCGGCATACAGCTCTGATAAGAACGGTAACCTTCCCCTTACATCTAACCCCGACAGTGCTACGGTTGGCTCGCCCTCTACTTATGCGGGCGCTCTCTCGGTAGCTTCTATCGAGGGCGCAAAGACTCCTTACCTTCTTTACGGCGACAACATCATGTACTTCATCGAGTCTACCGACAGAGTTTCTAAGGAAAAGGACTTCGTCGGCGAGCTTCTTCCCGATGGCGTTGACGAGATGGAAATTGAGTACGTGCTCGTAGCAGGCGCAGGTCGTACGGCTGCCGACTACACGGGTATCGACGTCAAGGGTAAGATTGCGCTCGTTAAGCGTGGTTACAACACCTTCGAGGAAAAGACTGCTCTCGCGCAGGAAATGGGCGCGGCAGGCGTTATCATATACAACAACGTTTCGGGTGACATCAGAATGAACGTTGGTGAAACCGACATCGCAGTATGCTCGATTTCGCAGGACGACGGTGAGATGCTCGCAGAGGCAGGTCGCGGTAAGATTAAGATCAGCCGCAGTCAGACCTCCGGTCCCTTCATCTCCGACTTCTCCTCCTGGGGTCCTACTCCCGACCTTCAGATCAAGCCTGAGATCACCGCGCACGGCGGCTCGATTCTCTCGTCTGTTCCCGGTGAGGATTACGACAGAATTTCCGGTACGTCGATGGCTACCCCCAACATCTCGGGTGTTGCAGCGCTTCTCCGTCAGTACGTAATTGAAAAGTTCGGCTTTGACAGAGAGAAGGACGCGAAGGAAATCACAGCTACCGTAAACAGAATTATGATGTCTACGGCAGATATTATCATAAACAAAAACGGTTTGCCCTATTCCGTCAGAAAGCAGGGCGCAGGTCTTGCCAACCTTAATGACTCCGCAGCAACAAATGCATATATCGTTACTTACGATGAAAACAATTCGATTATGGATAAGTCCAAAATCGAGCTTGGCGACGATCCCGATAAGACGGGTGTTTACACTCTCAAGTTCGGTATCTACAACTTCGGCACCGCGGCTCAGTCGTACAGCCTCTCGGCTCACGTTCTGACCGAGGGCGTCAGCGAGACAAAGACAAGTCACGGTGAAACAACCGTAACCGAGTCGGCGTACAAGCTTGACGGCGCTATCGTAGAGATTATTTCCGTAAGCAGCGGTATGAACGATGACGGTAAGATTACCGTCGCTGCGGGTCAGACCACAGACGTGACGGTAAGAATCACTCTCACCGACGAGAACAAGAAGTATCTCGACGAGAGCTTTGAGAACGGTGGATACGTCGAGGGCTTCCTTATGCTTACCGCGGACGGTGAGGAAGAGGATCTTACTCTCCCCTACCTTGCATTCTACGGCGACTGGACTGTTGCTCCTATCTTCGACCTTGATTTCTTCGAGACCAACAAGGACGAGCTTGACGATTCAATCGATCCTCTCGACAAGAATCTTCCCGACGCTTACGCTTCCCGTCCTATCGGCGGTTCTACCGGTGACTACGTAAGCTATCTCGGCTCTTACTACTTCGAACAGAATCCCAACAATAAAATAATCGCAGCTGACAGAAAGTACATCTCTATCTCCAACCAGCAAACCGAGGGCGGTGAGATTAACTCGCTTCGCTTCGTTTGGGCAGGTATGCTCAGAGGCGCGAAAAAGGTTGACATAGTTATCACCGAGGACTCAACCGGTGAGATAGTATACTCCAGCACAGAAAATTACATCAGAAAATCCTACGGCGACGGCGGTCCTATCCGTCCTGCCAACATTGACATTGAGTTCAGCGCTATTGAGCAGAATCTCAAGAACAACACCCGCTATACCGTAACCCTCAAGGCTTACCTTGACTACGGTGACGGCGGCGCTGATACAAACCTCAACAACACATTCACATTCCCCGTGACGACCGACTTCTCGGCTCCTACGCTTACGGACTGTGAATTCTACACCGAATACGACCGTTCCTCCAAGAAGACCAAGCTTTTTGCAAAGCTTGCAGTTTACGACAACCACTACGCAATGGCTCTTCAGGCAGGTTACGTTAGCACTGGCAGCGACGGCGCTGCGGCGTTCAATGCATACGGCAAATACGCAACTCCTATTTACTCCGAATTCAATTCTACCAATTACGTAGTTATCGAGCTGACCGATTACATTGACGATATCGTCAACAAGCAGACCGGCTCTATGAACAAGAACACCTTCACGGTGGCTTGCTACGACTACGCGATGAACTCCGCAACCTATGAAATCGCGCTTCCCGACGATTTCGAGGCGTTCGGCTTCGCTACCGAGGACGGTGGAATCACAAACGAGCTTTATATTTCCCTCAGTCCCAACGAGGTTTACAGCCTCAATCCCGTAGTATATCCTGCTACCGAGTGGGGCGCGCTCATCGAGTATAGCAGCTCTAACCAGAACAGCGTAAGAGTTGTAAATAACAAGATTATCGCTGTAGGCGGCGCCGGCGCGAGAATCACGGCAAAGACGCCCGACAGCAAGCATCAGGCAATCATATACGTCGACGTTCTCAGTGAGGACGACGCAGGCTACAAGAAATACTCCAAGCCTGTCGCCGACAGCTTTATTCTCACCGGATTTAACGTTATAAAAGCATTCTACAAGCTTGATAACACCGATAGAGATATAGGCTCGACGGGCGACAACCTTAAGTTCCCCTCGTCATCCTATTACAGTCTATCGCTTTACCCCTCGGAATCAGTAAGGCTTAATTATGAGCTTCACGCATACTTCCCGAATGCAACTAAGGTTGTATTTGAGTCGGGTAACGACAGCGTTGTCAAGATAGACCAAAACGGTACTATCACGGCAGTGGCCGAGGGTCTTGCGTCGGTAACCGCAAAGGTTATGATGGACGGCAAGAGCACTCTCTACTCCGCAACTGTTAATATTGAGGTCAAGGAGCCCTACGTTACCTCCGGTCCCTCTCTTACCAACTACTTCGGCGCAGGTGACGAGCAGAATCACGTCAACCTCAACACCAGCGGTCTGGCTATCACCGAGATAGGTCAGTTCGCATTCTCTAACTACGACTACGTGGAAAAGGGTCCTAACGACGAGATCTCCGAGGAAGCTCCCGAGACCATGAAGATGTGGTTCATCGGTGATAACACTATTAAAAAGGTTACTCTCTCCGAGGGTATTGAGCGTATCGGTCCGTACGCATTCGCTAACATGACTGCGCTTGAAACCGTTGTTCTCCCCTCCACGCTTGAGACTATCGACTACGGCGCGTTCCTCGGTTGTACCTCACTTAAGAAAATTGAGGGTATCGAGAACGTTAAGTTCATCAACCAGTCCGCATTCCAGGGCTGTGCTATCACGGGTACTCTTAATCTTGACCGCGCGGTTGCTATTGCTAACTTCGCATTTGCGGAGAACCCCGCTATTACTAAGGTAAATCTTCCCGCAACGCTTCAGTCGCTCGGTGCTTACGCATTCGGTAACAACACCAAGCTCGAGAGCGTTAACATCAAGGCAGAAAAGATTAAGCTTGGTCAGTACGCATTCACCGACTGTACCTCGCTCAAATCTATCTCTATCAATGCGTCGGTTATTCCCGCAGGCGCGTTCAACCAGTGTACCTCTCTTAAGAGCGTGACTCTCGGCAAGGACGTATCTGTTATCAGCGAATACGCATTCAGAGGCACTATCATTGATAAGTTCACCGTCGCAAGCGGTAACACCACCTTCGTTTCGAAGGACGGCGGCTCTTATCTTACCAACGCGGCAGGTGATCAGATTCTTCTCGTCGCTCCCGCAAAGACCGAGTTTATTCTTAACGACTCTAAGATTACCTCTATCGGCAACGCGGCATTCTCAGGCAGTGATAAGCTAATTAAGGTTTCTATCCCCAGCGTAACCAGCGTTGGCGACTTCGCATTCTCCGAGTGTGACTGTCTTACAACCGTTGAGCTTGGTAAGCTCACTAGCATAGGTAAATACGCATTCGAAAATACCGCTATCGCTAACTTCGAGTTTGAGAGCGGTGTAGATATGGGTGAATACGCATTCTACAGAAGCGATATAACCGAGGTTAATATTCCCGACGGCTTCGTTATTCCCGAGGGCGCGTTCGCAAGCTGTGGTAGCCTTGCTACAATAGTTATCGGCGACAACGTTACCGTTGGTCTCAACGCATTCTATATGTCTACCGAGGAAAGCTGGACTGCCGAGAGCGAGACCGTAGTACGTGAGTTCTACAACTCCGCAACAGGCGACAAGATTTCCAAGGAAATGGCTGTTTACTCGGTAGTATACAAGAGCCCGATCAGATCTCTTACTATCGGTAAGAACGCTATCATTGAGGGTGGCGCATTCTACGGCGCTGCCGAGCTTGAGAAGGTTTCTATCGGCTCGGGCGCGAAGATTGGCGATTTCGCATTCTACAACTGCGCATCTCTTAAGGAAATTGCTCTTGAGAAGGTTATTTCGATTGGTGAATCGGCATTCTCCGGTGACATCCACTACAAATATCAGAACAAGAGCTGCTCTACGGTTGATATCACACCCGAGGGCGAGTATCACTACACTTATCACGCTCCCGATCTCGTAAGCGTTGATCTTTCCTCTCTTGAATCTATCGGAAAGAACGCGTTTGCGGCTTGTAAGGAGCTTACTACCGTAACTCTCGGTAAGAACCTTACCGAAATCGCAGAGGGCGCATTCCAGTCCTGCGATAATCTCTCCAAGGTTAATCTTGGAAACGTAAAGACCGTCGAGGGATATGCGTTTGCGGAGTGTAATCTTTCCGCAGCAAATCTCGAAAAGGCTACCTTCATCGGCGAGTATGCATTCTGCTACAACGAGGAGCTTCCCGCTGTTAAGCTCGGCGCGAAGGATATCGTTATCGAGGAGGGCGCATTCTCCTACTGCGAGGCGCTTTCCAAGCTTGACGGTGAGGAAAACGCAAGCTACGTTGGCGACTACGCGTTCGCGTACACCGACTTCAACGCTGTTGACCTCTCCGATGCAGAGTACATCGGTACTCACGCATTCTATAAGGAAAACGTTACCGAGTTTGAGGTTAAGCTTGGCGACAAGCTCACAAATATCGGCGACAACCCCTTCGCTAACTGCATTATTGCTCCATTCTTCACCAAGCAGGACGTAATGTTCGGCGACAAGGTAATGGTGACCGAGGACGTTTACACCTTCGATATTGGTGAGAATATCAAGATTATTGACGGCTCTATTTACAGAGTCGTTCCCAAGGGACTTGAGCTTATCGCCTGGATGGGCGATACCACCGCTGAGGTTGCCGAGGGTACTGTAAGAATCAGCGCTATGGCGTTTGCAGGCTACGACGTTGAGAGAGTAGTTCTCCCCTACACCGTCGCTGCTATCGGTCATAAGGCGTTCTACGGATGCGACAAGCTTCAGTTCGTATCCTTTGCAAGCTATCAATCTCCTATGCTCGAGGAGGAATACGACAGCCTCTACTACGAGACTATGCAGAATATTCCCGCAAAGGGCACTTACGAGTTTGAGGACAGCTACGGCAATCCCATTAACTACGAGGGTACGGAGATCATTCCCTACTTTATGTGGAACGTAACCTCGCTTCCCTCTAACTTCTTCTACGGCGCTAACTTTGTAGACTACGTAGGTAAGCTTGAGGACAAGATCACTATGATCAGCCCTGTCAACGGTAAGAACTACGATTCATTCATTATGAATCAGTACTTCGGACTTGACGTTTCGGGCGCGGCTGCTGCCGACGACACCACGCTTGCTGCTATCGCAGCTATCTCGAAGCTGCCCACCAGTGCCAGCGAGGTAACTCTCCAGCACAAGTCGCTCGTTGTAGCAGCAAGAGCTGCTTACGACAAGATCGTGAGTGACGAGCAGCGCGCACTTGTTTCTAACTCCCTGCTCACTATCCTCAAGGATGCGGAGCAGATGATCGAGGACCTTGAGTATCTCTCCGGCGATCCCTCTATCGAGGAGCTTCCCGAGGAGCAGAAGAACGGCATTCAGACCGCACTCATCGTTCTTATCGTCGTAGTTTCGGTTCTCGCGCTTTGCGTAATCGGACTTGGCGTGCTTCTCTTCCTCTTCTACAAGAAGATCAAGAACGGCGAAATCGCAGTGGCGCAGACTCCCACGGAAGCGCCCGAGGCTGCTGAAAGCAGCGACGAGATCGCGGCAGATGCGGAATATGCAGTGGAAGAGCCTGTGGCTACCGTCGAGGTCGAGGAGGAGGTTGAGGAAGAAATTCCCGAAGCTCCCTTCGAAAAGCGCATCTTCGACAAGCCCGTAGACTTCGACGATATAACCGAGGGCTACGTAACCAACGACGGCTCCGAGCAGAAGCGTAAGACTATCATTATCGCCTGCGCGGCTGTTGCGGCAGTTCTTCTCATCGTGGGCGTGGTTATTGCAATCGTTAAGGGCAATAAGAGCTACTACGACGACTACGAGAAGGAAGGCTACACTATCAGCGTCACCTTCGACTCCAACGGCGGTACCTTCAAGGGTAGCAAATCCTCTATCGTAGACCTTTACAACCCTGCAAGCATCGGTGAGGACGGCCTTGCGCTGCTCGCGCCCGATGATATCAGAAGAGATAAGAACAACATTATGCAGGTTACCAACCCCGGTTACTTCCTCGCAGGCTGGTACACCACCAGAACCGAGACGGAAGACGGTTACACCTACTCCGGCAAGTGGGATTTCGAAAATGACAGACTCGATCTCAATCTGAATTACAACTTTTCTGCCGAGGAGAGCGTGCTTACGCTCTATGCGGCATGGGTTCCCTACTACAACTTCGAAATTTACACTAATGACGAAAACGGAAAGAGCTACCTTCTTTCTACCGTGTCCGCGCTTAATCTCACCATTCCCGAATGGCAGGACGGCGACGTAACTCTCAATATGGATAACTTCCCTGTAAGAGAAGGCTACACGCTCGAGTCGGTTGAATATCTCGACACCAACATTGTCGTGAACGAAACCGACGGCAAGACCACCATCAGCGGTAAGTGGGATGAGGCAACGGCAACATCACTTACACCTACTATCAAGCTTCACACCGAATGGACTGAGGGCAAGACCTACAAGATCTACTCGGTTGAGGACTTCATCAAGAATGCTGACACCGAGGGCTACTACGAGCTTTACGCTGACCTCGACTTCACCAATGTGGAATGGCCTGCCGCCTTCCTGAACGGTAAGTTTAACGGTAAGATCTTCGGTAAGAAGCATACCATCTCGGGTGTTTCCTTCGATAGCACCTCGAAGAGCCGTATTACCAACGGTCTGTTCTCCTCTCTTGGCGAGAACGCTTATATCGAAAACGTTAAGTTTGAGGATATTACTCATACTATCGACCTTGGAGCAGTTGCGCAGGATGCGACCTTCGGTCTTCTCGCAGGTACTGTGAGCGAGGATGCGCGCTTCAAGAACGTTACTATCAGCGGTAAGCTGGTATTCGGTGACAACTGCGCAGCCCTTGTGGGTAGCGACAGCTTCACTATCAAGACCATCTTTGGTAACGGTGAGGCGAATGGAATTAAGGCAGGCGAGATTCTCGTCGAGAAGCAGAACAAGGACAACAATGCCTTCGACGTTTCTGTTGACGAGGACGGCGTAGTTTCCATCGCTTCTGGTAACTAATAAAACGTATTACAAAGAAAGAAGGCAGAAAATGAAGAAAAAAATCATTTCACTGATGCTGTGCATTGTGATGATGTTCGGTATCACTTCGGTGCTTTCTAGCTGTGGCGGTAGCGGAAATCAGGCGTTCGTTATCATGACTGATAACCTTGACGGTCTGTTCAATCCCTTCTACTCAACCAGTGCGGCAGACGGAACGATCGTTTCTATGACTCAGATAGGTATGCTGACGTCGGGAATCGATGAAAACGGCGACGCCGTAGTAACCTTTGGCCCAGATGAAGCAGTAGTAGCGCTTGACTATGCGTCTAACTACGATAGCACCGAGCAAAGCGAAAATCCGGATAAAACCGGTGTTACAACCTACACGTTTGTAATCAAGAACGGCATTAAGTTCTCCGATGGTGAGCCTCTCACCATCGAGGACGTGCTCTTCAATATGTACGTCTACCTCGACCCCGTTTACACAGGCTCCTCTACTATGTACTCGACAGACATTCAGGGTCTCTCGCAGTACAGAACACAGCAGAACCTCTCCGGTGGCGCGAGCGGTGACGAATGGCTCACAAATGCGGCTCGTGACAGAGCGTCAAACCGTATCAAAGAGCTTATCAACGTATTCGAGCAGGTTGCAAAGACCCCCTCGGGCGGTTACTCCACCACCGAGGCGAAGATGAGATCCGCGCTTGCGGCGTGGACTCTCTCCGAGGGTTATAAGCAGGCTGTGTCGAGCGATACCTCTACTGTAACCGTGGATCAGCTTATAGCCGACTACGACAAGACTCTCGAGCTCTTCAAGAAGGAGCTTGAGTCCGACTACGAGAGCGCCAAGGAAGCGTATACCGAGGAGCCCTACAAGTCGCATAACTTCGATGAAATCACTTCCTTTATGTATATGGAGGGCTACGTTACCGTTAAGTTCGGCGATAAGGACGGCAAGCCTAACGCTGACAAGAATACGATTCTCGAGGTTCACAGAGATTATCCCGACAACATCAAGACCAAGGCTGACGCCGTAAAGTACGTTTACGACTCCAAGATTAACTCCGAGCTTCACGTTATCCTTTCCTACTGGGCAACCGCGCAGGAGCTTCAGACCATGTATATGGCTAAGGCTAAGGAGGTTATCCTCAAGGAAAACACCACTGACGGCGAGATGGCGTTCCCGAATATTTCGGGTATAGTTTCCCTCGGTCACACCACCGACACCGAGACCGTTGAGCTTAACGGCGTGACCTACAAGGTTGCGCACGAGCACAACCCCAACGGTACTCCCGTTAACGCTGACGAGTACGACGTGCTACAAATTAAGGTCAACGGCGTTGACCCCAAGGCAGTATGGAACTTCGCATTCGCGGTTGCTCCCCAGCACTACTATGCAGAGGGCTATACTGTGGATATCAAGAACAACAACTTCGGCGTTGAGTACGGTAGCTTCGATTTCATGACCGACTCTATCCAGTCGCAGAGAAACGTAACCGTTCCTATGGGCGCGGGTGCGTATATGGCTACCAACAATAAGAATGCGGATACCGTTACCGGTACTGAATTCTTTAACAGTAACGTTGTTTACTTCAAGGCTAACCCTCACTTTGAGGAGAGCCTGGAAGCAAGTCTCCCCGCAGACTCTACCGTAGATTACCACGTTAATATCGAAAAAATCCGTTACCAGATAGTACCTGCCAACGACGCGCTCACGATGCTTCAGTCCGGCACAGTACATTACGTAACTCCTCAGCTCACTAAGGATAACGCCGCTATTCTCGACTCCATAAAGTCGAAGGGCTATCAGCAGATAGCGGTTGACCAGCTTGGTTACGGTTACATCGGTATCAACGCGGGTCTTATCCCTAACATATACCTTCGCCGCGCTATTATGGCAGCAATGGACACCAGCCTTGCGCTTCAGTACTACGATGCAGGTACGGCAGAGCAGATCTTCTGGCCTATGTCGACTGTAAGCTGGGCTTATCCCAAGGATGACAACGGCAATAACAAGCAGACGAACGGTCACTCTTATCCCTACATTAAATTCAGCGAGGCAAAGGCTCTCGAGAATATCAAGTCGCTTATGGCGCAGGCTTATAACCACACCATGAGCTACACCGACTCGGATCTCAAGGTTACCTTCACCATCGCAGGCTCGGATCTTACCGACCACCCGACCTATCAGGTATTCCAGACAGCAGCGAAGCTCCTTAACGAGTGCGGCTGGGAGGTTGAGGTTATAGCAGATACTCAGGCTCTGACGAAGCTCTCTACCGGCTCTCTTTCCGTATGGGCTGCGGCATGGGGCTCTACCGTTGACCCTGACTTATATCAGGTTTACCACAAGAACTCCAACGCATCGAGCGTTAAGGCATGGGGATATAACCATATTCTCTCGAACGAGAGCGCTTACTGGATGGAGATGGAAATACTCAACAATATGAGCGAAATCATAGATGACGCTCGTGAAACCGACGTTCAGGCAGACCGTACAGCTCTTTACGAGGAGGCTATGGTATATATTCTCGACCTCGCGGTTGAGCTTCCCGTATACCAGAGAAAGCAGCTTTATGCTTACAATGCAAACATAATCGACCCCACCTCCTTCCCCCAGGAGCTTAACCCCTATTCTTCGCCTCTTGACAGAATCTGGGAGATTAAGTTCTCTGCCGGTGCCAGCACCGCGGGCGGATCCGATTCGGGTATTATCGTTGGGTTTTGTATCGCAGCTGTGGTCATCGCTGCGGCAGCTGTTGTGGCAGTAAACATTTTGAAGAAAAAGAGAACGCACGGATACGTTATTCCTATTGAGGAAATCGACGAGGCTGACCTCGACGCATTCTACGCGTACTACAAGAAAAAAAGATGATTGGAGGATGCTATGTTAAAGTATATAATTAAAAGACTTGCACTTTCTGTGCTCATACTGCTTGGCGTTTCTCTGATAATCTACGCTCTTATCAGATGCATGCCGGTTGACTTCGTTACTCAGAAGCTTTCTTCTATAACGACTACGGGTGCGGAGACGTCGCAGGAGCTTATTGACGCGATGATGAAGACCTACGGTCTTGACACTAACATATTCGAGGGCTACGTTGCCTGGCTCGGAAAGCTTTTGAAATTCGATTTCGGCGAGAGCTTCAAGTACGGCATTCCCGTTATTGACGTTATCAAGGATCATATGGGTGTTTCCTTCGCGGTTGCGCTTATTGCTACAATTTTCGAGTTCCTGATTGCGATTCCTCTCGGCGTTACCGCCGCGACGCATCAGTACTCAATTCGCGATTATGTCGTTACGGTGCTCGTAATGATAGGCATTTCGCTTCCCTCCTTCTTCTTCGGACAGCTTCTGAAGAATATCTTCGCAATTCAGCTCGAATGGTTCCCTGCTTCGGGACTTATCGACGCGTCGAAGGATTTGTCGGGCTTCCCGCTTCTCCTCGACCAGATGTGGCACTTGTTCATTCCCATACTGACGGTTGTTATCCTCAGCATCGGCGGACGAATGAGAATGACCCGTACGAATATGCTTGAGGTTCTCAACTCCGACTATATCCGTACCGCCAGAGCAAAGGGTCTTAAGGAAAAGGTTGTTATTTATAAGCACGCCTTCAGAAACACTATGATTCCTCTCGTCACCTCGCTTGCGGGACTTCTTCCCGGTCTGTTCTCGGGTGCTATCATCACAGAGCAGGTCTTCGGTCTTCCCGGTATCGGTAACAAGGCGTTCGAGGCGATGCTTGTTGCAGACATTCCCTTCATAATGGGATACAATATGTTCTTGGCACTGCTTAGCGTTATAGGCGTTCTGCTTGCAGACCTTATGTACGCTATCGTTGACCCGAGAGTTAAGCTTGAGTAAGGAGGTGCAGTATGGAAAACAAGAATAAGAATCTTGAAGCTCTTGAAAACGAGCAGATAGAAGAAAACGTAGAAGCAGCTGCACCCGCAGAAGAGGTAACTCACGAGCAGACGCTCAAGCTGATGTCCCCTATGCAGATGGTTATTCGCCGCTTCTTCCGTTCCAAGCTCAGTATCATCGGTCTTATAATGGTCGTATCGCTCTTCCTCTTCTGTTGGGTTGGTCCTCTCGTATACAGAGTATCTCCCACCGAGATAGACAAGGACGGTAAGACCGAGTACACGACCAAGTGGGTTGAGTACGAGGACGAGAACGGCAATATTCAGGGCTTCTATCAGGTTATTGAAACACAGCTTACCGACAATATGCTCTCCGCGCCCAGCGCGAAGCATCCTCTTGGAACAGACAAGACCGGTAAGGACGTTCTCGCAAGACTGATGAACGGCGGTAAGATCTCGCTGACCATCAGCTTTATGGCGGTATTTATCGTAACCTTCCTCGGAATTATCTTCGGAGGAATCGCCGGATACTTCGGCGGAATCGTTGACAACATCATCATGAGAGTGTGTGACATTCTTATGTGTCTTCCCGGCTTCCCTATCCTGCTTATCGTCGGTACGATTATCGACGGTCTGCGTGAGGGCGGCATGGATATGTTCAATTATCAGTACAAGATTTACTGGCTGATGGGCTTCCTTACGCTCATCTCCTGGTCGGGAACCGCACGTCTTGTGCGTGGTCAGATCCTTTCGCTTCGTGAGCAGGAATATATGGTTGCCGCAGAGGCAATGGGTTATTCCACAGGAAGAAAGATCTTCAAGCACCTCGTTCCCAACGTTATGCCTCAGCTCATAGTTTCCATGACTCTCAGCCTTGGTAGTATGATTCTTTATGAGGCATCCCTTTCCTACCTTGGTCTTGGTGCTCCCGAGCAGTACGCTGCATGGGGTACTATGATCAACGCGGCAAAGGACCCTGATATTCTTTCTAACTATTTCAACGTATGGGGCCCTCCCGGTATTTGCATTATCATCGCCGTTCTTGGTTTCAACTTTATCGGCGACGGTCTGCGTGATGCCCTTGACCCCAAGATGAGGAGGTAATGTATGAGCGAAGTTAATAACAATGAAGCAAAAACAGGTAAAAGCTCTGACAAGCATTACCTTTCAAACAAGGAGATACGCGAGATAGCCAAGGCTAATGCCAAGGTTATGAAGGCTCTGGAAAAGAAGAAGTACAGAAAAGCTGACGAGAGCGAATTCGTCACCGAGATGAAGGACAACAAGAATATTCTTGAGATTGACAACCTTCACACCTACTTCTTCACCGACCAGGGTGTCGTTAAGGCGGTAAACGGTGTTTCCTTCAACATTCCCAAGGGCGCGACAGTCGGCATCGTTGGTGAGTCCGGATGTGGTAAGTCGGTTACGAGTATGTCGGTTATGCGACTTCTCCAGGGTCCTCAGGGTCAGATTTACTCGGGCAGCATTCGCTTCAAGTCCTACGACTTCAAGCGTGACGAGTTTGGCAATCCTATTCCGATATTCAAGCGCAAGCCTAACGGCAAGATTCTCTTCGAGAATCTGAAGGATAAGGACGGTAACGACGTTATAGGTAAGGACGGCAAGCCCGTCAGAGTTCCCGCGCAGGCAACCAATGACTCCGGCGTGCTTATGTACGAGATGGAGGAAAAGGTGTTCGACATCGCGGAGATGCCTATGAGCGAGATTCACCGCATCAGAGGACGTCAGATTTCGATGATCTTCCAGGAGCCTATGACCTCGCTTAACCCCGTTTTCACTATCGGTAACAAGCTCGACGAAGTTGTGTTCATTCACACCCCCGGTGCGACCAAGGAGATGGCGAAGCGCCGCTCGCTTGAGATGCTCGAGCTTGTAGGTATTGCAGCTCCCGAGAGAGTTTACAACTCATTCCCCCACGAGCTTTCGGGTGGTATGCGTCAGAGAGTTATGATTTCCATGGCTCTTGCGTGTGACCCCAGACTCATTATCGCAGACGAGCCTACCACGGCTCTTGACGTTACTATTCAGGCGCAGATTCTTGATTTGCTTCGCGATTTGAAGAAGAGAATCGACGGCTCGATTATGCTTATCACTCACGACCTCGGTATTATCGCCGAAATGGCAGACTACGTTGTAGTTATGTACGCGGGCCGTGTTATCGAGCAGGGTACGGTATCGGAGATCTTCCATAATCCCCTGCACCCCTACACTATCGGTCTTCAGAAATCCAAGCCCACTATGGACTCGGACAGCGACACGCTCTTCAATATCCCCGGTAACGTTCCTAACCCCGTAAATATGCCCAAGCACTGCTTCTTCAAGGAGAGATGCTCACAGTGCATCAGTCAGTGCTCCGGCGATTATCCCGGAATGGTACAGGTAAGCCCCACTCACTACGTGGCTTGCCACCTGTACAGAGAGGAGGAAACCAATGGCTGACAAGAAAAAGAATACAGAAGTTGAGGAAGTCGTTGATCCCGTGATCGCGGCATACAAGGAAGAAGACGCTAAGAATAAGGCTGCCTTCGCTGCACAGCGCGAAGAGGACTTCAAGGCGCCCTTCGATCCCGAGGCTATCATCGAGGTTAGACATATGCGCAAGACCTTCCCTCTTCAGAAGTCGCTTCTCGGTAAGGTAGAGCGCGAGCTTGTCGCAGTTGACGACGTTTCCTTCAAGCTCAAAGCGGGCGAAACGCTCGGTATCGTTGGTGAGTCGGGCTGTGGTAAGACCACTCTCGGCCGCGCGATACTCAAGCTTCATCAGCCCACCGGCGGTCAGATTATCTTCGACGGTGAGGATATCACGAATTATAACACCAAGGAAATGAGAAAGCACCGCACCAAGATGCAGATCATCTTCCAGGACCCCTACTCCTCGCTTCCCCCCAGAAGCACGGTAGGAGATATTCTCTCCGAGCCGGTTCAGGTTCACGGCATCGTTCCCAAGGACGAGGTTAAGGACTACGTTCTTAAGCTTATGGACAAGTGCGGTCTGCGTGACTACTACTTCGAGCGTTACCCCCACGAGTTCTCGGGCGGTCAGCGTCAGAGAATTTGTATCGCGCGTGCGCTTTCGGTAAATCCCAAGCTCGTAATCTGCGACGAGCCTGTTTCGGCTCTTGACGTTTCGATTCAGGCGCAGATTATCAACCTTCTCAAAGAGCTTCAGCAGTCGATGAACCTGACTTACATCTTCATTTCGCACGATTTGTCGGTAGTTAAGTTCATTTCGGATAAGATTGGCGTTATGTACCTCGGCTCTATGGTTGAGTTCGGTAACAAGAAGGACATCTTCGAGAATCCGATTCACCCCTACACCAAGGCGCTCTTCTCCGCGATTCCTAACCCGAATCCAGACGTGAAGATGAACAGAATCGTTCTTAACGGCGATATTCCCTCACCTGCTAATCCCCCCTCGGGATGCCGCTTCCACACCAGATGTCCCCACGCTACCGAGAAGTGTAAGTACGTTACCCCCACCTACCGTGAGTACGGTGACGGCCACTTCGCTGCGTGCCATCTCGCAGAGGAAGAAGCAAAGAAATAAGCGACTCAAAGGAGCATTCACAAATGAGTGACAAGAAGAAAAAGAAGAAAAAAGTCGTCTATTACGACGACGGCAGAACGATAGCGGATATGTCCTCGCTTTACGGTAAAAAGGCAGATAATAGCGAGCAGAACGCTCAAAACGAGCAACCCAAAGCTCCGCTTGGCGCATTTCAGTTCCGCCCCGGCCACACACCGAAGGATTGGGCAAAGACCTATTGGGAATCGGTTAAATTCAACCTTGTTCCCATGTTCGTAACCATGGGCATCATCTGCGCTGCATTCGGCATTCTCTATCTCCTCTTGCTCCTTGCTTCATAAAAGATAAACCCCGACGCAATAAGCGTCGGGGTTTACTTATTTTCAGAGTTTCATTTTTGTATACTAACTCTTCATCTCCAATAATCAATTTCCAATTCAAAGAAGTCAAAAAAGCCATAAGAACATCAAAAACAACACTGAAAGACTCAAAAAAACAAAAATGCTTGCAGGTATGTTTTCATCTAAACCTTGTAGAATACTGCTGTCACAATTAGTACATCATTCTTTTTATCTAATGTCAAGCATCTCATTTTTCTAGTTCAGCTGAACACATTACTGTTGCTTCAACCAAGCTGAGGCAAGGTTTTCGGTAGAAAAACTTGGGAGCTGCGGAGCAGCGGGTGCAGAATGCGCTACCTCAGCGCAGTTTATTCGTCCGGCGCGCGAATTGTACGAACTTCGGTATAAGCGACGGACGAAACACCTACCCCTAAGTACAGTAATACTTTACCTGATGCCCTCGGATTTTTAGTTGCGAAGCAACGTAAAAAACGCCTCATATATTTCTCAGTGCTTGCACTAGGAAAGATATAAGGCGTTTTTTTACTTATCCGAGGCATCTATCACTCATATATCATACCCCTGTATAAAACAAAAAGCCTCGCTATTGCGAGACTCCATATTGCTTCTAGCACCTCATCCACCATTTGCCGTCGCAAATGGTCCCCCTTCCCCATGTCGCTACGCTGGGGGAAGGCTATTGAAAATGCCCATTAAAAACCGAACAAGTATAGAAACGAAGCTCAAGGAAATGTGCGAACTTGCTTCTGTTGAGTTTTGTTATGCAAAACAACAGTTCAAGCCCTCGGTCTATTAGTATCGTTCAGCTGAACACATTACTGTGCTTACACCTACGACCTATCAAACTCGTAGTCTACAAGTGACCTTACTCATTTAAAATGATGGGATATCTCATCTTGAGGTGTGCTTCACGCTTAGATGCCTTCAGCGTTTATCACATCCGTACGCGGCTACCCGGCTATGCCCTTGGCAGAACAACCGATGCACCGGAGGTACGTCCGACCCGGTCCTCTCGTACTAAGGTCAGCTCCTCTCAAATATCCAACGCCCACGACAGATAGGGACCGAA
>JAGBGE010000012.1 GCA_017936125.1 Clostridia bacterium
GACGGAATTACCGCTGACGTGTTCAAACTTAGAGCAAGAGTCACGGGCGCAGAACATCAGGATATGCTTCATCTGACCGACGGATATATGACCGCTTGGATGCTTTACCATCTGCAAGGCGACACAGAAGCCGCAAGCGTTTTCGTAGGAGAAAATGCGGATATTCTTACGAACAACGGTTGGCAAGATGTTGAGAAAAATATTTAGATTACTCACAAAAAAACCGAGTCCTTGTGACTCGGTTTTTTATTTGGCGTGGTCAGCGATTCGGACCAGTCGCTCGCTTTCCAATTCAAAGCAAAAGTGCGCCAATTCGGCGCACTTTTCTATTTTAATTATTCATTACCGTTTTCTTCGGTTTCTTTAGCCTTTTTATTCTTTCTTTTTGGCAGCTTATTGCCGTATTTTTTAATAATGAAGCGAGCAAGGAATACTATTCCCGTGATTATAGCGCCTACTAAAATGATGTAAAGAATATCGCCGAGAAGCCATACCGCAAAGGCGCGGAAGCCCTCGCCTATATCGTATACGCTGTCGAGGAAATTGCCGCCTACCTCATCAAAGAATCCGACGTTCTGAGGAATTGCGCGGCGCACCTCGCGAACGCGAAGAATCACGGTGCTGTACTCTACTCTGTCGTCAATCGAATCTCTCTGCGCGCGAAGCGAGGCAAGGTCGGACTGAACGTCGAGCAAACGGGTGCGGATATCGAGCATATCCGAGGTTGTAGTTGCGGTCTTGAGAATCTCGAGAAGCGCGATTTCCTCTGCCTCGAGAACGGTGATTCTGCTCGTTACGTCAATGTACTGATTGGTTACGTCGTCGATATACTCGTTATACGAGGTTACAACCGACATACTCTCTACCTTTTCGGTAAACGCCGAGAGCTTATCTGCGGGTATTCTGATAGTAATATTCGCGTTGCGCAAAGTCGACTCATCGTAGTAGCTATTTCCGTTATAGCTAGAGGAAGAAACGTATCCGCCAGCCTCGGCAATCGCCTTGTTAAGAGAATCCAAAAAGGCGTCAAAATCGTCAGTTTGCACACTTTCGTTTACATTTTTAATGATTTTTCGATTTTCTTCGCCAAGAACGGTGTCCTTATAGTCACTTCCGTCTGATGAAAATCCGCCGCCGTAACCGTTCTCAATCATACCCGCATCCCCTGCTGCAAAATCGCTCTTTCCAGAGCTGCAAGAGGTCAGGGCTACGAGCGAGAGAACAAGGGTGAATGCCAAGAGCGTTGCGAGAATTCTTTTCATTGTGTTTTTCATTTTTTTGCTCCTTTTTTGTATTTGTTTTTTGCCTTTCACCTTTAATGACGGCATTTATTGCTAATGGTTACAGTTAATGGAAAAAATATTTTTTTGGGGTTGCAAAAATCGAATTTGATTGATATAATATAAGAAAAAGATTATAGGAGATTAGACTTGAACAGAATAATTTTAAGCAAAAGACTGACTGCTGCGATACTGCTGATAGTAATGCTGCTCTCGCTCATATGCAGCTGTCAGAAGCCGATAATCCAGCTTGACGAAATACCCGATTATTCGGGATTTGCCTACGTAGAAATCAACGGCGGCGAGCCGTTCTTCAAGGATAGCGAGCTGACCACCAAGGCCTTTGAGCGCTACTCTGAGCTCGACCTGATTGGCAGGTGCGGCGTGGCATACGCCTGCATTGGAGTCGAGATAATGCCCACAGAGGACCGTGACGATATAGCGTCGGTTACTCCAAGCGGCTGGGAGTATAACGGCATATCGAATAATAATCAATACGATTTCGTCGAAAACGGCTACGTATACAACAGATGCCATCTGATAGGCTTCCAGCTCGCAGGCGAAAACGACAACGAAAGAAATCTTATCACAGGCACAAGATATTTGAATATTGAGGGAATGCTTCCCTTTGAAAATATGGTTGCCGAATACGTAAAGAGCACCGGAAGGCACGTGCTATACCGTGTTACACCGATATACGAGGGGCTTGATTACGTGGCGCGCGGCGTGCTTATGGAGGCATACTCGGTCGAGGATTCGGGACGCGGAATATGCTTCTGCATCTACGCCTACAACGTACAGCCCGGTGTGACTATCGATTACTTCTCGGGTGTTAACGTGGCAAATGGTGAGAAGCTACCCGAGATTGAGCCCTCGCATCCCGAGGTGGATGACAGCGACAATAACGACGATATTGAGATTGGTGAGCACGAAAACAACGGTATCGTGATGGACTACGTGCTGAACGTCAATAGCAAAAAGTTCCATACTCCCGGTAAATCCTGCGCCGAGAGCGTCAGTGAAAAGAACCGCAAGGAATTTAACGGCACGCGCGATGAGCTTATAAAGGACGGATATTCCCCCTGCGGAAGCTGCAATCCTTAACTTTATTATAATACCATATTTTACAAATGTCAAGAGCGAGAGATGTTATGCACTCTCGCTCTTTCTCGTTTTTTGTAAGGTTATCAGATTTAGTATTTGCGCCGCGGTGTTGGATATAGTGCCGAAGATATCGAAAATCAAGGCAGAGTAGACTATCCAGGTGAACAAAAGCACCGAGAGAGCCATTTTCAGCGTTCTGACGTCCTTGGCAAAATAAAGCGCTACGCTGTAAAAGACTCCTGCGCCTATCGGCAAAAGCCCGAGGTAGCCTGCGGTGTTGAAATATAAGCCAAAGATAAGCGTGAAAAGCACTACAAGAATCATTATAAATGCATTATAATGCCCCGAGGCAATTATGAGATTTCTGACACCTGCGGCAGACATCGAAACCGCACCCGAGCCTTTGCCAAATGCTATCTGCGCGGTGGTGAGAATAACGCACTGAAAGAACTGCAATATTACGAGTCGGCGCTTGGTTTTCGCCACGCAGGAGGCGCAGAGAAAAATCGCACCAAGAAATGATATCGCGTTTCCTAATATAAGGTTCATTCGTATCAACTTCCGTTTTTAATTATTTTTACTCATAATCAATGAGGTATACCAAGAAAAAACGACCATTTTCTTGACATTTTCTGAGTTTTGAATTAAAATAAATATATATTTAATTTTGGAGTTAAAAATGAACGATATAGACAGACGAAGGCTGGATAGGCTCGTCGCAACCTTCGAGAGAAATTTCAGGATAACGAGGCTTTATGCCGAGTATCTCGAGAGATACCCCGAGGTAATCTCTAAGGAAATGATAGATGCTCTCACAGACGACGGCAGTATAACGAAGGAGGAAGCGATAGTTGCGCTTCTCTCCGAGATTTTCGCCCTTGATTTTGAAAACAGAGAGGACAGAATACTTATTCGCGATTATCTCACTCCGTCGGTAAGACTGCTTGACGCGGAAAAGTACGAAAACAACCCTTATTACAGGAATATCAAGCTGGATAATATAATTGACGGCAACTGGGAGATACGCTGGGAGGAATATAAGCCCTATCGCGCGGTAATCGCAGGAGATATGATAATCGGCGAGGACTTCTCGGAGGTGCCGCCGCTTGGGTTCTTCGAGAAAACCTTTCGCTTCCCTGCCGTGCTGGAGGGCGGCAACGAGTGGATGACGCTCACGCCCGTAGACCTCGACACCTGCGACGAGGCTATCAAGGCAGCGCACGGCAAGGTAGTGACCTTTGGTCTCGGACTCGGATATTACGCATATATGGTGTCCGAAAAGGAAACGGTCGACGAGGTGACCGTCGTTGAGCTATCCGAGGGTGTAATCAAGCTCTTTAGGAAATATATTCTCCCTCAAATGCCCAATGCGCACAAGATAAAAATCGTGAACGCTGACGCATTCGAATATGCAAAAAATACTATGCCCTGCGAGCATTTTGACTACGCATTCGTCGACACCTGGCGAGATGCGTCTGACGGCGCGCCGATGTACGAAAGAATGCGCAAGCTCGAAAAATACAGTCCCAATACAAAGTTCTCATATTGGATAGAGAATTTTCTTATTTCAAGACTGCGTGCCGAAAAGTTTGCCAAGCTGATGCAAATGCAGGACGAAAAAAGTCCCGACTTCCCCAAAAGCTATAAGGAATTTATAAATCTATTAAATCTGTAACCTTTTCGTTTTTTCATCGTCTATACTTATAGAAAGGAGATTTCTATGCTACAGGATAGTGAAATAATCGAGCTATACATAAAGCGTGACGAGAGCGCAATAAGCAAAACCGACGAGAAATACGGCGCGTATTGCGGGAAAATAGCCTACAATATTCTGACCGACAGGTTTGATGCCGAGGAGTGCGTGAACGATACCTATATGCACACCTGGAACAGCGTTCCGCCTACTATACCGAGGATTCTTTCCTCTTTTCTCGCGAAGATTACAAGGAATATAGCAATAGACCGCTACAAAGCGAAGAATGCGAAAAAGCGCTCGGCATACGAGGAGTCGCTCGACGAGCTCTCGGAGTGCGTAGGTGATGGAAATATCACTGATAAAATAGAAATTTCGGCTATCGGTGAGGCGATAAGCAGATTCCTGCTTAATGAAAGCGAGCTGGCAAGGCGCGTGTTCGTGAGAAGATACTTCTTCGAGGACTCGATAGCAGAAATCGCAAGGGCTCATTCGATGACCGAGGGGTACGTGAAAACGATGCTCCACAGAACGAGAAAAAGGCTCGCCGAGTTTCTAAAAAAGGAGGAGATTTACGTATGAAAAACGAAGAAAAGCTCCTGCTGGCAATAGGTGAAATAAGCGACGATATAATATCCGAGGTGTCGGAGCCGTATAAGAGAAAACCCTTCCCCATGAAGCAGACGCTCGCTATCGCAGCAAGCCTGGCGGTAGTAGTGGTCGGAGTTTCACTCTCGGGAATATTCGATGCGAGGCTTGACAAAAATATGTCGGGTGCCGCCTCTGCTCCCGAGTTGAACGACGGTCACTACGACGGCAGCAACGGCAGTGGCAAATTCGACGATGTCGCTTATCTCGGTGCGATTGCTTACGTGGGTAAGGTCGGGGAAAATTCCTTTTCCTTTAATCTCTCGCTCAATATGGACTCTCCGATTCACGTAACGCTAAAGTCGCTCGACGGCACGGTGATTTACACAACCGAGAATATCAGCGACGAGGACGTGGAGATAAGACGCCCGACGATTACAGTAAACGGTGAGGCTGCTGATGCGCTTCCCTCTCTCGCAGGAGAATACGATATTACCATAACCTTTGACGGTATGGAAGAAAATATCGAGTGGAGCGAGTATATAAGCATCAATCCGTTTGGTGACTACCGCTGTTTTAACTGAGATTAAGGTCGCAGGTTTATAATATAATAGCACTATAAGTATAAAATGTCATTTTTATAAATAAATAAACAATGCGAGGACAGATTATGAGAATTTTACTTGCCGAGGACGAGCAGTCGCTCTCACGCGCGCTCGTTGCCCTGCTTGAAAAAAATAATTATTCGGTTGACGCGGTCTATGACGGCGAGGAAGCGCTGACCTACATTGAATCGGGAATTTACGACGCTGTTATTCTCGACGTCATGATGCCCAAGCGTGACGGCATCAGCGTGCTTCGTGAGATGCGCTCTCGCGGCAATAACGTTCCCGTTCTTATTCTCTCGGCTAAGTCTGAGGTTGACGACAAGGTGCTCGGTCTTGATTCGGGCGCTAATGACTACCTGACGAAGCCATTTGACATCAAGGAGCTGCTTGCGAGAATACGCGCGATAACCCGTACGGGCGATGAGAGATGCGACTCGAGAATGCATTTCGGTAATCTCACGCTCGATCTCGCGACATATGAATTATCCGCAAAGGACGGCTCCTGCAAGCTTGCAAATAAAGAATTTCAGATGATGGAGCTTCTTATGCGAAATCCCGCCCACCTGATTTCTACCGAGAAATTTATGGAAAAAATATGGGGATATGACAGCGATGCTGAAATAAACGTAGTCTGGGTTTATATCTCATATCTACGCAAAAAGCTAGCCAAAATCGGCGCTGACGTAGAAATACGCGCGCATAGAAATTCGGGGTATTCGCTAGAAAACATTTAATATGATAAAAAAATTAAGAAAAAGATTTATTGCCGCGGCAATGCTCGCCTTGGCAATAGTTCTTGCTGTAATTATCGGTGTAACGAACATCTTTAATTACCATACCATAATTGTAGAAGCGGATAGAACGCTGCACTCAATTATGCATAACGAGGGAAAATTCCCCCCACCCGAAGAGCCCGACAAAATGCTCCCACTCCACCCGATAGACTCTCTGATTGAGATGCCCTCTGATTCAAGATTTTTCACCGTAAAATTCTCTAAAAACGGTGAAAACGCTATGGTGGATATCACGAGTATATCTAAGGTAAACGAGGAAACCGCCAAGGAAATGGCAGAATTTATCCTCAAAATCCGCAGAGAATCAGGCTTTCTTGACGTCTATCGCTTTGCCGTTGACGAATCCAATGACGGCACGAGTGTCATATTCCTTGATTGCAGGAGAAGCCTTGACAACGCGCGTACGTTCTTGCTCCTCAGCCTTTCGTTTTGCTTCGCGGGACTGCTTGCTGTATTCGCGCTGCTTATGATATTCTCCGACAGGATAATCAAGCCTATATCAGATTCTTACGAAAAGCAAAAGCAGTTCATAGCCAACGCAGGTCACGATATAAAAACGCCGCTGACTATAATCGGCGCGGATGCAGAGCTAATCGAGATGGAAATCGGAGAAAACGAGTGGCTCACAGATATAAAAAAGCAGACAAGCAGGCTATCCTCGCTCACTAACGACCTCATATATCTCTCCAGAATGGAAGAGATAAAAAACCTGCCTCACATCGAATTCCCCATTGATGAGGTAGCAGAGGATGTTGTCAACTCCTTTGCCGCGCCTGCTAAAAGCAAGAGCATCGTTATTGAAACCGATATCAAGCATCCACTAGCTTATAATGGTGATGAGGACTCGATAAGAAAGCTTCTTGCCATTCTGCTTGACAATGCCGTCAAGTATTCACCCGAAGGAAAAATCGTTAAATACACGATGAAAAAGCATAATAGAGGCATTATGATACGCATTGAAAACACCGCTGATGATATAACCGACGTGGCGGTAGAGCGTATGTTTGACAGATTCTATCGTTCGGATTCGGCTCGCTCATCGGGCGGAGGATTCGGAATCGGGCTGTCAGTAGCCTCGGCAATAGTGGAGTCACATAACGGAAGTATCTCCGCTAGCAAAAACAAAAATTCACTTGTAATTGATATAATTTTGTAAAAAAGAGTCATAAATGCAAATAAATGATTGCATTTATGACTCTTTTTGTTTTCTATACGCTCATTATTATTCGGGCGCAGAATTTATTTTCACCTCAAATCCATCTTACAACTTTTTTATTTTTTTCTCGTCAAGTCTATTGACCGAAGGGCCATTTTATTATATAATATAAAGTAATGATAATAAAGGAAAGGCTATTGACAGATGCTTTCTCAACTTACCAAAAATACATACGACGCAATACTGAAATCCGAGCTTCAGCTCGCAATGGGCTGTACCGAGCCTATCGCGATAGCCTATGCGGCGGCAATCCTCGGTGATGCGCTCGGCAGCGTGCCGTCGAGAATTTCTGCGAGCTTCAGCGGCAATATAATAAAGAATGTCAAGAGCGTTATAGTACCTGCAACGGGCGGCAGACACGGAATAGAGGCGGCGATTGCCGCAGGACTTGTTTCGGCAAGACCTGACAAGCGACTTGAGGTGCTGACCGTACTGACCGAGAATGACGAGGCGAAAATCGATCTTATCCTCTCCGAGTGCGAGATTAAAATAGACAAGCTGAGTACCGGCTGTACCTTCGAGCTGCTGCTCGTAGGTGACTCGGGCGAAAATAGCGCTACCGTCAGAATAAGCGGCGCGCACACCAACGTCACTAAGGTAACGAGAAACGACGAGGATATAACTGACAAGTACGCCTCCCCTACCCCAATCACCAAAGACGGTGACCTGCTCGATATGTCACTGCTCTCGGTAGAGTCAATTATTGAATATGCCGACACGGCAGACCTAGCCGAAGTAAAGCCCTATCTGCTTCGCCAGGTGGAGATGAATATGGCTATTGCCAGGGAAGGTATCTCGGGCGAATGGGGCGCGAAAATAGGCAAAATTATGCTCTCGCTGGGCGACGACGTAGCAAGACGCGCGCGTGCCTACGCCGCGGCAGGCTCTGACGCGAGAATGAGCGGCTGTGAGAAGCCTGTATGCATCATTTCGGGTAGCGGAAATCAAGGAATTACCGCGTCCGTACCCGTGGCTGTCTATGCCGAAGAAATGAAAAAGAGCGAGAACGAGCTGCTCCGCGCGCTCGTTGTGTCCGACCTCATTACAGTACATCAAAAGACAGGCATCGGTACTCTCTCCGCATATTGCGGCGCGATAAGCGCAGGCGTTGGCGCAGGCGCAGGTATATGCTATCTGCACGGCGGAAAATACCGCGAGGTCGCGCATACTATCGTCAATGCGGTAGCTATTCTTTCGGGTACGATCTGCGACGGCGCGAAGCCGTCCTGCGCTGCAAAAATCGCTATGGCGGTCGAGGCAGGCATTATGGGATTTGAGATGTGGCGCGCAGGCAGTCAGTTCATCGGAGGCGACGGCATCGTTGAAAAGGGTGTCGAGAACACCATCAAGAACATCGGCAGACTTGCAAAAGAGGGTATGAGCGATACAGACCGAGAGATTATCGAGATTATGCTTGGGATATAATACCTTCTCTCTTTAACCTGTGATTTAATAATATTTTCAAAAGATGCTATACGTCTTTTCCTACGAGGAATTAAGAGGTATAGCATCTTAATTTTTATTATGTGTTACTTACAGTTCGTTTTATGTACTTTGGGTTCGTTCTAATTTTATAATTTTCATTTTATAATATTAGTATGGAAATAGGACTGATAGTACGGGAGACGCGAAGATGGATAAATTTAATATGGGTTATAGAATAAAAGAGGCTCGCAAAAATCAAAAGTTAACTCAAGAGCAATTGGCTGAGCGTTTGGATATAAGCGTTGAATTTGTCGGACAAATAGAACGTGGACTTAAATTACCGAGCATGCAGGTATTCGTCAAGCTTATAGAAGCCTTGAACGTATCTGCTGATTATCTGCTGCGCGACTCCGTTTCGACAGGCGAGCTTTTTGGAGAAAATGCAATAGGCCGTAAGATTGAAAAATTAAAGCCCAATCAACGAATCGCACTGGAAGCTCTAATCGACACATATATAGATACATATGTAAAAATACAAAAATAAGCGAGGACGTTTTCGATGAAAATTAAAATTTGCAGACAAATTGATAAGCTCGGTAGATTAGTAATACCCGCTGATTTGCGCAAGCAATACGGATTAAAGCTTGGGGACAAGGTATGGTTTACCGCATATGATAACGGTATACTTATTCATTCGGAAAATTACATTTACAACAGTGAAAATAACAAAGAAAAATAATAAAGCTTTCAAACAAATTAAAGGTAGAGGGACTAACAATTCACCTCTACCTTTTCGTTTGATTTTGTCTAAATGAATCTATCTTTTTGTTTTTAGTAATTATACTGCTTGCGCTTGGCGACGAGGAATGCCGCCGTGACCGCGAAGGAGAGTGCTTCGGCTACGATTATCGAAAACCATACGCCGTCAAGCGGTACGCCAAAGAGCATTGGCAATAGGATAACCGTCGAGGTCTGGAACACGAGCGTTCTGAGGAATGAAATTATCGCTGAAACTGCGCCGTTGTTAAGCGCTGTGAAGAATGACGAGCCGAAGATGTTGAAGCCGGCGAAAGATAAGAAAATGCGTAGATGATAAATCCGCGAAGCGTCATCAGATAAAGCTCCTCGTCGTAGCCGACAAACAGCTTGCAAAGCGGAACGGACAAAAGCACCGCGACGAAAAGCATCGCTGCGCCTACCGAAAGCATAAGATTTATGCTCTTCTTGCGCAGGCTCTTCAGCTCATCGGTATTACCCGCACCGTAGTGATAGCTTACGATAGGTGAAGCGCCGATTACAAAGCCGATAAATACCGCCACGAACACGAAGGAAACGTACATTATCGAGCCGTATGCGGCAAGTCCGTTATTGCCCGCAAAGCGAAGAAGCTGGTAGTTATAGAGAATGGTGACGACCGATGCTGAAATATTGCTCATCAGCTCCGACGAGCCGTTGTAGCAGGTCTGAAGCAGCACTCGCCAATAGGCGCGTGTTTTAGTGAAGCGCAGAGTTGACGTATTCTTGCTCGCGAAGTATATCACGGGAATTATACCGCCGACGAATTGACTTATTGCCGTAGCGGCTGCCGCACCGACGAGTCCCCACTCTAGCACTGCGATAAAGAGAGCGTCGAGCACCATATTGGTCACTCCCGCAGCAACCGTTACGGCAAGGCCGAGCTTAGGCTTTTCGGCAGTTACGAAGAAGTTCTGGAAGCTGTTTTGGAGCATAAATAACGGAAGTGACAGGAGAACTATACTAGCATAGATTACGGCATCCTCAAGCATCTCTCCCTCTGCTCCGAGAAGAATGGAAACGGGGCGCGCGAGCGCAATTCCCGTCGCTGCAAGAATAGTGCCTATCACCGCGGTCGATATTATTATGAACGTGAAATACTCACGCGCTCTCTGCTTCTCGCCCATACCAAAGGTTTTCGCCACTATTGCCGTGCCGCCCGTGCCGAGCATAAAGCCAAAGCCGCCGAGTATCATTATGAGAGGATAAACGAGGTTTATTGCCGCAAAGGGCGTTTTGCCAACGAAGTTGGAAACGAAAAGTCCGTCAACCACACCGTAAATCGACGTAAATATCATCATTACGACAGACGGAATGACGAAGCGAATAAGCTTGCCGTAGCTGAAATGGTCGGAAAGCTGAATTGGCTCTTTTTTCACGTTTTTTCTCCTCTCTCTCATTTTCCAAAGTATTTTAACACATATAATTTATAATGTCAACGGCTCTCGAAAATATTTACTAAAAGAGGAAAAAAAGATTTTTAATTTTTGTATATTTTAGGGATTGACTTTCTACTCGTTAAGTGATAAAATATTTAACTGTTAATAAAATTTGAAAGAAGACTGTAAAAATGCAAGCACTACTGTGTTTATCAATCTCACTTATCGCAGGACTCCTGCTCTCACGTGTGGCAAAACTGCTGAAGCTCCCTGCCGTAACCGCGTATCTCGTAGCGGGAATTCTCGTCGGCCCGTATCTGCTCGGCTCACTCGGCATTGGCGGAATCGGATTCGTCAGTATGGAAGAAGTAAAATCCTACTCCATTATCTCTGACGTGGCTCTCGGCTTCATCGCTTTCTCGATAGGCAACGAGTTCCGTCTTGAACAGCTCAAAAAGATTGGCCGCCAGGCTACGATTATCGGTATATTGCAGGCGGTTATTACCACCGCAGTGGTTGACGTTGCTCTCATACTTATGCATCTTGCTATGCCCAAGGTTCTACCTCTTGAAGCGGCAATAGTCCTTGGCGCTATCGCGGCTGCTACCGCACCTGCGGCGACGCTTATGGTTGTCAAGCAGTATAAGGCAAAGGGCCCTGTGACCGATATTCTGCTACCCGTCGTTGCGCTCGACGATGCGGTTGGACTCGTGCTTTTCGCCATCTCATTTGGCATTGCAAGAGCTATGCACGCAGGTACGGTAAACATCGTTTCGGTTATTCTTGAGCCTGTGCTTGAGGTTGTGCTCTCGCTGCTGCTCGGTGCGCTTATGGGCGTGCTCTTCCATATCTGCGAGAGATTCTTCCATTCGCGCTCAAAAAGACTTTCGGTGTCTATCGCATTCGTGCTTATGACGATTGCGCTCTCGAAGCTCACCTTCACAGTCGGCGATGTACATATCGCATTCTCTTCCCTGCTCACCTGTATGATGCTTGGAACTATCTTCTGCAACATATGCGACTTCTCCGAGGAGCTTATGGAGAGAGTCGACCGCTGGACCGCACCGCTTTTCGTTCTCTTCTTCGTGCTTTCGGGCGCGGAGCTGGAGCTCTCGGTATTCACTAATCTCCTTATGGTGCTTATCGGCGTGGTTTATATCCTTTCGCGCTCGATTGGTAAATATAGCGGCGCGTTTATCAGCGCGAAAATCGCAGGCTCTGACGACAAGATTGTCAAGTATCTCGGCATCACGCTCTTGCCCCAGGCGGGCGTTGCGCTCGGTATGGCTATGAAGGCGAAGGAGTTTGGCGAAATCGGCGAGATGGTTGCGACAATCACCCTCTTCGCAGTGCTGATCTACGAGCTGGTCGGCCCGATGATGACGAAGATGGCGCTCCTCAAGGCAGGCGACATCAATCCCGAGGAGAGAGTCAGCGCCCGTCACGAGCACATCGAAAATATGCCCGAGCATAAGAAGGAACGACACTTCAAGCGTCAGGCGTTCAAGGAACAGCTCAAAAATAGAAATAAATAAAAAAATACCGATTGATACGAGCTATCAATCGGTATTTTTTCATTAAGGAAGCAGATCAACGATAAGCGCTATCGCGAAATACGCTACTGCGAGAACACCGGGAACTGTGATGTTCGAGAAGCTGAAGAGCATATCCATGCTGAGATAAAGCGCAGGATACACGAGTATACGGTAGCCCCATCTCGTCTTGCCGCGAAGCAGACAGCCGATGAGCGAGAACGCAGGAATCGACATTGCCGCAAAGGCAAGCCAGGGATACTTGGAAAATGCGCCGAGCACCACGAGCATCATAGTATAGGTGAGCGAGGGCGCGTAGGAGTATAGGAACTCAACCTGGGAGCTGGAAACTAGCGGCTCAAGATAGCCCATACTAGCCAAAAGAACGAGAACTGTACAGAGATGTGCAAGGACTAAAAACGTCTGGAGAATTATTCTTATTTTTTTCATAATATGTACCTCTTTTTTGTTGTTTTTGAGAATAATAGTTTACTTTTTAGCCTTTTTCGCCGCTTCCGCGCGCTCGGCGCATATCGCGCGCCATGACGGAATTTTCTCGAGCATTTTCGTAAGGTTGATAAGCGTCAGAGGAATATCAATGTTCTGCGGACAAGCCTTCACGCATCTGCCGCAGGCTATGCAGGCAGAGGGGCGCTTGTTCTCGGGCAGGACCTCAACCTTATATGCGCTGAGCACAGCGGGGTCGTAGGCAAGGTCGTTGTAAATCTCGAGGAGTGCGGGAATATCAAGCTCCATAGGACAGCCCTTGATACAGTAGCGGCAGGCGGTGCAAGGCACGGAGTTTTTGAGTCCGTCTGCGATTTTGTAGAGCGTCTTAACCTCGTCACAGGACAGAGGCAGGTCGGTCGAGAAGGTTTTGATATTATCCTCAAGCTGCTCCATAGTTGACATTCCGCTGAGGATTACGCCCATATTAGAGAGCGTCATCAGATAGCGGAAGCACCAGGACGCGAGGCTCTCGTCGGGACGCAGCGAGCGAAGCTCTTCCTTTGCGCCGTCGGGGAGCTTATTGACGAGCTTACCGCCACGCACAGGCTCCATTACCCATACGGGAATATGCCATTTTTCGAGAAGCTCGCATTTTTCCTTTGCACGCTGGAGAGTCCAGTCAAGGTAATTGAGCTGCACCTGGCAGAACTCCATATGTTCGCCTACGGCATCGAGAAACTCCGCAATATTCTCGGGCGAGCCGTGAGTCGAGAAGCCGAGATGCTTGATTCTGCCAAGCCTCTTTTGCTCGAGGAAATAGTCGAGAACGCCAAGCTCACGGTCAAGATAGACGTCAATTGAGGTCTCGCAGACGTTGTGAAGCAGGTAGAAATCGAAATACTCTACCCCGCACTTCCCTAGCTGCTCCTCGAAGATGGGCGCAGGGTTATAGTCGGGCAAAACCTGGTGGCCCGGGTATTTGGTCGCGAGGTAGTAGCTCTCGCGAGGATATTTCGCGAGAATCTTGCCCACGACGATCTCCGAATTGCCGCCGTGATAGGGGTATGCGGTATCAAAATAATTGACTCCCGCCTCGATAGCGCGGTCAATCATACGCTCCGCCTCTGCATAGTCAATCTCGTCAGCCGACGAGAGCGTCGGCAGTCGCATCGCGCCGAAACCGAGCATCGAGAGCTTCTTGCCCTGGAAATCTACGTACTTCATATTTCTTCTCCTAATTTTTTCATTATCTTTATTATACTGGAAAATAGGTGATATGTCAATATCTCATTTATTTCCATTTTGAAAAAGCGGAGTACGAAGCAAATCGGTGGGTGAGATTCCAAAATGATAATACAGCCTGAAAAGAATTAGGCAGGATATTTTTGGTGGGAAATCCCCCTTCTCTATTCTCGATAGGCTTTTGATTCCAATATGAAGCATACGAGCCATCTCGGTCTTTGTCAAATTGTTCTTTTCTCTTAGAAATTTGATATTTTTGCAAAGTATTGATAATTTGTTTTCCGTACTCATTTTACACAACTCCTCATTTTTAGTTCATAAAAGAACTATTCATTTTTAATTATAGTTCATTTGTCGAATATTTTCAAGCGTTTTTAGTTCATTTATGATATAATCCACATGTTGCACAAAAAATATGAGGTCATTAACTAACAAATAAGGGGATTTTTATGATTTTTTACCAAAGACTTAGAGATTTAAGAGAAGACAGCGACAAGAATCAAGCAGAAATTGCCAAAATAATTGGAACAACTCAATCATATTACGCTCAATATGAAAGTGGAAAAAGAAATATTCCCTTTGAAAGAGTAATCATTCTTGCCAGATATTACAATGTCAGTCTTGACTACATTGCAGGATTTATAGACACACCAAAGAAGTTACAATGAGATGCAAGGCACATTGAAAGCCTTCTCCAAGATAGGAGAAGGCTAAAAGAATGAGCCGTGGATTTTTTCCACGGCTCTTGTTGCGTTTATTTGATTCTTTTGGGGTCGCTTTTTGGATTTTTAGGAGAAATTCTCGTTCTTCGCCCCGAAGCAATATTTATATATTGCGAGCATTGGGCGAAAACGGGGATTTATACAAAAATACATCAGCGAAAATTAATACATTCCGCCCATGTCGGGTGCCGCGGGAGCTGCGGGAGCAGGCTCCTTCTTGTCGGAGACGACTGCCTCGGTGGTGAGGACGGTCGAGGCGATGGATGCTGCGTTCTGGAGCGCGCTTCTCGTCACCTTCGCGGGATCGACGATGCCGCACTCGAGCATATCGCAGTAGCACTCGTTGTATGCGTCGAAGCCGTAGCCAGACTTGCCGGACTCACGAACCTTGGCTACGATTACGGAGCCGTCGAGGCCTGCGTTGTCGGCAATCTGCTTCATAGGCGCGGTGAGCGCCTTGGCTACGATTTGCGCGCCCGTCTTCTCGTCACCGTCGAGGGTGTTTATAACAGCCTCAACCGCGCCGATAACGTTCACAAGCGCTGCGCCGCCGCCTGCAACGATGCCCTCCTCAACTGCTGCCTTGGTAGCGTTGAGAGCGTCCTCGATGCGAAGCTTCTTCTCCTTCATCTCAACCTCGGTAGCGGCGCCAACCTTGATTACCGCTACACCGCCTGCGAGCTTGGCAAGGCGCTCCATAAGCTTCTCCTTGTCGAACTCAGAGGTGGTAACCTCGAGGGCAGATTTGATTTGATTCACTCTGTCGGCAATCGCCTGCTTGTCGCCTGCGCCGCCTACGATAATGGTATTTTCCTTATTTACCTTAACCTGTCTTGCGCGACCGAGCTGTGCGATAGACGCATCCTTGAGGTCAAGTCCGAGGTCAGAGGTGATTACCTCACCGCCTGTAAGAGTGGCGATGTCGATGAGCATTTCCTTACGTCTGTCGCCAAAGCCGGGAGCCTTGACAGCAACGACGGTGAAGGTACCGCGAAGCTTGTTAAGCACGAGAGTGGTGAGAGCCTCGCCCTCAACGTCCTCTGCGATTATAAGGAGCTTTTTGCCTGTCTGAACGATCTGCTCAAGCAGGGGGAGAAGATCCTGAATGTTAGAAATCTTCTTATCGGTGATAAGAATAAGGCAATCGTCGAGAACAGCCTCCATCTTATCGGTATCGGTAGCGAGATATGGCGAGAGATAGCCTCTGTCAAACTGCATACCCTCTACAACCTCGCTGTAGGTTTCCGCGCTCTTTGATTCCTCAACGGTGATAACGCCGTCTGCGGTAACCTTATCCATAGCGTCGGCAATAAGCTGACCGATAGTTTCGTCAGATGCCGAGATAGCGCCGACTCTCGCGATGTCGGCAGAGCCGTTTACAGCCTTCGACTGCTCGCGAAGCTCGGCAACCGCTGCGTCAACAGCCTTGAAGATACCCTTGCGAAGCACCATAGGATTAGCGCCCGCTGTAACGTTCTTCATACCATCGTGAATGAGAGCCTGCGCGAGAAGAGTAGCGGTAGTAGTACCGTCACCTGCCGCGTCGTTAGTCTTGGTCGCAACCTCGCGAACAAGCTGCGCGCCCATATTTTCAGCCGCGCACTCAAGCTCAATTTCCTTTGCGATAGTAACACCGTCGTTGGTGATAAGGGGTGCGCCGAATTTCTTCTCAAGCACCACGTTTCTGCCCTTGGGGCCAAGTGTAATTTTAACGGTATCCGCAAGCTTATCAACACCGCGAAGAAGCGCGGCTCTCGCGTCCATACCGTAGATTATTTCTTTAGACATTTTTTCTACCTTTCTATATATTATTCAATAGTTGCAAGTATATCAGACTGGCTGACGATGGTGTACTCAACACCGTCAAGCTTAATCTCCGTACCCGTGTACTTGCCGATAATTACCTTATCGCCAACCTTGAGAGTCATCTTGACCTCATTACCGTCCACGAGTCCACCGGGGCCTACTGCCACAACCTCGGATACCTGGGGCTTCTCCTGCGCAGAGCCAGGAAGAAGAATGCCTGCCTTGGTTGTTTCAACAGCCTCAACCTGCTTTAATACTACCTTATCAAATAAGGGATTGATTTTCATATTCGTGTCCTCCATATTGTTTTTAGCACTCTTTGCGCGCGAGTGCTAACGCTTACAGGTATATTCTATACTACCCCATATTAAAAATCAATAGATTTCCTGTTTTTTCACAAATTGTTAACATTTACACTAATTCCCTGCGAAGAATTTCCATTATCTTCTTTTCCTCTCTCGACACCTTTACCTGCGTGAGTCCGAGGAGCTTTGCAGTTTCGGTCTGCGAGAGATCGCGGAAGTAGCGCAGGATTATCAGCTTTCTATGCTGCTCGGAGAGCTTCTCTATGGCTACGCGCAGGGCGAAGCGGTCGAAGCTTTTGATTTCCGCATCCTCGTCGCAGATAACGCTGCCGAGCGTAGCGGTATCGTCATCGTCAAAGGCTCGCTCGTCGAGCGAGCGCACGGGAGAGGAAGCAAAGAGCGCAGACGAGGCATCCTGCGGTGATATGCCTACTGCCGCCGCCAGAGTGGCTATATCGGCATCCTCACCTTTGGCAAGCCGCCTCTCCCTCTCGGCAAGAAGCAGGGCGGAGAGTCTTTTTTCCTCTCTCGACACCTTGATTATGCCGTCGTCACGCAGAAATCTGCGTATCTCACCGAAGATAAGCGGTACGGCATAGGTCGAAAAGGCGCAGCCGTGAGAGAAATCAAAGGTTTTCATAGCCTTGACAAGCCCGATGTTGCCCGTCTCAACGAGGTCGCTGATGTCTGCTCCCCTGCCTGTAAATCTGCCAGCTATGCTGTATACCAACGGCGCGTTGATTTCAGCAAGGCGCTCGCCTGCATCACTGTCACCCTCGCGGTAGGCGCGAAGGAGCGTCAGATTCTCGTCGTAGGGGCGCTTTTTTTCACTTTTTACACTCATTTTTATCCCTCGGTCAGGGCTTCAAGAATTTCCTCATAAGAACCGTCGTTCCCTTGCCGGGACGCGATTTGACGGTAAGAGAGTCTGTGAAGCTCTCCATTACGAGAAAGCCCATTCCACATCTCTCGCCAGGCTCTCCCGTGGTGAAGGCGGGAGCGCGCGCAAGCTCGACGTTCTCGATGCCGCAGCCGTTGTCGGAGATTTCAACCGACACCTCGCGCGTGTCGTAAAGTCTGACGGATATGTATATGTAGGCAGGCTCGGCTCCCTGATGGTCACGGTAGGCGTGGACTATGCAGTTTGTCACCGCCTCGCTCACCGCGCAGCGCAGGTCGCCAAGCTCCTCGACCGTTGGATTAAGCTCTGCCAGAAATGAGGAAATTACCGAGCGAGCAACCGCCTCGTTGACGCTTATCGCAGGCAGGCGAAGCTTCATATCATTTATTTTTCTTTTCATTGTGAGTTCCTTTCTTTTACTTACTGACCGAAAGATTATGCACGCGCTCGATGCCTGCAAGGCGCACGAGCTTCATCAAGGTCGGGGATAGACCGACTACTCTGACAGAGGCGTGAAGCGATGTCGCCTTCTCTACTCTGCCGAGTATCAGCCCGAGTCCCGAGCTGTCCATAAACTCAACGGCTGAAAAATCTATCACGAGAAGCTCGGGCTTCTTTAAGAAAAGCTCCGAATCAATCCTCTCGCGCATGCGCTTCGCCGTGTGGTGATCAATATCGCATTTAAGATATGCGGTAAGTGTCCTTTCCTTTTCGGAAAAAGTTACGTCCTTTTGCATTTTTCTTCTCCTTGCTTTTATTAACGTGAGAATTCTATCACAAATTGGGCGCAAATATTGTCGCACCTCGGCGAGTGTAAAAATTTTATATAAGCGAGAGTCTTTTCGCTATATTTTCCTTGACCTCCTTTTTCCTCGTCTTGTATACCGACTCGGAGAGATAGAGATTTGAGCCTGTATAACCGCGCTTTGCACCTATCTCGGTAACGAAGGCGAGAGCGTCACGCTCGCCTGCTATCTCCATAGCGGCGTTTATAATGCGATAATTGAGAAAGCGATACTCCATTGTCACGTTAAAGGGTATTTCACGCCCCTCTATCGCAGACGCCCTGCGCGCATAATCGGCACAAAGCGCGATAACAACAGCGTCGAGAGTCCTCGGCATCAGTATCTCATCAAGCATTTTACTTCCTCCAGCTCCTCGGACAGAAGCTCGAGCGAATTCTTCAGGCGATTCAGGTCGTCCATAGCATCGTTTGCGTTTGCAAGTATCTCCTCAAGCTCGGGAATCCAGTCCTCCGGCGCTTTTTCTGCCCATTCGGGTATCATTTCCATCAAAAGATTGTGTACGGAGAGCATTTCCTCGTTTTCACGGATAGCGCGCGAAATCCCTATTATATCGCGCCTTATCTCCGACGGCGCACGGTAAAGTCGCGCTGGTGCTCCCTCGTTTACATTCATACATGAATACATTTTCAACGTCCTCCTTGTTTTTTGTCACTTAACGAGTAGACAATTCGAGTGGATAACGGGGCTATGTAACTCGTTATGTGACAATTATAGCAGAGGTTTTGTCACCTGTCAAGTGATTTTTTAGATTTTTTTAGAAAAAACTATTGCTTTTTAAGTGACAGTGTGCTATGATATAGTCGTGGATTATTCTGCGAAATTTACGGATTCGCGGGAGAGTGACAAAATTCCGCTTATTCTTACAGAAAGCGGCACAAAGGAGAGAAAATGCTACCAAATAAACTGAAGGAAATGAGAAAGGCGAAGGGGCTGACCCTTGAGGACCTCGCCGAGAAGCTCGGTACGAGCAGACAGACGATTCACAGATATGAGAACGGAACTATCAGCAATATTCCGCCCGAAAAGGTAGTACTGCTTGCCGAGGCGCTCGATACAACTCCCGCGAGCCTTATGGGTTGGGAGTCAGGAGAACAGCTTTCTACCTTTGATAATATAATACCTATTTCTATGAAAAGGCTGCCGATACTCGGTGAGATCGCCTGCGGAAAGCCGATTTACGCCAGCGAGGAGCACGAGAGCTATGCTCTGGTTGATTCGGGAGTTGACGCAGACTTCTGCCTCGTGGCTAAGGGGGATAGCATGATTGGCGCGAGAATACTCGACGGTGACATAGTATTCGTGCGTGCGCAAAGCTCGGTTGACAACGGTGAGATTGCAGCTGTTATCATTGACGACGAGGCGACGCTGAAGCGAGTTTACTTCTACCCCGGGGAGAGCAAGCTGATACTCTCCGCAGAGAACCCGAAGTATGCGCCTCTCGTCTACGTGAACGAGGAGCTCGACCAGATAAATATAATTGGCAAGGCAGTCGCGTTCAGGAGTAATATAATATAAATTATATATTTTTGTAAAAATGATTGACAAACAGAAAGTTCTGTGTTAAAATACAACCTAGGGAGGAGTAGTTGGTCCCTTTCGTAAGAGAGTGCGCGGTTGGTGCGAGCGCATCGGGAGGTCCATCGAAGGTAGCCCTTTTATTTCGGGAAGAACGGCTAATTCAGCTTATTAGAACCCGACGGTGAGCACCGTTATATGCGTAAATGAGGTGGTTTATCCCACAAATTCAGGTGGTACCGCGATTTTTCGCCCTGAGTAGTGCTTTGCCGCTACTCAGGGATTTTTGTTTTGTATTGTTAATAACCGAAAGGAAAAAATAAAATGAGAAAAGAACTTGCAAAAAACTACAATCCTGCCGAGTTTGAGGACAGGATTTACGAAAATTGGTGCGACAAGGGCTATTTCAAGCCCGACGCAGATGAGAAAAAGCCTGCGTTCAGCATCGTTATCCCCCCGCCTAACGTAACGGGTCAGCTCCATATGGGTCACGCGCTCGACGAGACTCTCCAGGATATACTCGTGCGTACCAAGCGTATGCAGGGCTACTCTACCCTTTGGGTGCCCGGCACAGACCACGCGGGTATTGCTACGCAGATCAAGGTTGAGGAAAGACTCCGTGTAGACGAGGGACTTTCAAGATACGACCTCGGCAGAGATAAGTTCCTCGAGCGTGTTTGGGCGTGGAAGGATTCTTATGAAGAAAGAATCACAGGTCAGCTCAAGAAGCTCGGCGCTTCGTGCGACTGGTCACGTCAGAGATTCACTATGGACGAGGGCTGCTCGAGAGCAGTTCGCGAGGTGTTCGTTAACCTCTACAACAAGGGACTCATTTACAGAGGTCACAGAATTATCAACTGGTGCCCGAGATGCCTTACCGCACTCTCCGACGCAGAGGTTGAGTACAAGGATCAGCCCGGTCACTTCTGGCATATCAAGTATCCTATCAAGGGCGAGGACGGCTTCGTTGAGATTGCTACTACACGTCCTGAGACTATGTTTGGCGATACCGCCGTTGCGGTAAACCCCGAGGACGAGAATACCAAGCATCTTATCGGCAAGACGCTCATTCTTCCTATCGTTAACCGCGAGATTCCCGTCGTTGCTGACGATTACGTTGAAATCGGCTTCGGTACGGGCTGCGTTAAGATTACCCCTGCTCACGACCCCAATGACTTCCTTGTAGGTCAGAGACA
>JAGBGE010000013.1 GCA_017936125.1 Clostridia bacterium
GAACCCCATTGATGCTCCCATTGACGTTGAGTACGTTGATGCAGACAAGATTCCTGCTGACAAGGAAGGCCTTGACATCGGTCCTAAGACCGCAAAGATGTATGCAGACGCGGTTCTCAGCGCAAAGACTGTTGTATGGAACGGTCCTATGGGCGTATTCGAGAACCCCACTCTCGCAAAGGGTACTATCGCAGTAGCAGAGGCTCTTGCGGCAAGCGATGCAATTACCATCGTAGGCGGTGGTGACAGCGCGGCAGCGTGCGAGCAGCTCGGCTTCGCTGACAAGATCACTCACATTTCTACCGGTGGCGGCGCATCCTTGGAATTCCTTGAGGGTAAGGATCTTCCCGGCGTATCCTGCCTCCTTGACAAGTAATTTTTTGTGACATTCCCCGTTCTCTCCCACTCGACGTAGGTAACTACGCCTTTGGGTCGTGAGCGGGGAATCTCCCTAAAAAATCCCATTGTCAATGAATTTTATCTAAATTAATAAAGATAGGAAATTAAATATGAGAAGAACAGTAATTGCGGGCAACTGGAAGATGAATATGACTCCCTCGCAGACGAAGGCGTTCATCACCGAGCTTGCTCCTATGGTAGCGGGAATGGACAAGTGCGATATCGTGCTTTGCGTTCCTTACGTAGACATCGCTACCGCAGTTGAGGCTGCGAAAGGCACTAACATCAAAATTGGCGCGGAGAACGTTCACTTCGCCGCAAGCGGTGCATACACCGGTGAAATCAGCGCGGCTATGCTCACCGAAATCGGTACGGAGTACGTTGTAATCGGTCACTCCGAGCGCCGTCAGTACTTCGGCGAAACCGACGAAACCGTTAATCTTCGCACCAAGGCAGCTCTCGCTGCGGGCCTCAAGGTTATACTTTGTCTTGGTGAGGTTAAGGAGGAAAGACTTAACGGAATCACCAATGAAATCGTTGCAATGCAAACAAAACTTGACCTTTTGGGCGTTTCTGCCGAGGAAATGAAGAACGTTATCATTGCATACGAGCCTGTATGGGCGATTGGAACAGGTCTCACCGCAACTCCCGAGCAGGCTGACGAGACCTGCGGAGTTATCCGTGCTACTCTCGCTGAGATTTACGGCGCAGAGGTTGCGGAGGCTACCACCATTCAGTACGGTGGCTCTATGAACGACGCTAACGCTGCCGAGCTTCTTGCCAAGGTTAACGTTGACGGCGGTCTTATCGGCGGCGCATCGCTCAAGACCGACAAGTTCACTGCTATCGTGAAGGCTGCGAACGCATAAAAATTGGAAATTTGAAATTAGAAATTCAAAATTAGAACAAAAGGCTGTCCGAGCGAAAGCGTCGGGCAGCCTTTTCACGCGAGAATCATTAAATTTTCTTAATTTTCAGCGAAATCAGCAACGGAAAGTCTGAAATGTGTTGATTTTCGTACATTTTGCACTTAAAAATGCCATTTGTTAACAAAAAATTTAAAAATTTATTAAAAAATATTTTTTCACCTATTGACTCTTTTATATTTATTTGTTATAATAAAGACAGTACAAATTCCGCGCCGCGGAGAAAGAGGTAAAAACCAATGCGCGAATCCATCGAAATGAGCAAAAAAGAAAAGAACGCGAAAGTTTCGGTGCTCCGTGTTTCAATCAAGGAGGATCAGAAGCGCGTTTCCGACGAGCTTGGCGTTTATCAGAACGCTGCAAGGGACGTAAATAAGACGGCTAAGGCACTTGCCGCAGCCGAGAGCGCTTACGAGCGAAAGGATACCGAGAAGAATGCTGTCAAATATGACGATGCGAACGATTCGTATCTTGCTGCTGTCGACGTATACAAGGACTCCGGCGCCCGTATAGGCAGACTTGTCGAGGTAGTGCGTAAGCGTTATCTTGAGCTTGCAGATCTGCTCGACGAGGCAAAGGCAGATAAGGTTCTTGAGGAGTTCGAGAGATACAACGATTCCGTAATGGCGCGCATACTTAAAATACAAGAAACTACAGAGACGGTCGACGCTTACGAGCCCGACGAAGAAGAGGAGGACGATATACCCATGGCAATTCCTGAAATTCCCGTATCAAACGGAGTACCCGCACCCCAGGCAGCACCTGCGCCCGCACCTGCGGCTCCCGCTGCACAGGCACCCGCATACGCAGCACCTGCGTATCCCTATCCTCAGTACGTGCCGATGCCTATGCCTATGCCTTATCCTTATTCGGCACCCTCTGCACAGCCTGCACCTGCACAGGAGGCAGCTCAGACTCCTAAGATCGCGCCCGTTTCCATTGATGTTTCTCCTATGCTTGAGAAGGCGCTTGAGGCTACTATGAACAAGTTCGTGGCTGCTTTCGACAAGAAGATTGAGGAATTTATTGCAGAGCATCCCGTTAATATTCCCGTTTCGGCAGCTCCTGCGACTCCCGTTGCAGTACCTGCCGGTGACGCTACCTACGGTGTCAGCGAGATTGCCGCTCTCGAGGGACTTATCCTTGATGACGAGCAGGCTCTTATCAATAAGCTTACCGCTATGATTGAGAACCTTAAGGTTCTTGCGTCAGGTATGGCAGAGCTCAGCGCGCTTTGCGCAGAGATTTCCGAGAAGCAGAATACTGCTAACGATTTGCAGAAGCAGACCAATGATATGCAGCGTCAGACTCTCCGTGACCAGAAGGGTATTCAGGTTGGTCAGAGAGTTGTTGCTCAGGATCAGGCTGCTATCGCACACGATCAGACTCTCCTTCAGGAGCAGCAGAAGACTCTCCAGGAAAACCAGCAGGCTCTCGTTGAGGCTCAGCAGGCTATGGAGGAAACTCAGCGTCTTGTAGCACAGAATCAGACTACTCTTGAGGAAGCTATGAAGGATGCTATGCAGGTTCAGAAGGATATGATCGCTACTCAGCAGGCTATCATTGTGGGCAACGCTAAGAACGTTGAGGCTCAGAACGACGTGGCAGAGAAGCAGAGCGCTACTCTCGCGCTTCAGAAGGAAGCACTCACCGCGCAGCGTCAGATCTACCGTGATCAGAAGGCTACTCTCGATAAGCAGAAGGCGCTTGGTGGCGACGCTCCCAAGAAGAAGGCTAAGGCAGACGAAGCACCTGCCGAGACTCCTGCGGAATAATTTAGGTTACATAAGACAGGGACGGTTCACTCGAGCCGTCCCTTAGTTTTTCAAGCAATATTTTCATCTGATATTGCAAAACTTCTTGTGCCGTGTTATAATAAATGTAGGATACGGTAGAATATATGCTCCTCTCTGTGAGATGCATTGGCAGAGATAATTAACCTAACGGTTGAAGCTACGTTCTCTGAAAATAATTTCCCGAAAAGCAAAAAGGACTGCCGCGGCAGTCCTTTGTAGATTGATTTTTTTAGATTACAACAGCATCCTCGGTGTCCTCTGCGTTGATCTCCGCGCAGGCGAGCTGAACGTGGTATGCATCAATAACCGCTTCCTCGAGCGAGGCTCTGAAGTCGGAGTTGATGGGATGCACGATATCACGGTATGTTCCATCGGGATTCTTTCTCGAGGGCATAACGATAAAGTAGCGCTCGCGAGCGTAAATAACCTTAATGTCGTGAACTGCGAGGCAGTCGTCGAAGGTTACCGAAACAACCGCTTTCATAGGGCCCTCGTCGAAAAACTTTCTGATTTTGATGTCTGTAACTTGCATAAATGTGATTTCCTTCCTTGTAGTGTGAACTTTGTTTGAGATTACGAATATATTATACAGTAGGAATGTGAAAAATATTCAACGAGAAAATAATCAATTTTTTAATTATTTGTAATATTTTTTTGTATGAATGCGAATTTTTTATCGATAAAAGGAGAAAAAGCTGAAAAATGGCTCAAAAATCCGCAAGAGAAGAAAAAAGCTTATCCTTTGAAAAGCTGCGCTCTATGACGGAGAATTCTACGGGCGCTATACATTTCGTTGGAGTTGGCGGCGTGTCTATGTATTCACTCGCGAGAGTTGCGCTGCATCTCGGTGCTAGCGTTTCTGGCAGCGACCGCGAGTCTAGCGAGCGCACCAGAGCGCTCTCTCTGCTTGGCGCGAGAATAATTATCGGTCACGCGGCAGAAAATGTAAGCGGCGCGAGCCTTGTGGTGTATAATAACGCTATCGCTGAGGATAACCCCGAGCTTGTCCGTGCGCGCGAGCTTATGATACCCACCGTCACGCGCGCTGAATATATGGCTGCAATGATGATAGGTCACGAGAACAGAATCGGCGTCAGCGGCTCTCACGGCAAGAGCACGACGGTCGCTATGCTTGACGCTATCTTCAGCTATGCGGGCGTCGATCCCTCCGTTCTCTCCGGCTCAGAGCTGCCGATAGGCGAGCCGCTGAAAATCGGTGGCAACAGCCTTATGCTATACGAAGCCTGCGAATACAAGGACTCATTTCTGAAATTCACTCCAACCGTTGCGATAGGACTCAACCTTGAGCTCGACCATACAGACTATTTCGGCAGCATCTCGGACATCAAGGACTCCTTCAAGCAGGCACTCGGCAGAGCGTCTAAATTCTCGGTAATCAACGGTGACGACGAGAACTTTCGCCCGATTTTGAAGCAAATCAAGGGCAGAGTAATAACCTTCGGTAAGGGCAGCTCCTGCGATTACCGCTACTCGATAATCAGCTTCAAGGAGCAGGGCTTCGAGTTCACGGTTTCAAAATTCGGTAACGAGATAGGCAGATTTCGCCTGAATATTCCTGGCGCGTTCAACGTTTCGAGCGCAACTGCCGCAATAGTCACCGCGCTGGAATACGGTATTGACGTCGATACCGTCAGAGAGGGAATAGGCAGGTATTTCGGCATTCCTCGTCGACTCGAGCGAGTCGGTCTGCGATACACCCGACAGGTCTACTACGATTACGCTCACCATCCCACCGAGATTGCCGCGTCGATAAACGCTGTAAAAATGCTTACTCACGACCTCGTCACCGTCATCTTCAAGCCGCATACCTACTCACGTACTGCGACTCTCTGGGATGATATGAAGGCATCGCTCTCGCTTGCAGACCACGTGATACTCATGCCGATTTACCCCGCGCGTGAGGAAAAAATCGAAGGCATCACCTCCGAGCGTCTCGCCTATGAGATAGGCTCGAGAGCCAAGTTCTCGGATGATGACGATTTCCTCCGTCACCTCGACCTGCACACTCACGGCACGATTATCGTGATGGGAGCAGGGGACATGGAAAATATTAAGAAGGACGTACTAAATAAATATATATGAAAAAAACTGTACTTGTCAGCGCCTGTCTGCTCGGCATTTCCTGCCGCTATGACGGAAAATCCAAGCCCGATGAGCGAGTAATAGCTCTCGCGGAAAAATATAACCTCGTACCCGTCTGCCCCGAAATATACGGTGGACTTCCCACTCCACGCACTCCAAGCGAGCGCATAGGGGAGAGAACCGTGATGAAGGACGGCACCGACGTCACCGAGAATTATAGACTCGGCGCGGAAGCTGCGCTCTCGCTTTACCGTGCTCTCGGCTGCGATGCGGCGCTATTGAAGGCGAAAAGTCCGTCATGCGGAGTCGGTGAGATATACGACGGTAGCTTCAGCGGCACTCTCACCGAGCGTGACGGAGTGACGGCTGAGCTGCTCTTGCGAGAGGGAATTGCCGTCTTTAGCGAGTGCGAAATTCCCGAATTAGAAAAATATCTTGACAAAGTGTGAGTTTTGAGTTAAAATAATAAGGTAAAGAATTTTTGAGAAAGGAGCCCGAAATGTCGGACGGTCGAAGTAGCTACCACATACGAACCCTAAAATTACATATAAGTGTGGCGGATACCACTGTTCTCGGGTATCCTATCTTTTGATGCCTTTTGCGGCCGCCATGCTTGAAAGGAGGCCAAAATGGAAGGTTATATCGAAAACGGCCTTTTGGGTGAGGAAGAAGAGCTCACACCCGAGAGGCTTTCTCTTTTAATGGAGGAGAAGCAGTACGCGCTTGTAAAGGAAGCGCTTGCCGAAATTCCCGCACCGGACCTTGCGGAGATTTTCTATGAGATTGACGAGAGATACCACCCGCTTTTGTTCCGTCTGATTACGAAGGAGCTTGCGGCAGAGGTGTTCGTCGAGATGGACCCCGAGCTTCAGGAGGGACTCATAGACAGATTCTCCGACCGAGAGCTTGCCGAGATTCTCGACGAGCTTTACATCGACGATACGGTTGACATCATTGAGGAGATGCCCGCCAACGTCGTAAAACGAATACTAAAGAACTCAGATAGCGAGAACAGAGCTATCATTAACACGATTTTGCGTTACCCGAAGGACTCGGCAGGCACTGTTATGACCACCGAGTACGTTCGCTTTACGGGTGATATGACCGTTTCCGAGGCGCTCGTGCATATACGCCGAGTCGCTATTGACAAGGAAACGATATACACCTGCTACGTCACCGATAAGAACAAGCGCCTGCGCGGTATAGTCACCGCCAAGGACCTGCTTATCAGCGATCCCGACATCGAGCTTTCCGAGATAATGGATGAGAACGTTATCAGCGTTCACACCCACGACGATAAAGAGGAGGTCGCAATGATGCTCGACAAGTACGACTTCCTTGCGATTCCCGTAGTGGACAAGGAGGATCGCCTCGTCGGCATCGTCACCATCGACGACGCTCTTGACGTTCTTATTGAGGAGTCCGAGGAGGACTTCGCGAAGATGGCGGCTATTATGCCGACCGAAACACCCTACCTCAAGACCGACGTATTCTCTATCTGGAAGTCGCGTATCCCCTGGCTTCTCATACTTATGATTTCCTCGACTATCTCGAGCGCGATTCTCACAGGCTTTGAGTCTATGCTGCCTGCGGTGCTCGTCTTGTTCGTGCCTATGATAATGGGTACGGGCGGTAACTCGGGCGGTCAGTCGTCGGTCACCGTGACGAGAAGCATCTCGCTTGGCGAGGTTGAATTCCCCGACATTTTCCGCGTGTTCTGGAAGGAGCTGCGCGTCGGCATTATGTGCGCCGTGACACTCGGCGTCGTGACCTTCCTCAAGGTTTGGCTTATCGACGGCATTATGCTCGGCAACGCTGACGTAACTCTGACGGTTTCATTAGTCGTGGCGATGTCACTCGCCCTGACTATCATAGTTGCGAAAATTATTGGCGCAACCCTGCCAATCCTCGCGAAGAAGATTGGCCTTGACCCTGCGGTTATGGCGTCACCGCTGATCACCACCCTCGTCGACGCCATCTCGCTTATCGTTTACTTCTTCGTAGCCTCAAGCGTATTGAATATCTAACGAACGAAAAAATCGGTTGCTTTTCGGCAACCGATTTTTAATTATATTCCAGAGAAGATTAGTCTTTTTCTTCCTCGCGGTTTATTATACCCTCACAGAGCGCGCATTTGAACAATGCAACAGACAGCTCTCGATTGAGTGCCTCATCATTTTCATTGTCGGATAACCTTTTCTCTATTTCCTGCGCTTCTTTTTTGAGGGCTTCCAAATCCTCGCGCAAGTCCTTTAACATTTTTTCAGTCATTTTTTATCTCCTAAAAAACAAAAAGTGCGACAACCGAAGTCATCGCACCGAAAAACGCAAACTCCGATTTGTTGTCACACAAACTGAATCTGATTTTGCACAAAAATCCAACTCACTTGAAGTTCGCGCTTTTACCGCGTTAATTCAAGTTGAATTTTTGGCGCAAAAAGGGTATAGTATACCCTAAACAAAAATCTATAACAATATTCAGTTCGTGTGACAATACAATTATATCATGTATTTCGCGCTTTTGCAATAGTTTTCTCTAAAATGTTTTTCCTACAAAACAAGGCGCTTCATACTTCCGCAGTCACGAAAAAAATCGGTTGCCAAAAAGCAACCGATTTTTTCTATTTGATTTTGGATTTCTAATTTTATTTTTCGTTATAGTGCAGCGCCGCGTTCGTCAGATTCGAGTTACTGATGCCTATGATAATCATCTTCCACTGCGTTTCGCTGCCGCTGTAATATACGTCGGTCAGCTTCGAGGTGTGATAGAATGCCCAGTATTCGATGTGCGTCACGCTCGCGGGAATTGTGATGCTTGTGAGATTAGTGCAATTAAAGAATGCGTATGCTCCGATATGAGTCAAGCCGTCGGGAAGCGTGATGTCGGTAAGGCTCAGGCAATCGTCGAATGCGTAATCCGCGATAATTACGGTATCGCTATGAATTTTGTAGCTGCTCAATTCATCACTCGCGTTAATCAAAGCGAGGTAGGGGTTCACCTTGTTGCCGAGATAGATACAGCCATCGTAGCTGCTGAATTCGAGGCTCGCGCAACCGTGGAATGCGTGGTAGCCGATGCTCGTCACGCTGCTTGGAATTTCAATATCGGTAAGGCTCACGCAGTTCTGGAACGCACCGTCGCTGATACTCGTTACGCTGTCGGGAATCAGAACGTCGGTGAGAGCAGAGCAGCCGGAGAACACGTGGTCCTCGATGCTCTTCACTCCGCTGCCTATCACCACATACGAGAGATTCGGGCAGCCGTAGAATGCATAAAAGCCGATGCTAGTTACGCTGTCGGGAATAATAACAGAGGTTATAGCTTCATTTTCATAGAACGCTTCTTCAAAAATGCTCTTAACAGGGAGGCCCTCATACTCGTCGGCAATCTTCACTACCGCGGAGCTACCCTCGTAGCCGACAACCTCGGCATAGGTATTGTCTGCCGCAATCTCGTAGTTAACACCGTTTGTAGCGGAAAGCGGAATACCGCAAGAGGCGCAATTACCGCTGGCGTCAGAGCTATGCTCGAGCTTCTCGCTGACAGCGTCACAGCCCTCGCAGGCATACCAATGATAAATATTGTCGTAGGAATATTCGTCAGCGTAGCTATGCTCGCTAGCAGGAGTTTCATTTTTGATTTCGCTCTCACCGCACAGATCGCAGGTCAGCGTATCGTATCCGCCGGCTGTGCAGGTGGGAGAGGTGGTAACCGTAGTCCAGTTATGCTCACATTCCTTGACCTGATACTCGGTCTTTACTCCATTGACAACGAGATAGCCGTCTACAACCTCAATTACGTCATCAGCCTTGACCTGATGCTCGGTCTTGACACCGTTGACAACGAGATAGCCGTCTACAACCTCAATTACGTCATCGGCCTTGACCTGATACTCGGTCTTGACACCGTTGACAACGAGATAGCCGTCTACGACGGTGATTTTGTCGGGTTCTTCTTCACCTTCGCCCGGAAAGTAACAGGCGGTGAGAGTAGCGAGAAGCATAAGTAGAATAGTGCCTATACATAAGAGCTTTTTCATTTTTCTTCTCCTTCAACGTCTTTTTATTTTAGGTTTATTATAATAATTATATCACGTAAAATTAAATATTGCAATACCTTCCATAAAAATGTTGCATTGCAAAGTGGTTTATATCAGCTCTTTTATCTTCTCCATTTCGGCGAGAACGAGGGATTTTGTAGACTCTCTCGGCTCGGCTAGCGGGAGTCGAAGCTCGCCGCCGCAGAGTCCGTTCGCTGACATCGCGTACTTTATAGGTGCAGGGTTCGTTTCGGCAAAGAGCGATTTTATAAAAGGCAAAAGCCGCAGCTGAAGCGCAAGGCTAGCTTCTCGCTCACCCTTAAAGTAACTCTCGCAGATTTCGCGCGTGGATCTCGGCAGTAGATTTGACATCACCGAAATCACACCCTTGCCGCCAAGCGACAGTGTGGTGTAAATCTGCGAGTCGTTGCCTGCGTAGAGGTCTAAAGAGTCGGTGAGTGTTGCAAGCGTAACAAGGCGGTCGGCAGAGTCACCTGCCTCCTTTATTCCCACAATATTCGGATGCTCTGCGAGCCTGCTTAGCAAATTGATTCCGAGGTTTACACCCGTTCTAGAGGGTACATTGTAAAGTATAGTTGGCAAAATCGTTGATTCTGCGATATTTAAGTAGTGCTTTTCGATTCCCGACTCGGTTCCTTTGTTGTAGTATGGAGTGACGAGAAGCACACCGTCGCAGCCGACGCGCTCGGCGTATTTCGTGTGCCGTATTGCAGCCCTCGTATCGTTCGTGCCTGTGCCGAAAACGAGCTTGACTCGTCCGCGGATTCTCTCGGCAGAGAAGTCAAACAGCCTGTATCTCTCATCGTCGGAGAGGGTTGCCGCCTCACCCGTCGTTCCGCCGATTACGATAGCATCGACTCCCTCGCTTATCTGATGCTCGATGAGTCTGCCGAGCGCCCCGTAATCTATCTCGCCCTCTGAAAAGGGCGTAATCAGTGCCGTGCCGACACCGCAAAAAACGCATTTTTTCTTCATAACAAATTTCCTGCCTAAAAATTACCCGACACCTTGATTTATCGGGCGGTTTTGTGTATAATAGTAGGGTATTATATTGTCATTATATGAAAAAAAGAGGAAATATGGAACAGAGAAGCGATAAAATACTTAACGAGCGTGTCAGCACGGCTCTCACTACTCACGATTTCTACTACGAGCTTCCCGAGGAGCTTATCGCCCAGTCGCCCAGCGAGGAGCGTGACGGCTGTCGCCTTATGGTGCTTAACCGCGAGAGCGGTGAGATTTCGCACAGAATTTTCAGAGATATAATTGATTATCTGCGCCCGGAGGATATGCTCGTCGTGAATTCGTCGAAGGTTATTCCCGCAAGACTCCTGGGCAAGACCGACAAGACGGGCGGTGATATGGAGCTTTTGCTCCTGCGTATGCTCGACTCGGGCGAGTGGGAAACACTCGTGCGCCCCGGCAAGCGCGCGAAGGTTGGCGCGGGATTCGATTTTTCGGGCATTCTGCACGCTACCGTAACGGGCATCGTTGACGGCGGTAACCGCACCGTAAAATTTGAGTACGATACCGAAAAATATAAGAATATCTACGAGGTTCTCGATGCTATCGGTAATATGCCTCTGCCGCCTTACATAACGAAAAAGCTCGAGAACAAGTCGGATTATCAGACGGTTTACGCCAAGGAAGAAGGCTCGTCGGCTGCCCCCACGGCAGGACTCCATTTCACACCCGAGCTGCTCGAGAAAATCAAGGCGAAGGGCGTCGGCTACGGTGAGGTAACTCTGCACGTAGGTCTTGGCACATTCCGTCCTGTCAAGGTTGATAAAATCGAGGAGCACGAGATGCACGGCGAGTTCTTCCACATCAGCGACGAGGTCGCGGAGGAAATCAACCGTCGCAGAGCTAGAGGCGGTAGAATAATCGCGGTCGGCACCACCTCTGCGAGAGTTCTCGAGAGCGTTGCGACTCCCGACGGCAGAGTTCACGCGGTTAGGGGCGAAACGGGTATTTTCATTTACCCCGGCTACAGCTTCAAGGCGGTTGATGCCCTGATAACCAACTTCCATCTCCCCGAATCCACTCTCATAATGCTCGTCAGCGCCCTCGCAGGCAAGGAAAAGGTTATGAATGCATACGATGTAGCGGTAAAAGAGCGTTATCGTTTCTTCTCCTTTGGAGATTCTATGTTTATTGAATAATGAAAAATCTAAAAGCAATTTTATCCATTATAATTTTGATTTTTCTTCTCGTCGGCTGCAAGCAGCAAGAGGAATCACAAATCCCCGACGGCGCGATAGATGCGACCGAGCAGGGCGTTTCGGTCGATAATTCGGGTGAGGAAAACAGCAAAAATCTGCAAAAGCTGATAGACAGCCTCACGGCAGAGGGCGGTGTGATTTACATTCCCGCGGGCGAATATGAGTTTGCCGAGAACGGCAGACAGACCATAGGCTCGCACTGCATCAAGATGCGCTCGAACGTGAGTATCGTTGGCGCGGGCGAGGGCACTGTGCTTCTGCCTCGCGGCGAGTCGATGTACGGGCTTGATATGTTCTACTTTAACGATTATCTCGACACGGGTGAGGGAATTTACCTCGAGAATTGCCGCTTTGAGAGCTTCGTTATCGACGCCTCCGATACCTCCTGCGAGGCTTATACCTCGGCAGGCAAGGGCTTTATGTTCAATCTCTTTCGCAACTGCCACTGGGATAGCGTAACGGTGAAGAATACCGTTGCGACAGGCTTTGGCGTGGACTGTCCTATGGGCGGCAGTATCACGAATTGCGTGGCTATCGGCTGCGGCAGAGGAGCAACAGATGAGAACGGCGGCGCTTCGGGCTTTGGCATCGGATTTGGCTATGCCGACGGTGAGAGCCTCACGATTTCGGATTGCGCCTCGGTTGGCAACAAGAAATTCGGCTTCTTCTTCGAGCATCAGGGCAGATTTAATTCTGCTAAATATACGGCTACCGAGTCGCACGATTTTTCGGTCAGCGATTGCAGTGCCACCGGAAATCTCTATAACTTTGGCGGAATTTACGCAATGAATACCGAGTACAAAAATTGCGTATCCAAGAGTGCGAGAAGGTACGGCTTCTACTTTGAGAGCTCGCTTGATTCGGGTGCTGTCGAATGCGTGAGCAGTAATGAATGCGATGCGGCGTTTTCAGTCGCGCAGCTTGGTGAATACGAGGTCAGCGAAATTTACTTTGACGGCTGCTCAGCAGACGGCTCGCCTGTCGGCGCGAGGCTTACGAGCGAGGGAAGCGCTGCGATGACGGAAATTTTGGTGAAAAACTGCCGTTTTTCCTCTATCACCGATTACACGGTGGTCACCTCGGGCAGAATGCAGAGTCTGACTCTCGTCGGAAACACCTCTGACAACAATATGAATTCTCTCGGCGCAGAGGTCGAGAAGCTTGAAAACAGCGATAACAGCTGGAGCTGAATATAACGAAAGCGGTCGAGAAATATCGACCGCTTTGCTGATATAAAAGCTATTGACAAATAAAGGTAAGCGTGATATAATAAATTCGTATGAGGGAGTAGCAAGCGCTCTGCGTTTCAAGTCAACATCCTGACCTTTCGGTCTGGCTTGAATTAAATTGCGAGACTCATGTATCGCGAAAGCCGTACATGCGCCCTCTTTATGCTTGGGTATGGCTTTTCTGCCATACTATTTTTTTGTAAAGGTAAATAAAATGTTCGATTTTTTGTTTTTCTTTAACAGCATACTTATTGGCATAGGTCTTGCGATGGACGCCTTTTCTGTGTCACTTGCCAACGGTCTTAACGAGCCGAATATGCCAAAGCGCAGAGTGACTCTCGTTGCGGGAATTTTTGCCGTATTCCAGGCTCTGATGCCGCTTATCGGTTGGTTTTGCGTTCATTCGATAGCCTCGGCATTCTCGGTGTTTGAAAAATTTATTCCTTGGATAGCGCTTACTCTGCTTGGATATATCGGCGGAAAAATGCTGTACGAGGGAATAAAGGAGTTCAAATGCATACAGGGCGGCGGAATCGAATGTCCCATTCCCGAGCGACTTACCTTCGTCACTCTTTTGGTGCAGGGAGTTGCCACCTCGATTGACGCGCTCTCCGTTGGATTTACCATTTCCGACTATAATCTTACAGAGGCGCTCGTCTGCGCGCTGCTTATCGCGGCGGTTACCTTCGTTATCTGCTTTGCGGGCGTTCTGCTCGGCAAGAAATTCGGAACGGCGCTTGCGGGCAAGTCCTCGATTTTCGGCGGCTCGATTCTGATATTCATCGGACTTGAAATATTCATTACGTCGTTTATAAAATAAAAGGAGAATATAAAATGTTTGATTTTATTCCCACGGAGTATTTCCTATTAGCCTTTGGCTTCATACTGCTCATCAAGGGCGGTGACTGGTTCGTTGACGCGGCCGTCGGTATCGCAAAGCGCTTCCACCTTCCCGAGCTTCTTATCGGCGCGACCGTAGTTTCTATCGGTACGACGCTCCCGGAGGTTATGACCTCAGCTATCGGTGCTGCCGACGGCAAGGGCGATATGGCGTACGGAAACGCTATCGGCTCTATCATTTGCAACACCGCGCTTGTTGCTGCAGTGACCATAGCGATAAAGCCCGGTAAGGCTGACAGAAAATCGCTCATCTTCCCGGTATGCTTCTTCTTCGGCGCCGCGGCATTCTATGCTATCAATGCGTACGCATTCGGCAGATTCAATCTCTGGATGGGTATCCTGCTTCTTCTTGGATTCATTGCTTATATGATAATCAACGTTATCAATATGAAGAAGAATCCTGCGCCTGTTGAGGAGTCCTCGGAAAAGGCTGACGAGCTTGAATGTAATCTTCCCGAGAATACCTCGAGGCTTGGTCTTGTCAAGGATATCGCGGTGCTTATCGGAGCCGCATTGGTTATTGCTATCGGCGCGTATCTTCTCATAGAGAGTGCAAGCGCTATCGCTCTGGCGTTAAACGTTCCCGGAACCGTAATCTCGCTCACGGTAGTTGCCCTCGGCACCAGCCTTCCCGAGCTTGTAACCGCCGTCACCTCGCTTATGAAGGGCCACGGCGCTCTCTCGCTCGGTAATATTATCGGCGCGAACATCTTTAATCTTGTTCTCGTTTCGGGCGCGGCAATTACTATAAATCCCTTCGACGTTCCGTCAAAGGCGCAGCTGTTTGGAATTAACGCGTCATTCTTGGTCGACCTTCCTCTTATGTTCGCGGTGATGGCGATTATGACCTTGCCCGCGCTCTTCAGAGGCAAGCTCGCAAGATGGCAGGGAATTACGCTTCTCACCCTTTATGCAGCATACTGCGTGCTTCAGTTCGTAGTTCTTGCTTGATTCTTTATAAAAATGAACTTCAGAGAACCAAAAGGCATTATAGATTATTTCAGAATTCTGCGGCTTTACAGAAAGGCGTTTCCAATAAGCGAGCGCAAGCCGTTCTCCGCAATACTCAAAATGAAAAAGGCAGGCAAGGCGGATATATGGTATTTTGAGGACGAGCGCGGCTTCCTCGGCTTCTCCTCGACGATAAACGGCGAGAGGGAAATTCTCATAGATTACTTCGCTGTAAGCGATAAAAGGCGCGGCCAGGGCCACGGCACGAGGATGCTCACCGCGCTTCTTAACCACTACGAGCCGCTTGGAGTTTTTCTCGAAATTGAGATACCATACGAGAGCGCGGAGAATTATACCGAGCGCGTGCGCCGCAAGAATTTTTATATTGCGGCAGGCATGACTCCTATGAACACGTACGCCAAGCTGTTCGGCGTGGATATGGAGCTTATGGGCAAGAGATGCGCGCTTGATTACGACGAATACCGTGAGTTTTACCTCAAAAATTATGGCAGATTTGCCTACGACCATATAGAAAAAGTGGAATTATGAAACAAAACGTATTAAAGCTTTTAACACTTATGCTGGCGTTGATACTCGCCCTATCATCTTGTAACGTTGATTCTTCAATTGAAGACGAGGATATGGGATATGAGTATTACGCCATAGATATGAGCACCGATTTTCCAATTAAAGATACTCTTCCCGAGTCCGACGGAGAGCCTATGAAGGTCATACTGCTGATAGGACAGAGCAACGCAACCGGCTGCTCGTTGACCTCTTATCTTGAGAAGGCAGTCAGCGCCGAGAGCTTTGCCGAATACACGGCGGGCTACGATAACGTGCTTATCAATTATTGCATTGATAACCAGCGTCACACCTCGGCAGGCGAGTTCGTACCCGTCGACCTGACCTGCGGCTCCTGCGACGGATTTTTCGGTCCCGAGGTAGGTATGGCGGAGCAGCTCTCTAAGGCTTATCCCGATGAGAAAATCTGCATTCTTAAATACACTATGTCGGGCTACAGCCTCAACTTCCATTGGCTCTATCACCGTGAGCGCGCGTATATCTACGACGCCTTCAAGGTGTTCGTTGATACATATATGGATTACCTTATTTCAAAGGGCTATAACGCAACGCTTGACGCTGTCTGCTGGATGCAGGGCGAGTCGGATACTACCGAATATAAGGCAGAGCGCTATTACGACAACCTAGTTTCGTTCGTTTCCTACATTCGTGAGGACTTTGCCGACTACGCGGGCGACGACGGCATATACTTCATTGATGCCGGAATTTCCTCCAGCCCCTACTGTCTGCCTTCGTATAAGGAAATCAACGAAGCGAAGGAGAAATATTCTCTCACATCGGATAAAAATATTTATTTCCCGACTATCGAAGCAGGACTCACGACTCTCTACGAGCCGACTGAAGAGCCCGACCTCGGTCACTACGACGCATACTCCGAGCTTCTGCTCGGCAGAATGTTCGCCGAAAAAATAATAGCTATATATAAATGAGAAAATCCCTCGGAAAATCCGAGGGATTTTTTTGCTTTTATTTCAAATACTGGAACTCGCTCTGGTCGCCGAAGTCGTAAACGCTCAGGAAGCTCGCGATAGTCTGCGCTATCTGAATGTTTTCGATAGTCTTGCCATCGAAGAGCTCCGCGCCGTCACCGTATGCGAAAATCGGAACGTTGTCGAGCGTGTGATAGTCGCTGTTGTATGCGAGCTCGCCGTCCTCACTCGGACGCAGACCGCCTGTTTCGTGGTCGGCGGTGATAAGAATAAAGGTGTCGGGATTGTAGAACGCAAATTCCATAAATCTTCCAATCGCCTGATTGAAGCGGATAAGCGCAAGAAATGTCTTGTCCATATCGTTATTGTGCGAGTGCTTGTCGATATGCGCTTCCTCATACATCATAAAGAAGCCGTCCTCGTCCTTCGAAAGCTCGTCAAGCGTTTCGCTTATACGGCTCTCAACCGATCTGTCCATATACTTTTTTGTGTAATAATCGAAGCTGCAATTAATAATCGTGCCGTATTCTTGCGTTAGAGCTATCTGACTCTTGAGAATTTCCACGTTGTCATCTCTGTCGGGAGCGTGAGCCGAGAAGCTCGAGGGAGTAGCGCCCGTCTTGCCCTCTGTGGACATAACCGCGGTAGCCATACCCATAGAGCCGCAAAGCTCGGTGAGCGACTGAACCTCGTTTCCGTCCTTATCAAGACCTACGTACGAGTTGACGGTCTTGATGCCCGAGGAAAGAGCAGTACCGCCTGCCGCGCTGTCGGTAATACCCGAGAGCGAAGCCGTTCTCGAAAATCCGTGAGAGGGAAGCATATATCCGTAGAATACGTCCTCACCGTCGCTGAAATCAGCGTCGCTCTCAAGATAATCGTAAAGCAGAGTCTGGTAAACGCCCATTCCGTCACCGATGAGCATAATGTAATTGTTCGCTTCCTTGACTATCGGCTCGCGAATCATCGCTTGGTCTGGGATAGTAGCGTGGAAATCGTCGTAAGGCACGAATGTTTCTATAAAGTAGTATGCCGCGGCGGCAATAATGAAGTAATCGCCCTCAAGAGCAACCGAGCCACCCTCGGCAACAATCGCGAATTCGAGTCCCTCGGTGTCTGCATCGAGACTGTCGGAAATCTCTCTCTCGGTATTTCCGACCACTATCTCGTTGTCATACGGCGGCTCTTTATCCGGCACGATAGGCAGGTCAAGTCCCGTACGGGCGAGAATTTCGTTCTTTATGTATTCTGCGGCGCGCAGAGAATAATCGTGGTCACTTTCCGAATAAACTATCACGAACTCCTCTAAACTAACGCCGTTGATAAAGGAATAAGACGGCTCGCTTTTTTTACAGGAAAAGAGCGGTAATAGCATAGAGAAAGCAAGGATAAGACAAAGTATTTTCTTCATAAAATATCTCCTTCATTAGATCTGCTGTAATCATTTTAGCACAATATTCCTAAATTTTCAAGCAAAAATTCAAAAGTAAAAAATACACTTATTTTACAAAAATACAAAAAAATCCCGAATTCTCTTGAAAAATAAGAAAAAGTATGTTAGTATTAAAATGTATAACTATGAAATTAAACAAATACAAAGGAGCTTACAATCGTGAATATCAATGAAATTATAAGCAAACTTACTCTTGAAGAAAAGGCGGCGCTCCTTCAGGGTGCGACCACATGGACCACCTTCGCTGTGCCTCGCCTTGAAATCCCCGCAATGTTTATGTCCGACGGTCCTGTAGGTCTGCGTAAGCAGGCAGGCGCAGGTGACCACCTCGGACTCAACGCTTCTGTTCCCGCTACCTGCTTCCCCACGGCTGCTACTATGGCGAATACCTGGGACGTAGAGCTTGGCGAGGCGTTAGGAAAGGCGCTTGGTGAGGAGGCTGCTGCGAATGACGTTCACGTTGTTCTCGGCCCCGGTCTTAATATTAAGAGAAGCCCCCTTTGCGGCCGTAACTTCGAGTATTTCTCCGAGGACCCCTACCTTGCAGGTAAGATGGCTGCGAGCTATACCAAGGGCATTCAGTCTAATGGCGTAGCGGCTTGTCCCAAGCACTTTGCGGTAAACTCGCAGGAGCTTCGCCGTATGTCTATGGACTCGGTCGTTGACGAGCGTACCATGCGTGAAATCTACCTTACCGGCTTTGAGATGGCTGTTAAGGAGGGCGGCGCTAAGGCTATTATGTCGAGCTACAATATGATAAACGGCGTTTACGCTAACGAGAGCACCCATCTTCTCGCCGAGATTCTTCGCGGCGAGTGGGGCTATGACGGATATATCGTAACCGACTGGGGCGGTGATAATAATCACACCGAGGGTGTTCGCGCAGGCGGCAACCTTGTAATGCCCGCGCCCGGTCCCGACTGTGCTATCGGTCTTATCGAGGACGTTAAGGCAGGCAAGATTGAGGAGTCCGTTCTCGACCAGAGAATCGCAGAGCTTCTCAAGGTTGTATACGCAACTCACGAGGCTGTTGAAAAGGCTCCTAAGACCTTTGACGTTGACGCGCATCACGCTATTGCGAGAAAGTGCGCGGAGGGCAGTATCGTTCTTCTTGACAATGACGGCGCGCTTCCTCTCAAGGAGGGCTCAAACGTTGCAATTATCGGTGATTTTGCGAAGATTCCTCGCTATCAGGGCGCAGGCTCCTCGCAGGTTAATCCCACCAAGCTTGATAATCTCTACGACTGTCTTGCAGGCTGCCTGAACATCACCGGCTATGCGCAGGGCTTTGACAGAAAGGACCCCAACCCTCAGAAGAAGCTTATTGCAGAGGCTGTTGAGGTTGCGAAGAATGCGGAGACCGTTCTTCTTTGCGTAGGTCTTGACGAGATTCTCGAGTCCGAGGGAATGGACAGACTCCATATGGAGCTTTCCAAGAGCCAGCAGCAGCTTATCAATGAGGTTTGCGCTGTTAACAAGAACGTTATTCTCGTTCTCTTCGGCGGCTCGCCCTTCGTTATGCCCGAGAGAAGCCTCTACCGCGCGGCAATTCACGGCTATCTTGGCGGTCAGGCAGGCGCAGGCGCTATGGCAGACGCTATTATCGGTAAGATTAATCCCAGCGGTAAGCTCAACGAGAGCTGGCCTCATAAGCTTGCGGATAACCCCTCTTACCCCTATTTCCCCAGTAAAGAGCGTACCGCTGAGTACCGTGAGGGACTCTTCGTTGGTTACCGTTACTACGATACCGCAGGCGTTGGCGTTCGTTATCCCTTCGGCTACGGACTTTCCTATACTACGTTTGAATATTCCGACATCAATGCAACCAAAGACGGCGTTAGCTTCACTATCACCAACACGGGCAGCGTAGCGGGCGCAGAGGTTGCAGAGGTTTACGTTTCCTGCAAGAACCGTAAGGTTTACCGTCCCAAGAAGGAGCTCAAGGGCTTTGCCAAGGTGTTCCTTGAAGCAGGCGAGTCCAAGACTGTGACCGTTAACTTCGACGACAAGGCATTCCGTTACTACAATGCGGAGAAGTGCGCTTGGGAAGTTGAGGGCGGAGAGTATGATATCATCGTTGCGGCAAGCGCTGCTGACGAAAAGCTCACTGCTACCGTCAGCGTTGAGGGCGTCGAGGCAAAGAGTGCAGACCTTCCCAGCTACTACTCTGGCAACATTATGAACGTCAGCGACGAGGAGTTTGAGAAGCTTCTCGGCAGACCCATTCCCGATGGACATTGGGGCGGCGAATTGACCGAAAATGACGCAATATGTCAACTTTACTATGCAAAAAACGGTATTGCAAGGCTTGCATACAAGATTTTGACTAATATGAAGAACAAGTCTGAGGCAAAGGGCAAGCCCGATCTTAACGTACACTTCATCTACAATATGCCCTTCAGAGCTATGGCGAAGATGGCGGGCGGTATGGTCAGCAGGAAGATGGTTGACGACATTCTCTTCCTTGTCAACGGTCACTTCTTTAGAGGCCTTGGCAGAGTTATTGCTGACTTCTTCCGCAACAATAAGGCTAACAAGGAGTTTAATAAGAAGCTCGGTCAGTAAACCGATTTTATCAGCAAATCAAGTGAGGTAAAACATATGGTTCATATTGCTATAGTGGATAACGATACCAGTTACGTTAGCCAGGTAAAGCAATATCTTACGGAATATGAGAAGGAAAGCGGCGAGATTATAGAGGTGAGCGAGTTCTCCGACGGCGATAGCATAGTACATAGCTACCGTTCGCAGTTTGATATTATAATTATGGATATCGAAATGCGCTTTATGGACGGTATGTCGGCGGCAGAGGAGATCAGAAAGGTTGACTCCGAGGTTGTGATCATCTTTATGACGCAGAATCCGCATTACGCTATCCGCGCATATTCTGTCGGGGCGCTTGATTATCTACTCAAGCCCGTTACGTATTTTACCTTCTCCCAGTGTATAACGAGAGCAATCGGTCACGCCAAAAGGAAAAAGCCGAGAGCTATTACCATTAGCATCAAGGGCGGCATCGCACGTTTTGATGCGCGCGACGTTTATTACGTCGAGAGCCGAGGTCATAATATGATTTATCATACCGCGACGGGCGATTACGAGTCCACCGCGACGATGAAGGAGACCGAGGAGAGACTTCAGGGTATGAACTTTTTCCGCGCCAGCAAGTGGTATCTGATCAACCTTGCGCACGTCGAGGGGATTCACGACGGATACGCCAAGCTGGTCGGCAAAACGCTCACCGTCAGCCGAGCGAGGAAGAAGGAATTTATGGACGCCCTGATTGCTTATTGGAATTAAAGCATTTGACGCGAAGGGCAGGGAAATCTGCCCTTCGTTTTCATTCAAAATCATAAAAGAGGAAGAAATATGAAATATCCTATCAAAAAGGAATTTTTCCCGTTTTCATATCTTACACCGTCGGTGAACAGGCTTTTCCTTGCGGTAACCGTACCGTTTTTGAAGCGCACGCCGGGCTGGTTTTTGCACGCAAAGGGGCTCGATGTACGCAAGCATAATATAGCGACCTACGACGGTGACAAAATTTCCTGCTATCTTATCTCGCCCGAGGGAGTGAGCGACTCTGCGCCCTGCTTGATTTACATTCACGGCGGCGGCTTCGTCTTTGCGGCGGCGGATTATCACTACAAATATTGCCTGCAATACGCGCGGGAGCTCGGCTGTCGGGTTTTGTTCGTAAATTACCGCCTTGCGCCCAAGTACACGCACCCCGTTTTCTTCGAGGACTGCTACTCGGCTATGTGTTGGCTCTACGATAATGCCGATTCGCTCGGCATTGACACCTCGCGTATAGGAATCGCGGGGGACAGCGCGGGCTCGACGCTTTCCGTAGGCGTGTGTATGATGGCAAAGGATAGGGGGCACCCGATAAAATTCGCCTTTCAGATGCTCCATTACCCATTCCTTGACGCGCGCGGAACGAGCGAATCCAACAAGAAATACACCGATACTCCTATGTGGAACTCATCTTTGTCGGCAAAGCTTATGCCAATGCTGAAGCTGGATCCCGCCTCTCCCGAATATCTCTATTTTTCTCCCGTCCAGGCAGAGAGCCTTGCGGATATGCCGCCCGCATACATCGAGGTGGCGGAATTCGACTGTCTGCACGATGACGGCATATTTTACGCGAGCAGGCTTTCGGATGCCGGAATTCCCGTCGAGCTTATCGAAACCGAGGGAACGATGCACGGCTTCGATATTATGGATAAAGCTCCTACGACCAAGAGAGCCTTAGTCTCACGCATAGAATTTATGCGCAAGATGTTTTCTTGAATCACATAAGCGAGGGCAGAGTGTTTTCTCTGTCCTCGCCCTATTTTTTCGTATAATAAGTGCATAGTACGGTGCGATTTGCAGACAAATTTGTGCAATTTGTACATTTTTTGGCAACATTTTTTTCATTTTAGTCAATTTACATTTAAGTAGACTTATGTTATAATATTTATAGATATTTTTGCAAGCGTGACGCGCAAATTTTATACGCGCGCAAAGGTGTTAATAAAATTGGAGGAAAATCCTATGAAGAAAACACGCATTCTACTTACGTGCATTTTGGTTGTTACCCTTATGCTTTCCGCAGTTATGTTCAGCTCCTGCGACGTGATAAGCGGTATTTTCGGTAACAATGACGTTGAAGATGGCGGCGGTAACAACGACGTCATTCCCGACACCCCTGACGATAAACCCGGAGATTCGGAAAATCCCGACGAAAAGCCCGACGGTCCGGATAATACAGACCCCACCGACGTACCCGTACTTTCCGAGCTTCACGCGAAGTTCTACAATGCGGAAAATTGGGTATATATGACCAATGATAACGGCGCAACTCTTGACGGCGGCGATATTCCTTACTCTATGGCTGACGGCTCTATAAAGTTCCATAGGGCGAATCAGGCTATCGAGATAGGCGATCTCACCAACTCGACCGTTTCCTTTATGCTCAAGGGCACTAACGACTGGAGCATCTGGTTCAACTCGTCGTCTATTGACAACGCTAATAACTCCAGCTACCGTCTTGCATACGCATACGGCGGCGTGAGAATCGCTCTTTCCTCTGCTCCCGAGCAGGCTGCTGCCGTTGTTGCAGAGGGGCTCTACAAGAAGGGCGAGTGGAACAGATTTGACATCTCCTTCTCCACCAACAAGGACGGCGTTTGCGAGATCAAGCTTTATATCAACGGCACTCGCGCGACTCTTTCCGCCGGTGACAATACCACTCCTATGGTAAGCGTTGCCAACAATACTCTTACTCACACCCAGCCTGCGATGTTTACTACCGGTAATTATATGGTAGTTAAGGTCTGGGAGGCGCACAACTACGTTCAGATCAAGCCTGTTGCAAAGGCGGAGGAGAAGGATCTTCCCATCATCGCTTGCATCGGCGCGTCTATCACCGAGGGCGCAGGCGCGGATAACTTCTACACCGAGAGCTATCCCGCACAGCTTCAGAACGCCCTTAACGGTGCATATAACGTTATCAACTACGGTAACAGCGGTAAGACCGTTCGTCCCGGACTTGCAGACAAAGAGTCCTGGCTCGACAACTACCAGTGGGTAGGCGTTCAGGCTATCGTTCCCGACATTGCTATTCTCAACATCGGTACCAACGATTCCAAGACGCATCACAATCCCACCTACGACGGCTTCTATGACGATTATAAGAATCTCGTTGAGCTTCTTCTCAAGGTTAACCCCGATATGCGTATTATAGTATGTACAGTTCCTTGCGCATACTCTGACATCTGGGGCATTAGCAACGAGAATATTAAGAATATTATTGCTCCCGTACAGAGAGCAATCGCTGCCGAATACGAGTTTGAGCTTGTAGACCTCTTCGAGATCTGTCAGGGCAAGGCTTCTCTCTTCCCAGACGGCGTACATCCCTCGACCAGAGGCTACGGTATGTTCGTAAAGATTTTCCAGAAGGTACTCCTTGAGGGCGGCGCGGCTCTTACCGATGAGTTCATCGATGCAATCCACGAGGAATACGGCTATGAGGAAACGAAAACCGTGAGCGACGTTAAGTCGGTCATCAGCGGCAAGACTCTTACCGTTTCGGGTAAGACCAACGACACCTCTATCAGACTCTATATTGGAGAGAATGAGTCGGATTCCACTAAGTACAATTTCTACGCCGACATTACAGTTGCAGAGGACGGCAGCTTCTCGATAGACTTCGACCTCGGCAGTATGCCTATCGGCGGTTGGTACAATATCAAGCTTTGCCTTAGCAACGGCGTTTCGCCTTACGTTTCTCTCAATTCGCTCACCGACGGTGAGGGTAACGCTATCGGTCTTTGGACTTACATTCCTATTGAAACCACTCAGGTTCAGATATGCTCTTGGGATGCCAGCGGTATTCCCACGCTTAGCTTTGCAGTATCCGCATACACGCCCCCTGCCTTCGAGGCAGCTGTAACGGGTGGCTCTATCGTAGCAGAGAATGATCAGATTCTCCTTACCGTAAGCGGTACTACGAACGATCCCAATGCTGTTCTTGTAGTCGGCGTTACCGACGACGTAGAGCTCTACGGCCACGCGCTCACTATCGAAAACGGCAGCTTCACCGTAACTCTTGACCTCAACACTCTTGAGGCAGACGGCGGTTGGTTCAATATACACGTTATTATGAGCGACGGCAACAAGGTTGCTGTTCCTTATGACGTGATTGGAGTAAATGTAGGCGACGTATTCTACAGCTCGGCGAGAAAGATTACTATCAAGAACTGGAGAGCGGCTGATAAGCTCACCAGCCTTGAGGTAACAAGCCCGTATATCCTTAAGAGCGGTCAGCCTACCTCGACCACCTCTCCATTCTATATGACCGAAGAGGACGGCAAGATTTACTTCAACTTCCAGGATGAGCTCGTGCTTGACGCGACTGTCGAGAGAACTATTGAATTCATCTTCACTCTCGCAGATCCCGCGTACCGTCCCGAGTCTGTTGACAATATCATTTACACCGCAGAGAACAGCTACGAGGGCGAGAGCAACACGGCAGTGAACTTCAAGGTTAATCTTACCGACAACGTTGGTAATCACGGCGGCGAATGGATTCGCTTCGTAATCAAGGTTACCGAGGGTGACACCGTTTCCTACTACACAATCAAGCCGAGCGTTCCCGCTCATACAGCCGACTGGTACCAGCACGGTGATGCCTTCACTCTTGACGGCAATAAATATGAGATAGCAGTTCAGTGGAGCAGCATCTATCTCAAGATCAATAACGCATAATTCACAGCAAAAAACGGGTAAAAATCAATGAAAAAAATAATAAAACTAACACTTATTCTGCTTATCGGCGCCCTTGCGGCGTCGATATGCAGCTGCCAGGCGATCAATAGATTGCTCTTTGGCGGCGACCCATACAGCTTCTCCGACGTTACTCTGACGCAGACGGGAATAAATGAATTCCGTATTGAGTTCACAGCTAACTGCGGCAAGGACGACGTTCAAGTCTACTTCACCGAGGGCTTCAGACTCACCGAGGCGAGCAAGCCTATTGAGGTGGAGAAGAGCGTTGACGGCAGAAAGGCTCATATAGCCTTTACAAGCAAGCTTAATCTTGGCGAGGACTACTATGTGTGGCTTGTTTCGGGTGACAAGGAAGCCAGACTTTCTGTAACCGCACCCAGCCTTTTCCCCTCGCTGACAGTTAATGACGACGGCACTGCGGTATTTAACTTCGGTTACACCTACGGCACGTCGTGGGAGTCCTTCTGTGACCCGACGGGCAAGGCGATTTATAAGGGTATCACCCCCGTTTTCGACCGCACGGCAGAGCTAATCCGTGACGGCATTGAAATTACCGAGGAGAGCGCGTTGATTCCTTCGAACAAATTCGATGCGAATTGCTACTATTTCGCAGTATCGACCGCGAAGGACGGGCTTGTTAAGAATATTTCTTCTCCCGTTATGATTTACAACGGTATGGTCAGCCAGATTACAGGCATTTCTGCCAAGATCACGAGCGACTGCAAATTTGAGCTTGCGCTCTCTATTCCCGAGACGGCAGAAATAGCCGACGATGTAGAGAAATATCTCAGCCTTGTCGTTAAGACCGACGTGGCAGACGATATCAAGGTTTCGAGCTGCACTTACTCCGACGGAGTAGCGAAAATGAGCGTTGATATGACCTCGCTATACTTTGAATCAGTATGGTACGACGTGCTTATCGCATGGCGCGGAGCTATCGTAATGGACGTACCGAAATACGTCGGCGAAACGCAGGTTGACAGCGTTTCCAGCGTCAAAATGAACAGTATTGTTTACAATATTGTGGGTTGGAAGCCTGAAGAAGCGCCCGAAGGCTCCGAAATGATGAAGATTTATTTTGAAGAAGATACCACCAGATATTCGGAAGAATTATTCAGGAGCTATCTCGTCAGCTTCGATGCGGATAAGGCATCTCTTAACGTGACCGTCAAGCTGAAGGAAGCTATTTCAGAGCCTCCCACGCTTGCAATTACGGGTGGAGATAAGAAGAAGCTCTCTTCAATAGAGGCTACCGCGAACGATGACGGCTCATACAGCTACTCGCTTCCCGTGGCAGAGGCGCTTACCGAGGCGGATAAGTGGTATGACCTTCGCTTCTTCGTCGGCACTACTGCGTACGAAATGCTCAAGGATTCCTGCATCGCCTACGCCGACTTTGCGGCAAAATACACCGTAGGCTCGAGGATTTACGAGTTCCGTGAGTATAACGGATTTTTGAAGCTGATGTACACCGACTTAGCATAATAATTTAGTTTGGAGAAATCATAATGAAAAAGGTACTTATCGCTTTAGCGATTATTTTAGTGGTTGTCTTGCTTGTTGCCGGCGGAATAATTCTGTACGGAAATAATTACGTATCGAATTCGGGCACGGGCGATATCGCAGACCACGTTGATATTGAGAAAAACAAGCTTGGCACTGTCGTAGCGGTTGACCGCGGTCTTTACGACGAGAACGGTGACCGCTATGAGATTAAGGGAATTAACTTTGGTAACCTCTTTATCGCGGAGGGCTGGATGACGGTTAATTCCATTGGAGCGCTTTACAATGACGACGGCAGCTTCAAGAAGGTGAACGAGCAGGGGATAGTTGAGGAATACGAGGAAATCTTCCAAGAGGAGATGGACGCTATCCTTCTCGAGAGAGTAGAGAAGGGCGACTTCACGGCAGAAGAGCTTGACGAGCTTCTCGACGCGTTCTTCTATGCATACTGCACAGAGGCAGACTTCAAGCTTATTAGCGACACTGGTCTTAACACCATTCGTCTGCCTATGTATTACCGCAACTTTATGGAGGGCTCTGACGAAGCGCTCACTATGCGTGCTGACGCATTCGAGAAGCTTGACTACTTCCTCGAGCTTGCGAAGAAATACGGACTCAAGGTTATCGTAGATATGCACGGCGTGGTCGGCGGTCAGTCGGGCTACGAGCATTCCGGAACTCGTGATTGCGACTTCTGGGACACCGAGGTTTATATCGAGGAAATGTGCACACTCTGGAAGAATATCGCTTCCTATTATGTAAATGAGCGCCCCGACCTCGCTTCCACCATTCTTGCGTACGACCTCGTCAACGAGCCGACCAAGAAAACCGAGGCGGCAACAGGTAAGCTTCAGTGGGACGTTATGGACCGTCTCTACGACGCTATTCGTGAGGTTGACCCCTATCACGTAATCTCGATTGAGGGCGTTTGGTATCCTACCTCTCTCCCCGATCCCGCGGATTATGAGTGGGAAAACGTGCTCTATCAGTATCACTTCTACAACTGGAACGCGGGCAACGGCGTTTCCAACGAAATGTTCTACAGCCTTATGTTCTCTCTTTACAGCCAGTCTGACTACAACGTTCCGAAGCTTGTAGGTGAGTTCAACTTCTTCAACGATAAGGACTCCTGGAGCAAGTATCTCGTTCAGTACGATGAGCTAGGCTGGGGCTGGACTATCTGGAGCTATAAGATCGTTTCTGTCGGCTGGTGGGACAGCTCGTGGGGACTTGTCGTAAATAAGCTCAATCTCCAGAATGACAAGAACACCGCTATCGAGGACTACGAGCTCAAGCTCGATCTCCGCACCGCATCCTACGATGAGATTATGGAGGTCTGGTCGAGCGAGCAGACCAAGTATAACGATCAGGACGGCGTCTACAAGCTTTACAGAGACGGCGTGCTCTACAACGTTCTCAAGGACTACTTCGGCGAAGAGTTCGTGGTAGACGTTAGGGAACTAGAAAGATAAACAAAGAACAGCAAAATCCGCCCGATTTATGGGCGGATTTTTTATATACAACTTTGTGTAAAATGTTAAATTAAAATATTTTTTTGTGCAATATGAACAAAAAAGTTTTTTTTTTTTTGCAAATTGCACAATTTACTTTTTTGAATATATGTGATATAATTTAATTGCTCGAAAGAAAGCGCTTATATTTATTTGAGCGTGTCGGACAAAAAATTCAAATGGGGTACCCCATTTGGTATGATGTGTTGCACTTCGTGCTTACATCATACAAATCAAACAATATTGGTTTTAGTTAAATATGACTGTGTGCCCGACACTTTTAGTTCTACCACGCTTAAATACTTAAGTGCATTTTTATATAAAAAGCAAAGACTAAATAATTTTATTTTCTGGAAAGGAAAGCAAAAAAATGAACAGCATTGTCAAAACCATTGTCAGCTTCGTTCTCATTGCGGTTATTGGCGTTGGTACCGTTATCGGTAACAAGGCGGTGGAGCAGTTTGAGGGTGAGATCAGTACGCTTCTTTCTCCTCCTATCGTTGATACGGAGTCTATGGAAGTAAGTAGCGTGCTCGGTCAGGAGATGGCTGCGCGTATTATGGAGGAGGGCGCAACGCTGCTACACAACGTTGACAACACGCTTCCTCTCAGCTACGCTACCGATAAGAAGGTTAACGTCTTTGGTTGGAGATCTGTTGACTGGATTTACGGTAGTGAGGGCGCGAACGCTTCTGGCGGTGTTTCTCCCGAGGACGACGATTTCTCTAAGAACGTAGACCTCTTCAAAGCATTGAAGCAGTACGGTATTCAGTACAACGAGCGCCTCGAGGATATGTACTACGATTACGTACAGCCCGACCACCAGAGTGCTAACCTTAAGGGACAGCATATCAACAATCTTATAAATCTGCGTGAGCCGAGCATCAGTGATAAGAATTATTACACCGATGATCTTCTCTCTTATTCCAAGTCCTTCTCGGATATAGCTATCGTCGTTCTCGGACGTATGGCAGGTGAGAATATGGATATGACGACGAATAAGCAGAACAAGGAGGGCTCGGGCGTATCGAATGACAGCACCAGACATTATCTTGAGCTTTCCACAGAGGAGGAGGCTCTCCTCAAGTACGTTGGTGAGAATTACGAGAAGGTTATCGTTGTAATGAATATGGCAAATGCCTTCGAGTGCGGATTCCTCGAGACCATTCCCGGTATCGACGCCTGCCTTTACGTAGGCTATACCGGTACGAGAGCAGCTTCGGCTATTCCCAAGCTCCTCTACGGTGAGGTTTCTCCCTCCGGTCATACCGTAGACACATTCCCCTACGATATGTTCACCAATCCTGCTAACATCTGGGCGGTGCGTTTCTCGAAGTATACCGACTATAACCGTACCTACAACGATTTTATTGAGAATATTTACGTTGGCTACAAGTGGTATGAAACTGCGAACGCAGAGAACTACTGGAATGACTTCTCCAATAATTTCGGCACGGGATATGACGCGGTCGTACAGTTCCCGTTCGGCTTCGGTCTTTCCTATAATACATATAGCTGGGAGGTAGGCGAGATTTCTACCTACACTCTAAAGGATGAGACTCCCGTTCCCTATAACGTAGAGGGAACTAATGAGATTACTCATCAGAACTTCATCGAAATTCCCGTAACCGTTACCAATAACGGTCAGTATCCCGGCCGTGACGTAGTTCAGGCGTACGTTACCGTTCCTTATACCAAGGGCGGCATCGAGAAGTCTGCGCTCGCACTCGTCGGATATGCAAAGACCGGTCTTCTTGAGCCCGGCGCGTCCGAGACAGTTACCGTTTCTATTGACGTGAACGACTTCACCTCTTACGACTGCTACGATAAGAACCAGAACGGTCATAAGGGCTGGGAGCTTGAGGCAGGCGACTATACCGTAACTCTTCGCTCCGACTCTCATACTATGAAGCTTGTCGGCCCTGCCGATGCGCAGACTGAGGCATCTTACGTATTTGACGTTTCCGAGACTATCAAGATTACTCACGACAAGTATACCGAGAAGCCCGTAGGCAACCTCTTTACAGGTGAGGACGCTATCGACGCGGTTCCGATTGACGGTAAGACTGCCGATTATGATCCGCAGATTCCTTGGCTCACCCGTGACGGCTTTATGACTCTCGAGGAGATCAAGGCTGCGCGTGTTGCACGTCCCGTTACACCCGGCGCTAACGTATCTCCGCTTAACAGCGCATACGGCGAAGAGTGGTGTAAGGCTTGGGACAATACTACGGTAGACGCCTTCGGCAATCCCGTTGTGAATAGTCCTGTTACCTGGGGCGAGAATAACGGCCTCAAGGTTGCGGAGAACGGTGTTATCACCGAGTTTGGCGAGAAGCTTGGAGCAGACTTTAACGCTCCGGAGTGGGATCAGCTCCTCAATCAGCTCACCATCGAAGATGCGGAAAAGATGGTAAGCAACTACTACGGCACTAAGGCTATTGATTCTATCGGCAAGCCCAAGCTCGACGACCTCGACGGTCCCGCGCAGATCAAGGGCTTCAACTATGCACCCAGAGGTACGGGTTATCCCACTATGGTTATAGTTGCTTCTACCTGGAATCAGAAGCTTGCATATGAATTCGGTCAGTCCTTCGGCGACGATATGAAGGCTGTCGGTGTTTACGGCCTTTGGGGCTGGGCTATTGATAACCACAGAAGCGCGTTCTTCAGCCGTAACCACGAATCTCCCTCCGAGGATCCTATCCTCGCGAGCTACACTATTATGAATGCAGTAAACGGTCTGCACACCAGAGGTCGTTACTGCTTCATCAAGCACTTTGCTATCTACGATTGTGGTGCTAACTCACCCAAGGATACCTCCTACTGGCTCACCGAGCAGTCGCTTCGTGAGACTCAGCTCAGAGGCTTCTACAAGCCTATCGTTATCGCAGGCGCGCTTGGCGTAATGACCGCGTACCGTGGTCCCGGCGCATCCGCGGCAGAGAATACCGAGGCAATGCTTGTAGGTGTTCTCAGAAACGAGTGGAACTTCCAGGGCTCTATCACTACCGACTATACAGGTACCAACACCGGTCCTCACTGCGAGTATATCGTTCGTGTAGGCGGTGATCTTGGTATGGGTAACAAGCTTCATCCGACCGGCTGGACTTACGACTCCAGAACCAGCCTGCGTTATCAGAACAGACTCAGAGAGGCAGCTCACGAGATTCTTTACACCTGGCTGCACGCCGATTACCTCGAGAAGCAGTATCTCGAGAATCCCGATGAAAGCGACGTTCTCATCTCATCCACGAGCATGAGCTCTTGGGAGTGGTGGAGACCCGCGGTAGACAGCATTAACGTATTCGTTACTATGACACTCTCAATTTGGGGTGTATTCACGATAGTTGATCTCTTCGACCCGAGAAAAAGAATGTAAAGGAGGTTAAACACAGTAATGAACGGTTTTACAATTTTTAAGCTGATAGTCGTATTTGTTGCGGTTATCGTATTTGCGGGAGTAACGTTGAATCTGATGACTACCTCCTACGCAGAATATCAGGAATATTACAAGGCTGTTATGGCAGAGAAGGAGTACAACAAGTATCTCGAATCTCTTCCTTACACCTACGAGGGAGTTTCCGTAACCCTCAACGCTGACGTAATTTATTACGCCAACGGAACAGCGAATCCCAAGAAGGATGATTTTATCGTAATTGCTCACTTCAGCGAGAAGGGCAAGGCGCTTGACAAGATTCTCAGCTCCGACGAGTTTGAGATAGACATTCCCGGCAGCTTCTCGACTAATGGCGGTACCGTAACGGTAAGCTATGCTTATCAGCCCGATAAGTCCGATGACGCGGAGACAGCTCCTGCGACAATTATCAGAAGCGCTGATATAGACATTCCTCTTACTCCGGTTGTGCTTACAGCCCTTAACGTCCTCGATAATCCCTACCGTGTTTACTACTCCGACAATATGGAGTTTGACGCAGATGGCATCAAGCTCGAGGCTGTCTACAACTGCGGTGACAAGGTTATCCTTGACGCATCCGACGTTGACGTCATTGATGCAGATACTCTCACCGCCGGCACAGAGAGCGCGACGGTTGCTTACACCAGCGACGGCGTGACGCTTGAGGCAGAGATTCCGATCAAGGTTTCTGCGGCAGCCGACTATAACGAAGGCGAAATCGTTAAGATTAAGGCAGAGGGCGACGTTTTCGTCATTGATGGCAAGAGCGTAGCAGACGCTTCTCCCGTAGTTCGCGCGACCTACGCTAGCGGCAACAGACTTCTCATCAGCTCCGATGCTTACACCGTAAGCGCTAACGTTGCGACCGCAACTATTGACAAGAACTGCGTGCTTAAGGTTTCTCTCAAGAATAACGCGAGCGTGAGCTGTCAGACCTCGGCAACCGTGCTTTATGCAGGCGAGGCAGAGTCAGCGGTAGCAAACGGCGGTCTTGGAAAGACCATTGACGAGTACGTATACGAAAACGGTGAATACAATAAGGTTGGCAGCGCGAGCGTTAAGGAAATCTTCTCTGACGGTACCACTCTCACCTTCACCGTGAATAGCCAGTATCTTGCAAAGGCGGGCTTTATCATTCGCGTTGCTAATACCTCGGGCGAGGCAGTAAAGCTCTCCGATATGCTCACCGTTAAGGTGAACGGCAGATTCATTCCCGTTCCCGTGTCTGCGCTTCTTGAGACCTGCGTATACACCGGTGGCGGCATATTCCACGACGTAGTAATGCCCGACGTTGTTCTTAACGCAGGCAGCAATACCGTTGAGCTTATTTTCAGTAATATGGTAGCAAGCGTTGCGGTTGATAGAATCAACCTTTCTACCAAGTACGAGGGAGTAGTGTCCTCCGACATTGAGGATTACTTCTACAACTGTATCACAGGCGGTGTTACTATTGCGCCTGATCTTGAGATGGTCAAGAGCTTCCACACCGTTACCAACGGCACCTACGTTCACGGTATGTGCACCGATGGCGAGTACATTTACGTAACCCGTACTATTAACGAAACTCCCCGTCACATTATGGTTACGAAGTATAACGCAACAACCTTCGGTATTATAAAGAGCGTGCGCACGTCAGAGGCGGTCAGCGCTGAATACAATGCAGGTATTACCTATTACGACGGCAAGATTATCATATTCTGCTCCGACGGAAGAGAGCTTTGCATTGACTCTTCGCTCAGCGGTGAATTCACCGAGTACGACGGCTTCGCCTTCGAGGGCACTGAGGGCATAGGTCTTCGTGACGTATACTACAACAGCCTTACCGAGCAGTTCGCTGTTTTCACGGTTGATACCGTTACCATTTACGGCAAGGATATGAAGGCTGTTACCAGCTTCGATATTCAGAAGCAGTCCGGCTACAATTCCAGCAGAATGAGCGCGTCTAACGATTATATCTACGTAGGCTTCAACGTTGACGGCGCTTACACACCTATTCTTCAGATGTACGACTGGTCGGGCAAGTTCATTGGTAGAATCAATATTCCTAACGGTACGAATGTTGTGGGAGATATAACTCTCTCAAAGAGCAATATTCAAGGCTTCGTTTTACTTAATAACGAACTTTACTTCACGCACCTTTGTTGGTCCCCCAACGGCGCCGCGTTCATTAAGGTAAGCGCGCCCGCGATTGAGGAGAAGGTATCCTCTACTCTTAACATAGGCGAGTACATCGCTGCAAGCGGTGATGCAGGCCTCAGCGCAAGCGCTACGGCTAAGCCTGCGTTTGGCACACAGGGCAAAATAGACGTTGCGGGTAATTATGCTATGGATATCGTTTCCGACGGCAAATATCTCTACGTTTCCATGACCGGACTTAATAACCTTACTGCCGTTATCAGCAAGGTTGATCCTGTTACCTACGAGGTGCTCGGCGAGACCGTTACCTTCGTTCCCGCTGACGTAGCGGGAGACAACTCCAAGCTATTCATCAAGGGTGACACGCTTTACTGTATCATTCGTGACGGTTCTATGTATTCCATCAAGCTTGATAGCTTCAACGGTACTAACTGTGACGTGGTTAAGTCTAATCTCTCCTTCGCTGATTACGGTACGGCATTTGATGCAGTATGGAATGATGCGGCAGGCAGATTTGCTCTTATTACCACCGATAGTAAGCTTCACATTATTAATGATAATATGCTTGCTTGCAAGAGAGACATCGTTCTTGAAAACGGTTCGCTTACTCCCTTGACAGTTACCTCTGATGACAAGTATGTTTACGTAAATTATAAGAACGGTAACAACAAGGATATCAACTCCGTTGACGTATATACGTGGGACGGTGAAAAGGTTGGAAGCTTTACCGTTAGCGGCTTTACTATGGGCAAAGATGTGAACTTCAACGTACAGGCAATTTCTATTATTGATGGTCAGCTTCACGCAACTGTATGTAGCTGGACAAATGGATATATGAAATACTTTGATTGGGTAGTTGAATTCGATCAGAGCACGGTTAATCCTTAATGTATAGAAAGGAATAATTATGAAAGTTATAAAGGTTATAGCAATTATTATTGCGCTTTTAGCCGCGCTTGGCGGTTCGGTCATCGGCTCGCTTTATCTTGTAAAGAACAATCCTCTTGACAATAGCCACAAGCACGAGCTTACCAAGGTAGAGGCGAGCGATCCCACATGCGATAAAGCAGGATACAGAGCGCATTATACCTGTAGCGGTTGCGATGACGTTTTCGCTGATGAGAACGGCTTCGTTGTTCTCAAGCAGGAGGAAATAGAAATCGCGCCCTACGGTCACAAGCTCAGTGAAGCAAACTGTACCGTAGCGCAGGTTTGTGAGATCTGCGGCAACACTGTAGGCGACCCCAAGGGTCATACTCCAAGAGAGGCAGTTAAGGAAAACGTAGTCAGCGCAACCTGTAAGGCAGAGGGCTCCTACGAGAGCGTTACCTACTGCGCTGTATGTAATGCCGAGATGAAGAGAGAGCCTGTCACGACTCCCATTTCGGGACACAACCCCAAGGCACCCGTGAGCGAGAACATCGTCAGCGCGACCTGTAAGGCGGAAGGCTCTTACGATAGCGTAACCTACTGCTCGGTATGTAATATCGAGATCAGCAGGGAAGAAAAGGTTCTTCCCAAGGGAGCTCACTCTCCCTCCGAGCCTGTTAAGGAAAATATCGTAGAGTCCACCTGTATCGCTACCGGTACTTACGACAGCGTGGTTTACTGCTCCGTATGTGATGCCGAGGTCAGCAGAACTCCCATGGTATCCGAAAAGTCTAACCACGTTGACAAGGAGACTGTTGACGGCAAGTGCGATGTTTGCGGCGCAGACGTTTGCCTCACTCATACCGAGGTTATAGACGCTGCGGTAGCGGCGACCTGTACCACCGACGGTCTTACCGAGGGTAGTCACTGCTCGGTATGCGGCTTCGTTATCAAGGCGCAGGAGGTTGTAAAGGGCGGTCACAAGGTTGTCTTCGACGTGAGCGGAGCGCTCGCTCTCAAGGACGACGGCTCTTACGATGCCAGCGGTATCGTAGTATCTCGCTTCTGTACCGCATGCGAGGATTACGCAGTAGAGGTTATTCCTCCTCAGTCCGAGGGCGTTGACGGCTACGTAATCAGCGCGAACAACGCGTACGAAAACGGCGGCGTAATCGTTTACGGCGACAATAGATTTGAGTTCCCAGCAGTTGATTTTACCTTGTACGACGTTGCTTCGACCTACGACGGCAACGATAAGACTCCTGTCGTAGTGACAGCGTATACTCTCAAGGGCACTGATTTCGCCCTCACCGTTACGAGCGACGATTGCATCGATCTCTCCGGTGATGATACTACTAAGGTAGTTTACTCCCGTTATGAGCTTTATAAGCTTAATAACGAAAACGTAACCGTAACCTACGATGAGGAAAACGGTTACACCTACGCATCCAAGCAGCAGCACACTATTCCTTACCTCGTATCATACGGCACCAGCCTCACCGTTACGGGTGACGTTCACGTGCTTGCGGCATCAAGACTCAATGTCAATACTCACCTTATCGTAGGTACCGATAGTGTTCCTGCAAACCTTAAGGTTGAGCGTATAGAGGAAACCTCCGCTAACAATGAGGTTATCGCGCTTTGGCAGAGTGGCTGCCTTACCGTAAAGAACGGTACTCTTACCACTGTTTGTAAGGCTACCAAGAATTACGGCGTAGACATTCGTGTAGGCGCTACATCCAGCACTAATGCTACCTCAAGCAGCATTATTCTCATTGAGGAAAAGGGCGCTATCGTTACCGAGGGTGTTGGTGAATACTCGGTATTCTTCAACCAGAAGTCCGACGGCAGACTTATAGTAGACGGTAGCTTCACCTCTGACCGTAACCTTGTTATCGCATCTAACTTCGCGCAGGGGGACGAGTATGAATACGGCTTCCTTCCCAGCCTTTACATCAGAAAGGGTACTGTAACCATCAACGGCGCGACCAAGCCTGCTTGTATCTCATCTATCCAGGTTGGTAGCGAGGCAGAGAATGCCAGCGGTAAGCTTACTATCAAGACCGACAACGTTGACGTATTCAGAATGGCGACCGCGGTTATCCATATGACCTTCGCCAAGGGCGAGCTTGATCTTGCAAGCTCGGGCAACGATAAGACCATCTTCCAGACAGGTGGTGACGGCACCGAGGGCGCTACCGCATACCGTCCTTACTATTCCGATCCCGCGAAATCGGTTTCCGGTATCATCGACTTCAAGAAGGATATCGTAGTTACCGCCAGCGCAGGCGCAGGTAGCAAGAACAATTACTTCATCGGTAGCTGGAGACCTAACGCACCGTTCGTTCAGTCCTGGATGGTAGAGGAGGGCGCGCAGTTCAACTTCACTGACCTCGATCTCTTCGTCAGAAACCCCTCGGGCAACAATAATAAGATTATTGCCTACAAGGAGGCTAGCATCAATATCGACGGCAGCGTTAAGACCGCTTACGTAGCGGCTCAGCTTGTGAGCGTTGTAACAACTGCAAACACTCCTTCCGATCTTACCTACGCAACTCTTGACGCTTCTGCCGTATGGACTACCGATACCGCTACCGCAGCGGTTCAGGGCTTCAGTCTTGCGAAGGACGCAAACGGAAATACCATTTATTATCAGATTGTTGAATAATATTATAGCTTAATTACTAGGAAGCCGACCTCCTCTCGGCTGTCGGCTCTCCTACAATTAATAAGATTATATTTTATAAAAGGAGGATAAAACAATGGCACAAAACCGTAAACGCCTATTCTTCAGCCTGCTTGCGATGATGCTCAGCGTGGCTTTGATGATAGGCTTTACACCCGGTCTCTATGCCTTCGCGGCAGAAGCTTCTGCTGAGGAGACGGTAGAGTCCGGAATCAAGGCTATAGACCTTGATTTAGGCAATACTATCGCCGTTAAGCTCTATACCGAAGCGGTAGAGAACGACGGCAGCAAGGTAGTAGTTGCCTTTGGCGGTGAGGAAACCGAAATCACCGCGCAGAAAGGAGGCGTATTCACCTTCTCGGGTGTTGCACCTCAGCATATGAGCGACACGCTCACGGCGACTCTCTATGCCGCGGACGGAACCGCGGTAGGCGCGAGCGCCACCTTCAGCGTACGCAGCTATCTTGAGGCTTTGCTTCTTCTCGATTACGAGAACAGCGGCTGCAAGACTACCTGGCAGTACACTGCTATGAAGGAGCTTGCTGTAAACCTGCTTAACTACGGCGCAGCAGCTCAGATTTACACCGACTACAATGTAGATGACCTTGCGAATAAGAATCTCACCGACGAGCAGAAGGCTCTTGCCACCGACACCATCGCGGTTAGCGGTAGTGACAAGGCAGTAAACGGTGACTCTTGGGTAGGTGCGGGCGTCAGATTTGACTATCGCCTTGGCATTTACTTCATTTTCGAGGCTGAGAGCCTTGAGGGAATTACCGCTTCTGTCAACGGCAATCCCGTAACTCCCCAGCTCTATAACAGAGCTAAGAATCAGTACGTAATCCGTTATGCGAGCTTTGACGCTACCAATATGAACAGCGTAATTACCGCTAAGCTTAACGTTGGCGATACTGAGGAAACCTATGCGTATAGCATCAAGTCCTACGTTGCGGCAAAGGGCGGCGATAACAGCGCGCTTTCGGAGCTTGTAAACGCGACCTACAAGTACGGCTTCTCCGCAGTTGCATACGCCGGTGATCTCGTTACCGTAGATCCTACCTTCGATACTACCGGTAGCGCAAGCATCGACGGCAAGGGCTATGACTTCACAGGCTCTGCTTACGGTGACGTTACTCTCCCCAAGCTCAGCCTTGCTGACTATACCACCAGCTCCAGCATTGACGGCGAATCCGCAACCCCCGTGGTAACCACCACCTATACTCTTAAGGGCGGAGCAGTTAAGTATTCTACCACCGTAGAATCGAGCGACGCAATCAAGGTAAACGGCAATATATATTCCAAGTACGAGCTTAGCCTTCTCAATAATGACGAGGTTGAGGTAACCTACGACGAGGAGAACGGCTATACCTATCGCGCTAAGACCGCGCAGACTCTCACGTCTCTTGCGGCATACGGTAACGCTCTTACCATAATCGGTGATGTTACTATCGTGCGTGATACGGCTGATTGGAACCATTATAACGCGCTTAACATCGGTACCGCTACCGAGAAGGCTAACGTTACAGTAAACAATGCTGCCGGCGCAACCAGAGGTATCACCTTCCGCAGCGCTGCTGATATGTACGTTGCAGAGGGCAGCTCCTTCACCGTTACCAGCGGCGGTACTTATTCGATTATGGCATACGAGCAGGGCACGACCATACTCGTAGACGGTACTATGACCGTGGCTAGCAAGATAAGACTTGAAAAGGCTCCCGCAATCGACGCTTCCTACGAGTACGGCTTCCAGCCCGCGCTTTACGTGCGCAAGGGTACCGTGACCGTTGAGGCAGGTCAGCTTATCTCCAACTCTGTTCAGGTAGGTAGCGAGAGGGACGGCTATCAGGGTACTCTTAATATCACCCAGACCGCAAAGGGTACCAACTATGCTACCACATACGGTACAACCCAGAACACTATATGCACAGAGAACACTGGCGAACTTGTCAGATACGTATTTGCTAACGGTAACGTTCATCTCACCGATGCGTCTACCGCAGCTCTTACCGGTATCGACGCAAGAACGAGCGCATCGAGCTACGTTGAATTCGGCTCGGGCATCACCTTCAAGACGAGTGGTGGATACACCTATCTTCTTGGCTGCTGGGTTCGCGGAAGTGACTATCGCTTCTCGATTCACACCGATGCTAAGTTCGACCTTACTCTTTCCGGCGCTGTAATTGCAGTTGGCTATACCACAAGCAACCATATTACTTATCACAGCAC
>JAGBGE010000001.1 GCA_017936125.1 Clostridia bacterium
AAAGCAATCGTGACTGCCGTAAATATACACTCTGTCACCGAATACGTGAGGCTCGCCGTCGGGAACGTACTCGTATGAGGGAAGATATGGGTTAAATACTTGTTTTTTCATTTTTATACCTTAATTAAAAAGCTTCCTTTAGTGCAGGGTAAAGCTTTGCAAATTTCTTATATTTTTCAGCGTAAAGCGCTGTCAGTTCGGCATCGGGATATACAACCTCGGATACCGAGAGTATTGCCTCTGCCGCTTTCTCTACGCTTTCGTATGCGCCCGAAGCAACCATAGCGAGCATAGCGCCGCCGTAGGCAGGGCCCTCCTCAACAGAGGGAACCTCGACCGGAATGCCGAGAACGTTGGCGATAATCTGTCGCCAGAGCTTACTTTTTGCGCCGCCGCCGCAAATACGCGTAGAGTGGATATCGAGTCCGTTCTGCTTGGCTATCTCCACGCAGTCCTTGAGCGCGAACGCCACGCCCTCCATAACCGCAAGAGTCATATGACCTCTCGTCGCGGTGGGACGTAGACCGATGAACGCGCCCTTGGCATTAACGTCGTTGTGCGGGCTTCTCTCACCCATAAGATAGGGAAGGAAGAACACGTCATTCTTGCCGAGGAGTAATTCGAGATTCTCCTGCTCTTTTCTGTAATCGGTAGTGTCGAGAATATTCATCCACCACTCGTTGCAGGACGCAGCCGAGAGAATACAGCCCATAAGATGATATCTTCCATTTGCGTGGCAGAAGGAATGAAGCGCGTTTTTGCTGTCAACACTGAAGCCGTCCTGTGAGATAAAGACCGTACCGCTGGTTCCGAGCGAAATATTGCAGCCGCCGTCACCGACGATACCCGTGCCGATAGCAGCCGCGGCGTTATCGCCCGCGCCCGCCGCAACGGTCACGCTCTCGGAAAGCTCCCAGAGCTCCGCATACTCTTTTTTGATCTCGCCAACCGCCTCGTAGGACTCGTAAAGCGTGGGCAGCCACTCGGGCTTAACCGAGCAGATATTGCACATTTCCTCGCTCCAGCACTTGTTCTCCACGTCGAGAAGAAGCATTCCCGAGGCATCGGAGAGATCGGTGCAGTGCTTGCCCGTCAGCATATACGCTATGTAATCCTTAGGAAGCATAATTTTGCTGATTTTCGCAAAATTCTCTGGCTCGTTTTCCTTAATCCAAAGGATTTTGGGCGCAGTAAAGCCGGCGAATGCGATATTCGCGGTAAGAGCGGAGAGCTTTTTCTTGCCGATAACCTCGTTCAGATATTCGGTCTGCTTCTCGGTTCTGCCGTCATTCCAGAGAATGCAGGGACGGATAACGCTATCCTCTTTGTCGAGAACTACCAAGCCGTGCATCTGTCCGCCAAAGGAAATTCCCTTGACCGAGGAGTGATTTTGTCCGTCGAGGAGATTAGAAACGCCTCTTTTGATAGCGTCTAACCAATCCTCAGGATTCTGCTCGCTCCAGCCTGACTGCGGGTAGGATATAGGATATTTTTCGGTATGAGTTGATATAATTTTGCCGTCCTCTCCGACGAGCAGAAGCTTGACGGACGACGTGCCTAAATCAATGCCAATATATGTATTCATATCAGTTAGAGAAAAGAATATCGTTAACTATATGCTGAAGATGCTCCTGGCTGCCGCTGCCGGGAAGCGCGGGCGCTTTAAGCTCGAGAGCGTGTGCGGCAAGCTCCTCAAGAGTCGAGGTCTTGTTCAAAATCTTCTTACCAAGCTCGGTGTCCTGATAGCTTGCGTAACGGTTCTCAACGAATGCGTCGAGTCTGCCGTCCTCGATAATTGCCGCAGCCTTGATTAAACCAAGAGCGAAGGTATCCATACCGAGAATAAACGCCTTGAACATATCTTCAACAGTATAAGAAGGACGACGGTTCTTGGAGTCAAAGTTAAAGCCGCCCGTAAGACCGCCTGCCTTGAGAACCTCTTACATACACTTAGTTGCCTCGTATACGTCGCAGGGGAACTCGTCGGTGTCCCAGCCTAGAAGCAAATCACCCTGGTTAGCGTCGATAGAGACGAGCATACCGTTAATTGCGGAGATGCGAAGCTCGTGCTGG
>JAGBGE010000014.1 GCA_017936125.1 Clostridia bacterium
AGTGAATGACAGTCCGGTGGACTGTCAGAGCCGCGACTGACCGACGAGCGTAGTTCGCGAGGAGAATCGAGCCCCGTAATCCTTCTTGGAGCGAATAGGGGCTCTGCACCAGCCAAGAACTCTGCGAGTTCTGCGGGTTCGAGCGCTTGAAACATAGTTGCACAATTTCGCCTCGATACACTCGGCTCATTCTGCTTCTTGTTTCTGCGCATTCGCTACGATGCCGACAACACTCAGTTGTCTGCATCTGCTCACGTAATCCGCTCTTAAAACTGCACCTTCAAGGTGCAGTTTTTTGTTTGTTTTTGAGCGGATAGGGCATTAGACCTGCCATAAAATTCTTTCGTGGTTTGTAAGATTTTTTGATTGCTTTCTGCGGTTTGAATTTAGGGCGTATAAAAGCAAAAAGCGTAAAAAGACAATTTTAGTTTACAAAAAATGCGAATTTGACAGGCTTGTGCCGTTTTGTGAGCATAAAAAATAACGAAAAATTGTATTCTAGAGAGATTCCAAGATCGTTTTTTGAAGTGAGCCTGATGCGCTTAACTTAAATATATATAAATAAAATTTTATTTTTCTATTGCAATATTAAGAAAAAAGTGTTAAAATGTTAAAGTACGATATTTTTTAGATTTTTGCGGAAGGAGTTTTATATGGTAGACATTTTAAAGATTTTTACGAACCCCGTTCTGTTAATTCCCGTTTTGGCTTGGGCTATTGCTCAGGTGCTTAAGACTATAATCAATGCGATTATGAGCAAGAAATTTGAAATTTCCCGACTCGTCGGTGACGGAGGAATGCCAAGCGGTCACTCCGCGACCGTTACCTCGCTTGCTATTATGGCGGGCTTTTCCGATGGCTTCCACAGCGTTTCGTTCGCTATTGCTCTCGTGCTTGCGGTTATCGTTATGCACGACGCGCTTGGTGTAAGAAGAGAAACGGGCAAGCAGGCGGTTTCTATTATTAAAATGGCAGAGATAATCAACGACTATATTTCCGAGCACGACGAAAACCTGAAGGTCGATAAGCTCAAGGTGCTTGTCGGTCACACACCGCTTCAGGTTGTTTGCGGCGCGCTTCTCGGCGCTGTGGTTGCTATCGTATATCAGCTTATTGCTGTCGGTTGGATGTAATTTGTAAACATATATTTGGAGGACAATATAATGAAGATTTTAGTTATTAACGCAGGTAGCTCGTCGCTCAAGTTCCAGCTTATCGATATGGAAAACGAGCAGGTAATTGCAAAGGGTATCTGCGAGGAAATTGGCGGCAAGTCGGGCTTTAAGTTCAAGGTTCCCGGCAGAGAGGATTATAAGGCTGCCGTTGCTATGCCTACTCACGCTGAGGCTCTCCAGCTCGTGCTTGATACTCTTGTAGACGAGAAGCTTGGTGTAATCTCCGACGTTTCCGAGATTGGTGCTGTTGGACACAGAGTTCTTCACGGTGGTGACAAGCTTTCGGGATCTGTTCTTGTTACAGATGAGGTAAAGGCAATTATCGAGGAATGCTGCGACCTTGGCCCTCTTCACAACCCCGCGAATCTCAAGGGCATCGTCGAATGTCAGAAGATTATGAGCGTTCCTCAGGTTGCTGTTTTTGATACCAGCTTCCATCAGACTATGCCTGATTTCGCGTATATGTATGCGCTTCCTTATGAGTACTATGAGAAGTACAAGATTCGTCGTTACGGCTTCCACGGCACCTCTCACCGCTACGTAAGCGAGAGAGCTATCGCTATGCTTGGCAAGCCTGCAGCAGAGTGCAACGTTGTTACCTGTCACCTCGGTAACGGCGCGTCCTTCGCTGCTGTAAAGGGTGGCAAGTGCTTCGATACCTCTATGGGTGTTACTCCTCTTGAGGGTATTATGATGGGTACCCGTTCGGGTAACATTGACCCTGCTATCATTCCTTACCTTATGCGCAAGGGCGAGCTTACTACCGCGGACGATATTGACAAGATGATGAACAAGAAGTCCGGTATGCTTGGTGTTTCGGGTAAGACGAGCGACAACCAGGAGATCGGCAAGCTTGCTGAGGCAGGTGACGAGAGAGCAATTCTCTGCGAGAAGATGTATTCTCATCAGATTGCGAAGAACGTTGGCTCTTACATAGTAGCTATGGGCGGAGTTGACGCTATCGTATTCACCGGCGGTATCGGTGAGAACGCAGGTCATTACAGAGCGAAGCTCGGCGAGCAGCTCGCATTCCTTGGCGTTAAGATTGACGCGGAGAAGAACAAGATCAGAGGCGAGGAGGTAGAGATTTCTACTCCCGATTCTCCCATCAAGGTGTTTGTAATTCCCACCAACGAGGAGCTTGTTATTGCAAGAGATACTCTGGAGATAGTAAAGGCACTTAACGCATAATTCGGTAAAGAACGGTAATTTTGCGCCCTCTTCGCCGCCCACAACCGCTCGAAGTAGGTGACTACGTCTTCGGGTTGCGGAACGACGAATATCGCATCAAAATTCCTCGTTCTTTCATAGAAAATAAAAAATAAAACTGCCTTAAATTTGAATTTAAGGCAGTTTTTACAAGGGGGATAGGCAGATTTGAGGGAGAAGCGTTGTTTGCGACCGAAGACGTAGTAAGCTACGGCGAGAGTTCAGCAAACGACGGTAGAAAAAGTTCATTAAAAAGGAAATTCGCAGAATTTCAACATTAGAATAATAAAGCTTTAAAGCATAAGCTTGTTTGGTTTTATTATTTTTTCGAACTTTTTCGTTCTCACCAAATATGACAGCCCCGGCAGGAGCAAAAATGTACGACGAATTAACACAGGTTGATATAAAGAAAATGGAGGAGGAAATTGAGTACCGAAAGGTAAAGCTCGCTCCCGAGCTCGGCGCAGAGCTGAAGCGCACGCGTGAGTTCGGTGACCTCTCCGAAAATGCCGAATACAAGGAGGCGAAGCGCGCCAAGCGCAAGAACGAGAGCCGTATTCGCTATCTTGAAAATATGATAAGAACGGCAAAGGTTATCGAGATAAAGGACTCGGCTGACGAGGTATGCCTTTTTGACCGCGTGCGTATCTTTAACGAGAAAATGAACGCGGAAAAGGAAATCGAGATAGTCACCACTCTGCGCCAGAATGCTCTGCTTGGCTTTGTAAGCAAGGAGTCGCCTCTCGGCTCTGCGCTAATGGGGCATAAGGAGGGCGACCGCGTGCTTGTCAAGGTGAGTGATACGATGTCCTATTACGTGAAAATTCTGAAAATTACCAAGGGCGAGGACAATGAGGATTTGCCCATCAGCGGATTTTAATAGATATAAATTACGCGAGCGTTTTATATTGACAAAAGATATTTTATTTGATATAATTATTTAGATAGCAAACCGAGAAAGGAGGCATTATGGCATACCAGCATTTTTATTCGCGCGTACCTGCACGAATCAGTATTTTTAATAGAATTGATAGCTTCGACACCTTCGCGCATTCCGCCGAGCTTGACAGAGATTTTATTCTCGGTGAGCTTTCGCCGATTTACGCCGATAAGCTGAATAAGCAGGATGCCGGCAAGATCAGACGCGGTGAGATCCCGACCGTCTACTCGCAGATTATGCTTCCCTCGGGCAGAACGGTGCAGTCGGCGCTTACCTATCTTCCGCTCGATTACACCGGTGAGAGAAGCTCCTATCTCGTTCACTCGCTCGTGCTGACCGACGAGGAGCGCTCGCGTGTTTTCGCTAACCCTGCGGCTCTCTCATTTAATCCTAAAATGTTTGCCCGTGACATTTCGGGCTTCAGAATAACGGCGCCCAACATTGCGCCCAACCGCGCGCTTGCAGGGAGCGAATATTCGCTTCGTCCCGTGTCGAGCGTCAGCAAGGTTACATCACGCTATAATCCCGAGATGCTTGCGCGCTTTATCTTCGCCATAGTGGATTCGATTTGCGGCAAGGGAAATCGCATATATTTCCGTCTGCCTACCGACGATAAGAATGCGTCGGCAGAGGCGCTTGAGCTTATCAGCGCGGTTATGAATATCCTGCCTTATAATATGCGTGAGCAGCTTTCGTTCGTGACGTTCGTCAGCGATAGCACGCACTATCCTGAGTTCAGAGTAAAGTGCGTGAGCAGCGGTTGCCGCGTGCTGCTCGGTGAGGGCGAGGTGTTCTTCGATTTTGGCGCAAGCACGGTTTCGGGTATGGGCGCTGATTTAGAGCTTAACAGACCTCTAGTCAGATTCCTTTATTCGCTATTTGACAATGCTACCGTAAGAGATGCGTTCCATATTTACGCTGCGAGAATTTTCGAAGCCTATCCCGACAGATTGCCGACTCTCCAGCTTCTCAATGAGCTTGTGTTTATGTTCTGGCAGTGCAGCGGCTTCTACGTCGAGCAGTCGGTGCTTCCGAACGATAATATGATAGTTGAGTTCTTCACGGTCTACGAGAAGTACCGTGATGCGCTCACCGACGATTATCGCAAGAGGGCGTACAAGTGCCTCGAGAGATATGCGAAGGCGAACGTAGCTATTCCTGCGTCGATTTTCGCGAAGCTCGACGCGCTTTATCCGGGTGAGAGTGTACCTGCCAAGCGAGTGGCACTTGAGGTTGTGCTCGATATTATTCACACCGACGTGATGCGTCATAAGCTCTTTGCGTTTATCAGAAAGAATTACAGCGCCGAGACCCCCGAGGTTAAGGCTATTATCAACGATGACCTATCGAGAGTATTTTACGGCGGCTTTTTGCAGTATGAGATTCTCACATTCTTTGACTCGAACTTCAGCTCCGAGCCGATTGAAACACAGAATCTGATTCTAAATAAGCTTCTGCTTTCTATTCGCACGCCTGCGGTGCAGGACAGAATAGTGACTATTCTCGACGCTCATTACATCTCTATGACTTGGGATCAGAAGGTCAAGGTGTATTCAACTCTCCTTGAGATGCTTCCCGAATGCGACAGACTCTCCTCGCTGACCGTCTGGTTTATCAACAAGCACGTTGACGGCGAGCGCAAGGAGCTGCCCGACGCGATTACCAAGCAGATTACCGAGTATCTTGCGGAGGATTATAAGCGAGAGGCGCATCTGCTTCTGCCTATTTTAACCTATGCTCCCGGCTTCTGCGAGGATATAGTTATCGGACTTGTATTTACTCACTGGAAGGATAGCGTGGTTAATCAGGAATACGTTCAGCTCGTCAATGCGAGAAGCTCGTATCAGAAGCTCAAAGAGGTGATTCATATCTGCCGTCTTGTGCCCAACGTGTCCGCCGAGTCGATTAAGGGATTTATCGTGGGAGCGTCCGCGCTCCTGCTTGACGTGCAGGCGACTCTTTACGATTTTCTTTCTGCCGACGCAGAGGCGAAATCAATTCTGTCAGCAGAGCTTTACACGCTTCTTTGCGAGAAGATGATTTATCCTGCCGTGATTTACAGCTTCTACGACGTGTTCAAGGTGAGATACGGTAAGGACGGCATACAGATGCTGATTAAGTACGTGGGCGAGAATCCCGCGCTCTCCGAGTCCGAGCAGTATATGCGAGTGCTCAAGTATACCGAGCTTACCAAGCGCGCCGAAGCTGAGGACACCACCGGAGTATTCGTTTGCATCGGCGCTCTGCCTGAGGATCAGAAGGTGAGGGTTGATATTGCAAATCATATCAGAATGTGCTCGCTCAACAAAAATACGCAGTCCGAGAAAACCGCTATTATCTACGAGCTTTGTATGAATTATCTGAAGACGTCGAAACTTCGCCTTGACAACGTTTATACGCAGTATAAGAGCAGCGTGGAAGAGAAAATGGAGAATGACGACGATCTCGACCTTGACTTTGAAAAGCTCGAGAGAGCTGCCGCTGCTGAGGCTGTTGAACTGATTATCGGCCTTGCTACCGAGATAAGCCTTGCGGGCGAGGAATATCTTTTTGAAATTTGCGATGACTCCTCCGGCTTCCCAAGCGCTATCAAGAGCTTTATTCTCTCCTACGGGCTTGGAGTCACTAAATTCATCAAGCCGTTGATAGAGTCCGCGCCATTTATGATGCGCAGCCTGGTCGACAGAATGGTTAAGGAGTATAGACTTAAGCCTGCCGACGTGGTGAATCAGATTATCGACAAGGGTAAGGGTATATTCAAAAAGTAATATAAATCCGCAGGGAATAATCGCTCTGCGGATTTTTTAATGCCTAACGAGGCTCATTTCTGCATTTTTTACTTAACTATTGATTTTTTACTCGCTTTGTGGTACTATATTTAAGTAATATATTTTATTGAAAAGGAAAGAAAAATGAAGGAAAGAAAAGACATAGACCAGAAATATAAATGGGATTTGACCAAAATTTATCCCGACGAGGCGGCTTTCAAGGCCGAGTTTGAGGAAGCAGAGGCGCTTATCAAGGCGTTCCCGAAGCACGAGAAGGAAATGTGCAAGAGCGCGTCTGCGCTTCTTGCGGCTATCAAGGATTCTCTCGCTCTCGCGGAGAAGGTGAACAAGCTCTGGAGCTTCGCGCACCTTACCTTCGCGACCGATACCTCGAATAATTCCGCCCAGGCGAGAGAGGGCAGAGTGCGCAGCCTTGCGGCAGCGGCAGATGCGGCATCCTGGTTCGTTTCCCCCTATCTTCTCCGCCTTGACGAAAAGACGGTTGAGGAGTGGTTTAAGGTTGAGCCCGAGCTTGAGAATTACCGCCGTATGATACACAAGGTTATGCGTGAGAAGCCCTATACTCTCTCCGACGAGTGCGAAAAATTACTTGCGGGTATGGGCGACTGCCTTAACAGTCACGAGGGCATTAGAGGCATTTTTGCAAACTCTGATTTACAATTTGGCAGGATTCGTGATGAAAATGGCGAGCTTTTCCAGCTTACTGACGTAAATTACGTGCCTACTCTTATGAAGAATGACCGCAGAGTAAGACGCTCGGCATTCGTGACGCTTTACAAGACCTACGAGCAGTTTGGCAACACCTTTGCCACCACCTACGAGGGTTATGTAAAGGAGAGATGCACTCTCGCCAAGCTTCGTGGATACAAGAGCTCGCTTGAAGCGTCTGTGTTTGCTGACGAGGTTACTCCCAAGATTTATAACAGCCTTATTAAGTCGGTGAGAGGTTCGCTGCCCGTAATTCACGATTACTATGAGCTAAAGCGAGAGGTTCTCGGCGTTGAGAAGCTCCATATGTACGACGTCTATGCTCCGCTTGTTTCGGAGTGTGAGAGCGAGTACACCTATGAAGAGGCGGTTGACGAGGTGCTCGACGCGGTAAAGGTGCTTGGTGACGAGTACTATAACACCCTCTCCGACGGTCTCAAGGTGCGCGGCTGGGTTGACGTCTATCCCTCAAAGGGCAAGCAGGGCGGCGCTTTCAGCGCTAGCTGTCCCTCGACAGAGCCTTATATTCTCCTGAATTTTGCGGATAGCCTTGAGGACGTTTCGATTCTCGCTCACGAGGCAGGTCACTCGATGCATTCCTACTTCTCGACAAAGTATAATCCTGCCCACGAGGCAAGATACACAATATTCGTTGCCGAGGTTGCCTCGACCGTAAACGAGCTGCTACTCGCGCACAAGAAGCTCGCTGAGTGCGAGAGTGATGACGAGAAGCTCTCTATCCTCAACGGACTTATGGAAACCTACAAGGGTACTCTTTACAGACAGACGATGTTCGCCGAGTTTGAGAAGAATGCTCACGCTCTTATCGAGAAGGGCGAGCCGCTGACCGCAGAGGTTATCTCGAATATGTATATGAAGCTCATTCGCGCCTACTTCGGTCCGAAGGTTGTCAAGGATAAGCAGATCGCATACGAGTGGATGCGCATTCCTCACTTCTACTATAATTTCTATGTGTATAAGTACGCAACCTGCATCTCGGCAGCGAGCGCAATAGTGAAGCGCATTGAAACAGAGGGCGAAGCCTACGTCGGAAAGTATATCGACTTCCTCAAGTGCGGTGACTCGAAGTCACCGATAGACAGCCTGCTCGTTGCCGGCATTGATATGACCGACCCGAGCGTAATCGACGGCGCAATCGAGGATTTCGCATCTGCGATCGCGCAGTTCAGAGAAATCTACAAAAGAAAAGCAAAATAAATAAATTCGCTTGACAAGGCGAAAAGCATATGCTATAATATTAGGGTCCTGCTTTGGCGGGACCCTAATAAATAATTTGCGGAGTATGCTGAAAAGTAAGATTTATCCGAACACTCACGCACCGCCTCGGGCGTTCTCCCCGTGTAAAAATAGAGGACGAAAAACTAAAAATTGCAGGGGTGTTGGAATTGGCAGACAAGCAGGCCTCAGACACCTGTGTTTTTAACATGCGGGTTCAAGTCCCGTCCCCTGCACCAAAAAGACTGCAATTTTGATACAAAATTGCAGTCTTTTTTAACTAAATCCGCCTTCGTCGGAATAAATCCACTTCGTGGATGAAATCGCTTCGCGATGAAATCTTGCTACGCAAGGTTAAGGAAAGGCGGATTTAATTTCATCTGAAGCCGTAGGCGAAGATTTCATCCGAACTCGTTTGGATTTCATCCTGCAAAGCAGGATTTCATTAAATTTATTAGCGTAAAAGCAGGTTTGCCGGGATAGTTTTGCCTTTGCAGGCCTTTTTTGTTTTTAGCCGTAAAA
>JAGBGE010000015.1 GCA_017936125.1 Clostridia bacterium
ATCTTACCCGCATCCTTGGTTGCCTGACGCTGTGCGTCGGTGAAGTAAGCGGGAACTGTGATTACCGCATCGGTAACCTTCGCTCCAAGATAAGCCTCGGCATCAGCCTTGAGCTTCTGAAGAATCATTGCGGAAATTTCCTGAGGAGTGTAGCTCTTATCGTCGATTCTGACCTTTGTATCAGAACCCATATCTCTCTTAATAGAGCTAACGGTCTTGTCGGGGTTGGTAACAGCCTGACGCTTTGCAACCTGGCCGATAAGACGCTCGCCTGTCTTGGTGAACGCTACAACGGAAGGAGTAGTTCTCGCTCCCTCGGGGTTAGTGATAACGATAGGCTCACCGCCCTCGAATACTGCAACACAAGAGTTAGTAGTACCTAAATCAATTCCAATTATTTTTCCCATTATTATATTCCTCCATATAGGTAATTTATATATTATTGTAAAGTTTGGTTGTCAAAATATGCTTAATTTGCGGTTTTTACCATTGCAAATCTGATTATGTGCTTGCCTTTTCTGTATCCCTTCTGGAATACCTCAATAATCTCGCCCTCGCCGTAGGATTCATCGTCTACGTGAAAAACTGCGTTGTGAATATTGGGGTCAAAGGTTTCGCCACACTTGCCGAATTCCTCGACTCCGAGCTTTTCAAATACAGAAGCCGTGGTCTTGGCAATAATTTGAAGTCCCTCTTTAACCTTCTCGCCGTCATCGAAGCTTGCCGCACGGTCGAGATTGTCGATGATAGGAAGAAGCTCGTTCACGGTGTCAGCAACAGCCGTTTCGTAAATCGCGTCCTTTTCCTCTCTCGAGCGACGTCTGAAGTTATCGTATTCCGCCGCCATACGAAGATACTTGTCATCGTATTCGGCTATTTTTGCTTTAAGCTCCTCGATTTCTGCAAGAAGCTTTTTGTCCTGCTTTTTAATCTTTGCCTCGGGCACAGCCTTTTCTGTACTCTCGGGTGTGTTCTTGATTTCTTCCACAACTATTCTCCTTTAGTCAAAATCATCATATCCCGGCGGTAACGCAGCTCCACCGAATATTTTGTCAATTCCGCTTGCCAAACCGTTGAGCATTTCTATAACCTTGGAATAATTCATTCGCTTCGGTCCTATGACGCCAACGGCAAGCTGCTTGCCACCGATATTTACGTTCTTGAATATCAACGCGGTGTTCTTCATCGCATCGGTGTCGCTCTCCGTGCCGATATAAACGTGTATGTCATCCTCGTCGTTCGATTGTGAAGAAATAACGTCAAGCAGCTTATCCTTTTCCTCAAACATTCCGAGTAGATTTCTCACGTCGGAAACATCGGAATACTCGGGATACTGGAGAAGCTTCGTGATTCCCTCAAGCTTTACGTCAGCCGTGTCAAGCTCGTTCATCGCTTCGTATATAACCTTAACCGTGGGGTGAACCATAGCTCCGGCTGAGCCCATGAGAGCCTCGAGCTTAACAATTATCGGCATCGTGATGCCGTCGCTCGTGAGATTTACAAGGTAAATATTCAAAGCCTCGGTGAATCTGCGAAGTGTGTCCTCGGAAAGAGGGAAGGGAAGATGTATCTTCTTCGTCTTTACTATATCGCCCTCAAAGGTCATAACCAAGAGGAAATCACGCTCGGAGAGAAGCACGCTCTTGAATTGAACGATTCTCACCTTGCCGACTCCCGGCTTGAATGCGATGCCCGTATAGTCGGAGAATGAAGACGCAAGCCTTGAAACCTCCGAGAGAATCTCATCCATCTCGGTCAGCTTGTAGCGAAGCATCTGGTTTATTTCGTCGATTTCCGAACGAGTATTCTTATATTGATGCACGAGCGCGTCGACGTAATATCTGTATCCAAGCTCCGAGGGAACTCTGCCCGCGGAGGTGTGAGGCTGGAGAAGATAGCCCATCTCCTCGAGCTCTGCCATCTCATTTCTGATGGTCGCAGGCGAGCAGGAAATCCCCACGTCCTGTGAGAGATACTTCGAGCCGACCGGCTCTCCTCCTGCAATGTGAGCGTCAACTATCGCTTTTAGTATTTGCATTTTTCTCGGGGTAAGTCGTGAATCATCCATATTCTTTACCTCGTTTCTTGCCGAATTTTAGCACTTGAAGTATTGGAGTGCTAACGCTTACATATATAATATACCCACTTTTTCTAGGAAAGTCAATACTTTTTCTGCTAAAAATTATGAATTTTCTGTTAATATTTGTTTCTCTCGTTACTAAAGTGCTAATTTTTGCACTTCCAAAGAAATAAAATACCTTTTGATTTTGGTTTACTATTTTTCTTCGTGACAGGAACATTTATGCATAAAATGAATATTTATAAATTTTTTCTTGACAATATGAATCAAATAATATATAATATATTATGTATGATTATAATTTTCGCGCGGGGGTTAGCGCGAGTATGCATATTCATATTTAACAACTTACTAAAAATCAGATAGATTACAGAAAAAGTAATCAGAAGGAGGTGTAAAATGTTACCATTAGGACTTGCAATAGGTCTGATAGCCGCAGCACTTGTGCTTGGCGGACTTATCGGATTTATTATCCGCAGATCGATAGCAGAGGGCAAGCTCGGTTCTGCCGAGGAGCAGGCGAGAAAAATTCTCGAGGACGCTATCAAGAATGCGGAGAATGCAAAGAAGGAATCTATTATTTCTGCAAAAGAAGAAATATTCCAGCTTAAAAAGGAAGCCGACTTCGACATCAAGGAGCGTCGCAAGGAGGTTTCAAGACTTGAGCGCAGAGTTACTCAGAAGGAGGAAGCTCTTGACGCAAAGATTGAGGGACTTGAGAAGAAGGAGGAAATCCTTCAGAACAAAACGGCAGAGGTTGATAAGGTAAAGGAAGAGATTGACAAGACTCTTGCAGGTCAGCTTGCAATGCTTGAGAAGATTGCGGGACTCACCAGTGAGGACGCTAAGGCAGAGCTTGTTCGCCGCCTTGACAGCGAGATGCAGCACGAGACTGCTCTCAAGATCTCCGAGTATGAGGAGAAGTTCAAGGACGAGGCAGACGCAAAGGCGAAGGATATTCTCTCTCTCGCTATTCAGCGATTTGCGGCAGATCACGTCAGCGAGGTTGCTATCTCGGTAGTTCAGATTCCCGGTGACGAGATGAAGGGTAGAATTATCGGTCGTGAGGGTAGAAATATCCGCACTATCGAGAATCTTACCGGTGTTGAGCTTATCATCGACGATACTCCCGACGTTATCACCGTTTCGGGCTTCGACCCCGTCAGACGTGAGATTGCGAGAATTGCTCTTGAGAAGCTTATCAGCGACGGTCGTATACATCCCGCGAGAATTGAGGAAATGGTTGAGAAGGCTCGCCGTGACGTTGATTCCGCAATTAAGCAGGCAGGTGAGAAGGCTGTATTTGAGACAGGCGTTCACGGCTTGCACCCCGAGCTTATTAAACTGCTCGGTCGTATGAAGTACCGTACATCTTACGGTCAGAACGCGCTTCGCCACTCCATTGAGGTTTCTATGCTCGCAGGAGTTATGGCAGAGGAGATGGGCGTTGACGTCACTCAGGCACGCAGAGCAGGTCTTCTTCACGATATTGGTAAGGCTATGACTGCCGAGGTTGACGGCTCGCACGTTCAGCTCGGTGTTGAGATTGCTACCAAGTACCGTGAGAACAAGGATATTATCCACGCTATTGAGGCTCACCATAACGACGTTGATCCTAAGAGCGCGCTTGATTTCATTATTCAGGCGGCAGACGCTATCAGCGCGGCTAGACCCGGCGCGCGCAGAGAGGACGTTGAGAACTACATCAAGCGACTTCAGAAGCTTGAGGAGGTTGCAGGCGACTTCAACGGTGTTGAAAAGACCTTTGCTATTCAGGCAGGCCGTGAGGTTAGAATTATGGTTAAGCCTGAGGTTATCTCGGACGACAAGATGAAGATTCTTGCGCGTGATATTGCCAAGAAGATTGAGGATGAGCTTGAGTATCCCGGTCAGATTAAGGTCAGTGTAATCCGCGAGTCTCGTACCGTAGATTACGCTAAATAGTAAATTTTGCGAATTGCTTCAGAGTTTTAAGACTCGACGTAGGTAACTACGTCTGTCGCCTTAAAATCTTCGCACTTCATCAAAATTAAAATTTGTATTATTAAATAATAAAATGGGGCCATCACCGCGTGATAGCCCCATAAAAATTAAAATGGCGTCGGGGATAGACCCGAATAGAAAAGAGAGCAAAGTGAAAATACTTGCGATTGGAGACGTTACAAGCCCGTCGGGCATTGAGCATCTCAAGAGAAATCTCTGGAAATTCAGAGAGGAAAACAAAATTGATTTCTGCTTGGTAAACGGCGAGAATGCCGCTTTTATCACAGGAATATCACCCGATCTCGCGGAAATTTTGCTCCGTTCGGGCGCGGACTGCATCACGGGCGGTAACCACACGCTGCGCAACAAGAGGACATATACCTTCCTCGACGAGTGCGGCGAGATTCTCCGTCCTGTCAATTTCGGTGACTCAGCTCCCGGCAGGGGCTATACCATACTCGACTGTATGGGCTACCGTATGCTCGTTATCAACGCTATGGGACAGGTGCATATCGAGCCGACGCTTGATTCACCATTTACGCATATTGATGCGGTGCTGAAAAGGGAAGAAGGAAATTACGATTTCGCGATTCTCGATATTCACGCAGAGGCAACTGGTGAGAAGCTAGCGGTAGGTTATGCCTACGACGGCAAAATCAATGTGATTTTCGGCACGCACACTCACGTGCAGACGGCTGACTCACAGATATTGCCGCTTGGTACGGGATACATAAGCGACATCGGAATGTGCGGTGAGAGCGAGGGAATACTCGGTATGGACCCCGAGGTCGTTGTGATGCGTATGCGCTCAAATTTGCCATATAGCTTCAAGGCGGCAAGCGGCAGATGCCGCGCCGACGGAGTAATCTTTACGCTCGACACATCAAAAAGGTTTGTAACCAAGGTAGAGCGTATAAGCTTCTAAAATGAAAACAATTATTTGCAAAGAGGTGCAAATATTATGAAATTAAAAACGCAGGTGGCTGTAATAGGAGCAGGTCACGCGGGAATCGAAGCGGCGCTCGCGTCTGCGAGAATGGGCGTTGATACGGTTCTTTTCACCACAAATCTCGATGCTGTCGGCAATATGCCCTGCAATCCGTCTATCGGCGGAAGCGCCAAGGGGCATCTCGTCTTTGAGATAGACGCTCTTGGCGGTGAGATGGGATATGCTGCCGACCTTGCAACAGTTCAGTCGCGTACACTTAATCTCGGTAAGGGCGCTGCCGTTCACTCCAAGCGTGTGCAGGCAGACAGAGCCGAGTATAAGAAAATTATGAAAAAAACTATCGAGGGTGAGCCGCATCTCCGTCTTATTCAGGCTGAGATAGTTGAGATCACCTTTGACGTTATAGACGGAGTAAAGACCGTCACGGGAGTGGTTACAGGTCTTGGCGAGAGATGGACTGCGAGTCGCGTTATAGTTGCGACGGGTACGTTTCTTGACAGTCAGATTTTCGTCGGTGACAAGGTATATTCGGCAGGCCCTGACGGACTTATGCCTGCTTCGGCAGAGCTGTCCGAGTCGCTAAAAAGGCTTGGCGTTGAGCTTCAGCGCTTCAAGACCGGTACTCCTGCGAGAGTACATAGACGCTCGCTTGATTTTTCGGGTCTCGAGCTTCAGGAGGGAGAGAGCGAGCCGATACCCTACTCGGTGCGCACCGAAAAGCGCCCTGCGAACGAGGTCAATCTCGTGCCCTGTCATATAGTTTACACCAATAAGAACACTCACGAGGTGATACTCTCAAACCTTAATCGCTCGGCGATGTATTCGGGCAATATTACGGGTGAGGGCCCGAGGTACTGTCCGTCTATCGAAACGAAGCTCGTCAGATTTGCCGACAAGGAGAGGCATCAGCTCTTCGTCGAGCCCTGCGGTCTTGATACCGAGGAGCTTTATATACAGGGCTTCTCGACCTCGATGCCGACAGATATTCAGTACGAGATGCTCCATAGCCTTCAGGGCTTTGAGAATGCGGAAATTATGCGTTACGCGTATGCAATAGAATACGACTGCGCCGACCCGACGGGTATGTATCCAACACTTGAATTTAAGTGTGCAAAAGGTCTTTACGGCGCAGGACAGTTCAACGGCACCTCGGGCTATGAGGAAGCCGCTGCTCAGGGACTGGTTGCGGGAATAAATGCGGCTCTTGCCGAAAAGGGTGAGGAGCCGATGATACTTCCACGCTCTTCGTCGTATATCGGCACGCTGATAGATGACCTCGTCACCAAGGGTGCCAGAGAGCCTTACAGAATTATGACCTCGAGAAGTGAATACAGACTTCTCTTGCGCCAGGATAACGCAGACCTAAGACTTACTGACATCGGTCACAGAGTAGGTCTTATCGGTGATGAGCGTTACGCCGCGTTTGAGGAAAAGCGCAGAATGATAGATAAAGAGATAGCAAGACTGGAGAAAACGGTTGTTCCGCCGTCGGAGCGTAATAACGAATATCTCTCCTCGCTCGGCTCATCGGAAATTTCCACGGGAATAAAGCTCGCGGAGCTGCTGCGCCGCCCAGAGCTGTCCTACAAGGCGCTCGCAGCGCTCGACCCCGAGAGACCCGAGCTACCCTCCGCGGTGGTGAGAACCGCCGAGATTCAGGTGAAGTATGAGGGCTACATCAAGCGTGAGCTTTCAGAGGTCGCAAGACAGAAAAAGCTCGAGGATAAGAAAATCCCCGAGGATATAGATTACGGTAAAATCGTCGGACTCAAGCAGGAGTCGGCAGAGAAGCTTGAGAAAATTCGCCCTGTGAGCATCGGTCAGGCGTCGAGAATCAGCGGTGTAAATCCTGCGGATATCAGCGTGCTGCTCATATATCTCGGGCATTAAAAGATAGAAAGGAGAGGCTATGGATAATCAGAATTCACGCACAGAAATGCTTATCGGTAAAGAGGGCGTGGAAAGACTCGGTAAGGCGAGAGTTGCCGTATTCGGAGTCGGTGGAGTCGGCGGATATGCAGTCGAGGCGCTCGCGAGAGCGGGTATCGGTGATATAACGCTCGTTGACTCCGACAGGGTAGCGCTCTCCAATATCAACAGACAGATTATTGCCACGCACGATAGCGTCGGTAAATATAAGTGCGATTGCTTCCGTGAGCGCATTTTGTCTATCAACCCCGAGGCAAAGGTGACGGTGCATAATCTTTTCTTCTCCGAGGAAACAAAATCGCTCTTTGATTTTTCGTCATACGACTACGTCATTGATGCGATAGATTCGCTTGCCTCGAAGATTGAGCTTATCGCACTCGCAAAGGCGGCAGGCACACCGATAATCTCGGCAATGGGCGCAGGCAATAAGCTCGACCCTACGAAATTTGAGGTGTCGGATATATCTAAAACCACCGTCTGCCCACTTGCCAGAGCCGTGAGAATTGCTCTCCGTAAGAGAGGGATAAATCACTTGAAGGTGGTTTATTCAATGGAAGAGCCCGTTATAAAAAACAACCTTGACGAAGAGGGAAACCGTGTTCCTGCGAGTATATCCTTCGTTCCGTCGGTTATGGGACTTATAATTGCAGGCGAGGTAATTAAGGATATTGCAACTGAATAAAAAAACCGCCCGATTTTTCGGGCGGTTTTGCTCTTATTTAGACTTCATTTTTGCTTTTCTTTTTTCATCAACCTTATTCACTGCCTTGGATACGAGTCTTTCTATATCCGGCAGGAAGAGGTGAAGCAGGAGCGCGAGCGAAATACTCATTCCTACCATGCTGAAGAAGAGCATCAGATTCTCAAAAGCGGGGAGAAGATGCAAGAAATCAACAGGGAGTCCGGGAATTATATTTCCAAGATAAATGCTGACGAGCGATACGACAACTATTCCTGCACCGACTATCGAGCATACGCCTGCGCGCCATTTGGTGAACGGACGGCAGAGCGCGAGAAGATTGATAAAGCCAACTACCGTTACTACTACCATAGCGATAGAGTTTCTCATAGCGTCGGTCATAGACATAAATCCTATCTCGCGAATAAGCATTATAACAAGCACCGGAATGAACATAACAAGCGCATTCGGTATACTTCTCACAAGCACCGTCTGCATAAACGAGCCCTCAATGCGATTATCGTTCGGCTCTAGCGCCAGCAGGAATGAGGCTACACCGATAACGAACATTTCGAGCAGCATAAACTGCTTCGGCTCAAAGGGATAGCCCGATAGCGTGCATACCGCAAAGAGCGAAAGGCAGATGGTGAAAACGGTTTTCATAAGGAAGAGCACCGCAGAGCCGCGCACGTTGTTGATGCAGCGGCGTCCCTCGCGTACCACGTCGGGCAGTGTGCCGAAATCCGAATTGAGAAGCACTATCTGCGACACCTTTCGCGCTACCTCGCTGCCGTCTGCCATAGCGATAGCGCAGTTCGACTCCTTGAGCGCGAGTGTGTCGTTGACACCGTCACCCGTCATAGCGACGACGTGACCTGCGTTCTTGAACGCCTTGACGAGCAGAACCTTCTGTTCAGGGGTGACTCTGCCGAATACTGCGTAATCGTCTGCGCAGGCTACGAGCTCCTCGTCGGAGATATTCTCGCAGGAGATGTACTTCTCCGCGTCCCAGACGCCGACTCTTGCCGCAATTGTAGAAACGGTTTCAGCGTGGTCGCCCGAGATAATCTTAACAGTAACGCCTTGCTCCTGGAATCTGTTGATAGTTTCTGCGGCGGCAGGACGGATTCTGTCCGCAATAGCAATCATTGCCACCGCAACGCCCTCACCATCAAGCGCCGAGAGTCTTGCGAGAAGTAATACTCGCTCACCAAGACGGGCGTGAGATGCGATTTTTTCCTCAAGCTCTTTTGATACGGGGCAGGGTACGAAGTGCGGAGCGCCGATAGCGTATACTCCGTGACCGTCGAGCGATACTGCGGAATACTTTCTCGCAGAGGAAAATGGGATTTTATCAAGAACTCTGCATTCGCTCTGTCCGAAATAATCTATCAGAGCCTTTGAGGTGTTGTTTATACTCTCCTCAGAGCCCTCAACCAGCGACATAATGCTGCGAATCTCTTCCTCGGGAGTTCCGTCGAGCGACTCGAATGCCGTGACGCACATCGTTCCGTCAGTGATAGTACCCGTCTTGTCGAGGCAGACCACGTCGGCAGATGCGAGCATCTCTATCGAATACATATCCTGCACTAGCGTCTTTTTCTTCGACAGCTTGATAACGCTGAGCGTCAGCGTGAGTGTGACTAGCAAATAGCAGCCTGCGGGAATCATACCGATAACCGAGCCGCAGGTCTTGATAACAGCAGTCGCAATATCCCTGTCGTATGCGATATAATTCGCAATAAGCATAGCAATCGACATAGGTACCATAAAAATGCCGATATACTTTATGAGATTATTCAGGTCGCGGAAAAGGTTAGAGGCGGGAGCCTTGAAGCTCTTTGCCGCCTTTTCGATTTTATGTACGTAGTTTTCCGCACCAACGCGGATTACCTTCGCGTAAATTGCGCCGCTGACGAGAAAGCTGCCGGCAAGTACGGTATCACCCGTTTGCTTCTTGATAGCGTCGGACTCGCCTGTGAGCATACTTTCGTTAGCCTCGGCGTATCCCGAGATAACAACGGCGTCGGACAGCACCTGCTTGCCAAGCTCGATTTTGAGAATATCGCCAAGAACTATACCGGATACGTCAATCTCGGTGAGAATTCCGTCACGAAGCACAGTAGCCTTTGGCTCTGTGGTAACAGAGAGCTTCTCAACCGTGCGCTTTGCTCTTATCTCCTGGATAATGCCGATAAGAACGTTGGGGATTATAATAAATAGGAAGGTAAGATTCGTCGGGCTGTTGAACGCGATAAGCACCAGAGCCACCAGCGCCCACACGAAGTTGAAGAAGGTGAGAAGATTGTCGGCGATAATACCGATGTAGCTCTTGCCCGCCTTTTCCTTTGATATATTCACGTTGCCGAGCCTTATCTGCTCCTTGACCTCGCTTGAAGTCAGGCCGACGATTTTCTCCGGCTCCTGCTTTATGTTTTCGGACTCCATAAGGTTATCCTTTCAATTGAATGTTTTTACTGATAATATACTATAACATAATACCGAAAAAATGTCAACAAAATAAAGTATTAACAGACAGTGAGAAAAAATAAAACTTGACTTTATGAGCTTTTTGTGCAATAATAAATATACTACGAAAGGCGGTAATTAAAAATGAAAGTAACTTGGCTTACACAATCAGGACTTCTCTTTGAAAATAAAAAAATAAAAATTCTTGTAGACCCATATCTCTCTGACTCTCTCGGTGAAATAAAACCCGAGAAAAAGAGAAGAATTCCCGTAGACGAGTCCTTTTTCGAGGTTAAGCCAGACGTGATTTTGATTACTCACGACCATATTGACCATCTCGACGTAGTGACTCTCAAGAGATTTCTTGACTCGGCAGAGAAGCCCCTGCTCGTTCTCTCGGGTGAATCGTCGTACAAAAAGCTCACCGAGCTTGGCGGCGACCACAACTACGTTCTTCTCTCTCCTCACTCTGTATGGAGCGAGCAGGGCGTGACCTTCTATTCTGTGCACGCGGAGCACACCGACCGTACGGCAGTAGGCTTTATAATCGACGACGGCAAGGAGACCTTCTACGTCAGCGGTGACACTCTCTATAACTACGACGTCATCGACGACGTGCTTGACCTCGCTCCCGACGGAGTGGACTTTGCCTTCCTTCCCATCAACGGCAAGGGTAACAATATGAACGCCCGTGACGCTGCCGATTTTGCCTACGAGATAGGCGCGAAGTGCGCTATTCCCACCCATTACGGTCTTGTCGACGACCTCACGCCCGATGAGTTTGACTTCGATGATCGCATTATCCTTGAGCCTTACAAAGAAACTACGCTGTAATAAAAAAGAGTTTTCCG
>JAGBGE010000016.1 GCA_017936125.1 Clostridia bacterium
GATTATAGAAGGAATAGGCGCTGTTCTGTATATGCTCGTTTTCGTTCCCGAGTTCGGCGCGATGGGCATTTGGATATCGGTATTTAATTCGGTTTCCGCATTCTGCAACGCAGGCATTGATATAATCGCTGAAAACAGCCTTTGTAACTATGCAACGAATCCCCTAGTCAATATCGTAACATCGGCGCTCATCATTCTCGGCGGTCTCGGTTATATCGTGTGGTGGGACGTGCTTCGTGTCGCTCGGAGCCGTTCGCCGAAGAACCGCAGGATATTCAGACATCTGACCCTGCACTCAAAAATTGCGATTACCGTTACCGCAGGACTTGTTATCGTCGGCGCGATTCTTATATTTATTTTTGAGTACGCAAACCCGTTGACCATTGGAGAGATGTCCCTCTTTGATAAAATTCAGGTGTCCTTCTTCCAATCTGTCACCACGAGAACCGCAGGCTTTGCCTCCGTTCCGCAAGAAAACCTGACGGACGCGTCTGCTGCTATATCAATCATTCTGATGCTCATCGGCGGTTCACCGGTTGGAACGGCAGGCGGTATGAAAACAGTAACCATTGCCGTGCTTCTCTGCTCAGCGTTTGCTACCATCAGAAACAAGAACAGCGCAACTCTGTTTGGTCGCCGCGTTTCCGAAGAATCGGTGAAAAAAGCAGTCGCCGTAGCGGTAACATTTCTTACAATTTGCTCCGTATCAACAATACTTTTGATGGCAACGAGCAATGCATCTGCCCTTGACGCAGTCTATGAAACGGTCAGCGCGACGGCAACCGTCGGTCTTTCAAGAAATCTGACGGGGACGCTGAACACCTTTGGAAAGCTAATTATTATAGTAACAATGTATTTCGGCAGAGTAGGTCCCATTTCACTTGCGGTGGCGCTTGGCGGAAAGAACGACAGTCAGAACGTCATTTCCGAGCCGACGGAAGATATCAGTATAGGATAAAGGAGAAAAAACAATGAAAGCAAAGAAAACATACGCGGTCTTTGGACTTGGAAGATACGGAACAGCCGTGGCAAGAGAGCTTGTAGAGAATGGAATGGAGGTTATAGCCGTCGATGCCGAGGAAAAAATCGTCAACGATGCGGCAGCATATCTGCCGGTGTGCAAGTGCGCTGACGTTACCGATGCAGAGGTCATCTCCCGTCTTGGAATCGGCAATATTGACACCGTTATCGTTTGTATGGCTGGCAACCTTGAAGCAAGCGTAATGGCGATCACGCTTTGCAAGGAGGCAGGCGCTCGTACGGTTATCGCAAAATGCGCCAACGAGATGCAGCAAAAAATACTTCTTCGTGTAGGCGCGGATCAAGTAGTCTTTCCGGAGAACGAGTCGGGCATACGCCTTGCTAAGAATCTAATCAGCTCGGGCTTTATTGATATGATATCTCTCTCGAAGGATGTATCAATGGTTGAGATTGACGTGAAGGACGAGTGGTGCGGTAAGAATCTGATCGAGTTAAATCTGCGTAAAAAATACGGCTTCAATATCGTTGCCATCAAGAAAGGCGATAAGGTTAACGTTAATATAAATCCCGAGCTGGTGCTTGATGCGCAAACCACGCTGATCGTTATCGCGAATACGGCAAAATTGGGTAAATTAAAGTAAGACCGTCAAATCCAATTTATCTGAAAGGTGTTTATGAAATCTTTTGTTTGCAGCTTATGTCACAATGGAGTACTTGGCGGAGGATTATACCTTGATAGCACCTCGCTCCACTGTATACAATAAGAAATAAACAAATTCCGATAAGTCGCGCAGTTTAAGAAATAACAATTTGCAAGTGAGCGTAAAAATGAAATATATTGAATATGGAAAAGATTGTCATGATACAATTATTCTTCTGCACGGCGGTGGATTGTCGTGGTGGAATTACGAAGATGTAGCAAATGCGATTCAAAATAATTATCATATCATTTTACCTATACTGAACGGTCACGCCGAAAGCGACAAAGCTTTTACAACAATAGAGGATAATGCCAAGGAGATTATTGAATATATTGATGCGCACTGTGGCGGTTCGGTTTTGATGATTTGCGGTTTATCCTTGGGTGGACAGATTCTGTTAGAAATCTTATCAAAGCGGAAAGATATCTGCCAATATGCCATAGTTGAAAGCGCGCTTGTCAGACCGTCAAAACTAACGTATTATATGATTAAACCGGCATTTGGCAGCTGTTATGGCTTAATTAGGCATAAATGGTTTTCCAAGCTTCAATTCAAATCTCTAAAAATAAAAGAGAATTTGTTTGAGCATTATTTCAGAGATACTTGCGCGATTTCAAAAAAAGATATGATTGCGTTTTTGCAAGCCAACTCATTGTATTCTCTAAAAGAATCAATAAAGGAATGTACCGCAAAAGTGTATATATATGTCGGTGAAAAGGAAAATATTTCTATGCGAAAATCAGCCAAGGATATTCACAACGCCTTGCCACAGAGTACATTGCAGGTGCTGCCTAAACTGTATCACGGCGAATTTTCCATAAACCGCGGAAACGATTACGCTCAAAAAATAAAAGATATCATCCGTATTTGACAAATTCCAATAGGTAGATACATAACAATTTATAAAGATAAAAAAGACCGGCGAAATTTCGCCGGTCTTTTTGCTGGAAGGTCTGTTTATCAAAGCTTTTCGAGCGTTTCCATAACGTAGTCGCCGAATGCCTCGCAGGTCGCGCCTGTGTCACGGCCGGTGATAACGAGCTTCTTTTCCTCAAAGGTACAGATGTCAAGCGCGCGCTCGAGCTTGTCTGCTCTGTCCTGATAGCCGATGTGCGAGAGAAGCATTACTGACGCGCGGAGCATCGAGCAGGGGTCAGCGTAAATTGCTCTGCCCTCTCTTACCATTCTGGGCGCGGAGCCGTGAATAGCCTCGAACATCGCATATTTCTTACCCACGTTAGCGCAGCCTGCGGTGCCTACGCCGCCCTGGAACTCTGCCGCCTCGTCGGAGATAATATCACCGTAAAGGTTGGGGAGAAGGAGAATCTGGAAGTCCTTTCTGCGCTTCTGGTCAACGAGCTTCGCAGTCATAATATCAGCGTACCACTCATCTGTCGTAATCTCGGGGTAAAGAGCCGCAACCTTGTGGCAGTCCTCGAGGAAATTACCGTCGGTGGTCTTAATGATATTCGCCTTGGTAACGAGAGAAACTCTCGTTCTGCCGTTCTTTCTGGCATAATCGTACGCGATTCTCGCGATTCTGTCAGAGCCCTGCTTGGTGGTAACGGTAAAGTCAACCGCAAGATCCTCGGTAACGTTGAAGCCCGACGAGCCAACCGCGTAGCCGCCCTCGGTATTCTCACGGAAGATGCACCAGTTGATTCCTTCCTCGGGAACCTTTACGGGACGGATATTGGCAAAGAGGTCGAGCGCCTTACGCATAGCGACGTTGGCAGACTCGATATTAGGCATACCGTCACCCTTCTGGGGAGTGGTTGTCAGGCCCTTGAGAATGATGTCGCAGGACTTCAAATCTGCGAGAACGTCATCGGGAATAGCCTTGCCGCAAGCAATACGGTTCTCTATGGTCAAGCCGTCGATGTCCTTGAACTCAACCTTGCCCGACTCAACGAGATCAGCGAGCATAAACTTGAGTACTCTTGCCGCCTCCTTGGTAATAATCGGACCTATGCCGTCGCCGCCGCAAACGCCAATCTTAATCGTATCTATTGCCGCATAGTCGGTGAAATCACCCTGCGCCTTCATATCCTCTACACGAGCGAGCTGGCTTTCAAGAATTTTTCTGAATTTTGCGCAAGCCTCGTCGAGATTCTTTGTGTAATCTATCATTTTTGTAAACCTTCCTTTGCAATTTATAACTTTTAACCCTTTAACTTGGTGTAATTAAGCGTTCCGCCTGCGAGGAGAATTTCTCTCTGTCTTTCAGAAAGAGTGAGAACGAGAGGAATGCTTTCGCCTGTTTTCTTGACGGTGAGGTACGCCTTGTCGCCCTTTTCGATAGCCGACTTAAAGCCCTCGACTGCTATCTCGTCGCCCTCTGCAATCCTGTCGTAGTCGCTCTCATTTTCAAGCGTCATAGGCACGATACCGAAGTTAATAAGATTCGCCATATGGATTCTCGCAAAGCTCTTTGCGATTACAGCCTTGACTCCGAGATAAAGCGGAACGAGCGCCGCGTGCTCACGCGACGAGCCCTGACCGTAGTTCTGACCGCCGAGGATTACTCCGCCGCCCTTCGCCTTTGCTCTCTCGGGGAAATCCTTGTCACAGACGGTGAAGCAGAACTCCGAGAGCTTCGGAACGTTCGAGCGATAAGGCAGAATCTTCGCGCCCGCGGGCATAATATGGTCGGTGGTGATATTGTCGCCAACCTTGAGGATAAGCTCGCACTCAAGATTCTCGTCAGGGGCTTTACCCTTGGGAATCGGCTTGATATTCGGTCCGCGCTCAACAGTGAGAGTCTTTGCGTCCTCTACCGATGCGGGAAGCTCGATAAGGTTATCGTTAATAGTGAACAGCTCTGGGAGAGTGATTTTCGGTGCTACACCGAGCTTCGTGGGGTCGGTGAACACGCCTGCTACCGCGGAAGCGGCAGCCGTTTCGGGTGAAACGAGATATACGCTTGCATCGGCAGTGCCCGAGCGAGCGAGGAAGTTACGGTTGAAGGTACGCAGGCTGACACCCTTTGACTTAGGCGAGAAGCCCATACCGATGCAAGGACCGCAAGCGCATTCGAGGATTCTCGCGCCCGCTGCAATAAGGTCGGCAAGCGCTCCGCACTCTGCAAGCATAGTGTAAACCTGCTTTGAGCCGGGAGAAATCGAGAGAGAAACGTCGGGATGAACCGTCTTGCCCTTAAGCATTGCCGCAACTGTAAGAAGGTCGGCAAGCGAGGAGTTGGTGCAGGAGCCGATACAAACCTGGTCTATCTTCATACCGTCAAGCTCTGATACCGACTTAACGTTATCGGGGCTGTGAGGGCAAGCCGCAAGCGGCTTGAGAGCCGAAAGGTCAATGGTATATTCCGCATCGTATACTGCGTCGGCATCGGGAGCTAGAGGTGTGTAATCCGCCTCGCGCTTCTGCGCCTTTAAGAACTTATATGTTTCCTCGTCAGAGGGGAAAATCGAGCTGGTTGCTCCAAGCTCCGCGCCCATATTGGTGATTGTGGCACGCTGGGGAACCGAAAGAGTCTTAACACCTTCGCCCGAATACTCGATAACTGCGCCAACGCCGCCCTTAACGCCGAGAATGCGAAGCACCTCGAGGATAATATCCTTCGCGCCAACGTAGTCCGAAAGCGCGCCGACAAGGTTAACCTTGATAACCCTCGGCATAGTGATGTAATAAGCTCCGCCGCCCATAGCAACCGCTACGTCAAGACCGCCTGCGCCCATACCGAGCATACCGATACCGCCCGCGGTGGGTGTGTGGCTGTCCGAGCCGATAAGCGTCTTGCCGGGTATACCGAAGCGCTCAAGATGCACCTGATGGCAGATACCGTTACCGGGACGGGAGAATCTGAGGCCGTGCTTTTTCGCAACCGTCTGAATATATCTGTGATCGTCGGCATTCTCGAATCCCGACTGAAGCGTGTTGTGGTCGATGTAGGCAACCGAAAGCTCGGTCTTTACTCTGTCTATCTCCATAGCCTCGAGCTGAAGATATGCCATCGTGCCCGTAGCGTCCTGCGTAAGAGTCTGGTCTATGCGAAGACCTATCTCCTCGCCTGCCTTCATTTCTCCTGTGAGGAGATGATTTTTGATTATTTTCTGTACAATTGAGTATCCCATTTGCTTTATCCCTCCGAATCGGTGACGGCAAGTAGATTTTCAAGCGCCGCACCAATGTGAAGCGAGGTGAGTCTGTCTGCTGCGTCGGCATCGTGCTGCTCGAGCGCCGCGAGAATTTCTCTATGCTCGCTTATTGATTTTTCCAGTCTGCCCTCTACGGCTATGGAACGCTTTCTGTAAAACTGAATGTTCCTGTGAAGCTCCGAGAGAGTCTTGTAGAGCAGACGGTTGCCCGACGCTCTGTAAATTATATTATGGAACTCCGAGTCAAGCTCCTTTATATGCTCGGTGTCCTGCTTTTTGATGTAAAACTCGGCAAGCTCAATAGAGTCGCGAAGTCTCTCAATATCCTCGTCGGATATTCTCTCCGCCGCCTCTCTTGAAGCAAGGCCCTCAAGACGCATACGGATTTTGTAAATATCCACAAGCTCCTCACGGCCGATTCCGATAACCACAGCGCCCCTGTTGGGAACTATCTCGATAAGTCCCTCCTCGGCAAGACGGTGCAATGCGCCTCTAAGGGGAGTACGGCTCACTCCGTGTCTTGCAGAAAGCGCAACCTCGGTGAGAGTCTCGCCCTTTTTGAGCTGACCTGCAAGTATCTCCTCCTCAAGAGCGAGGAACACTCGCTCCTCAAGCGATTGTGCGTTACCTCCTACTATCATATCTCTGTTCCTTTCAGACGAGGATAGTAGAAGTCGATAATCTGCATAAGCTCATCGTTACCCATAACGGTAGTTCTGCCGTCATCGTAAAGTCGGTCAATTTCCTCCTTAATCTTCACGACGATGGGCGACTGCTTTGTAACCGCGCTATCGCCCGAAAGACCAAGATGCTTGTTGACCCAATAAGCAATTCCCGCAAGGCCTGACGTATTGGAAATAGCGACCTCGGGCGGACGGTTGAGTATCTTGTCGGTGTCGAAGATGTTGTATATCTCCATATCCTTCATAAGTCCGTCAGCGTGAATGCCCGCGCGGGTAAGATTGAACGCAGAGCCAACAAAGGGAGTCATAGGCGGAATCTCATAGCCAAGCTCCTTTTCAAAATACTCGGCAATCTCGGTGATAGCCGTAGTATCCATTCCGTCAAGCGTTCCGCGAAGAGCTGCGTACTCCATAACCATAGCCTCAAGAGGAATATTACCCGTTCTCTCACCTATGCCGAGCAGCGAGCAGTTGACAGCCGATGCGCCGTAAAGCCAAGCGTTGACCGCATTGGTTACACCGTGATAGAAGTCGTTGTGGCCGTGCCACTCGAGCATATCCGAGGGAACGTCAGCGTAGTGGTGCAGACCGTAAACTATGCCGGGAACGCTTCTCGGAAGCGCAACGCCGGGGTAGGAAACGCCGTAGCCCATAGTGTCGCACATTCTTATCTTGACAGGAATATTCGCCTCGGCGGAAAGCTCGTGAAGCGCGTTTACAAAAGGAACGACGAAGCCGTAGAAATCAGCTCTCGTGATATCCTCAAGGTGACATCTCGGGCGAATACCCGCATCAAACGCGCGCTTTACAACGCCGAGATAATGGTCGAGCGCCTCCTGACGAGAGAGACCAAGCTTCTTGAATATATGGTAATCCGAGCAGGATACGAGAATTCCCGTCTCCTTGATTCCTATATCGTGAACAAGCTCGAAGTCCTCCTTCTTTGCTCTTATCCAGGTGGTAACCTCGGGGAATTCGTAGCCAAGCTCCATGCACTTATATACGGCATCTCTATCCTTCTTCGTATAAACGAAGAACTCCGACTGACGCACGATTCCCTTCGGACCGCCAAGACGGTGAATCATCTTATACAGTTCTACTATCTGACTCGCGGTATAGGGAGCGCGCGACTGCTGACCGTCACGGAAGGTCGTGTCGGTTATCCAGATTTCGTCGGGCATACAGAGAGGAACTCGACGGTGGTTGAAGGCAACCTTCGGCACCTCGTCATAGGGGTAAATCTCTCTGTACAAATTCGGCTCGTCAACGTCCTGCAAGGAATATTTGTACTGCGACTGCTCGAGTAGATTTGTGTGTTTATTCTTATCAATCATATTTTCTGTTTTCCTTTCAGTAGGAATAAGATTGTATTCTTGTATACAATTTATTGCTATTATACTATAAAATAATAATTACTGTCAATAGAATTTATAAAAAAATAAATCATAAATTAGAATAAAGATTAGCATTATTAGATTTTATCATAGTGTAGCTATATAGAAGGCTCGGACAAATAAATGCCCGAGCCGGAATTTTATAATTTGATTTCTTCAGGAAATGCCTCTTTTCTCATAATTCCCCACATCTTGTCGATATAGGAAAGCGTGTAGAAGCTCTCGTAATAGTGGTAATAGAATGCGCCGCGAAGCGTCATGCTGTAAACTCCGTCACTCTCGGTGATAAAGCCGAGCAGCTTTGCGACGAGAATCTCAAAGCCGTACATCTTCCGCAGCGGTACGCCGAAGAACCTCTCGAAATCTCTCTCGTCAACCCTGGTGCTGTATGCAGTCCAGAAAAGATAGTAAACCATGCGCTGACGCTTCTTGAATCTTATAGTCAAAGAGGTGGGAAGCGTATTATTGTCAATCCTCTTGCAGTACTCCTCAACCGAGAAGGTATTTATCTTGAACTGATCCTTGAGCAGCGTGGTCGCGGAGCAGCCAAAGCCGAGGAAATTATCCCTCGTCATAGAGGAATACTTCGCCTGCTTCTCGTTCGAGAAAGTCCAGATAGAGCTGCGGTCATATCCCTTGTCCAAGCAATAATTAGTTATATCGTCAAGAAGCCTGCGCTTCTCTTTTTTCGGCATAGCCTTTACCTTGCTCTTGGTGAAGGTAAAATCAATAAAGGGATAAATCGCGATGTGATTAGCGCCAAGCAGAAAGGCTTTGTCAATATCCGTGCGCAGATCATCAAAGGTCTGCCCCGGCAGAGCGAAAATAAAGTCCATCGACACCGTTTCAAACGGTACCTCTGCGAGAGCCTTGCCGAGCGCCTCGGTATCAACGCTCGCTCTGCCGAGCACGCTCTGGAACTTCTCACCGAAGGACTGAATACCGATGCTGATTTTCGTCACTCCCGCATCGCGCAGAGTGCGAAGGGTATCAACGTTCACGTTGCTTGGGTGCAATTCCACTCCTATTCCCTCGGTGATTATAAAGTGCTCCTCAATGGCGTCTATAATTTCCTTAAGCCTATCCGCCGCCAACGCGGGAGTACCTCCGCCGAAGTAAAGGCTCGTCGTTTCCTTCCTGCCCTCGTGCTGACTTCCTACGAAGTGAATCTCACGAATCAGGGCGTCAATATAGCTGTCACACAACTCTTTTGTATACTTAACTTTACAATATGGGCAGAAATTGCATATACTTTTGCAAAAAGGGATATGCACGTATAGTCCGAGTCCGTCAAGCTCGGAGTAAGGAAGCTGCTCGTCGTATTCGCTCTCAAAGGTAAAGGGCTTCACCGTTCGAGTCAGCCACATTCTTGTTAGACTGGTAATTATACTCATATTATATGTACCTTAAATAAGTCCTTAGCATTTCAAAAATAATCTTTATATTGCCTCTGAACAAGAGGGTGTACTCGGCAACGAAGAAGTAGCCGCACTCGTCGCAGAGCCCGGGCACGTCAATGCATCTGCCGCAGGTCGAGATTTTGCCATTCTCGATTACCACGCACTGATGACAGGGGGTCGGGAATTTGTTGTCAATAAGATACGGAAACGCGCTTTTCAGGTTAAATACAGGTGCGCCCTCCTTCATCATCTCGGTAATCACCCGACAGCACTCAGCCTTATCCTCTCTTGACAGCGCCAGCTCTCTCGTGTCGGGATAGGGGGTATGGAAGTTGAAGGAAACCGCCTTGACGTTCTTCGTATCTCTCGCGGTAATGCATACGTCCCTCACCGCGTCCTTGTTTATCTGATTTATCGCCATATAGAAGCAGATATTATCAGCCGTTGCGTTACTTATATTCTTCATAATAGTATCGTAGGTATCGCCGCGAATGGCGTTGTGTCGCTCACGGTCACCGTCAAGGCTCAGAAGAATCAGGTTTGCCTCGGGCAAATCTATCGGATAAGTACCGTTTGTCACCACGTTGACGATGAGAAATCCCATCTCCTTCGCCTCTATGACCAGGTCGCGCAGAGTGCGCTCACCGTCACGCCAGAGAAAAGTCTCGCCGCCGCAGAAGAAAAGAATGCGCACGCCCATATCGTATAGCGTCTGCATCTCAGCCTTTATCTGCTCGTAGGGGTGAACAACGGCTGTTATATTATTTACCGAGCAATGCTTGCATTTGAGGTTGCATTTATCGGTGACGATAACCGTGCCGAGAATAGGCTCTTTTTTTCTGAAAAGTATTGTTTTCACACCAAAGGTCGCAAAGCGCAGAAACGAAGAAATTTTCATATAATTTCTCTCCTTTCTTGAAATGATAGCTTTATGAATAGTTTAGCATATAAATATGAACATTTCTACTCATAAATAAAAAACGGGCGCTCGGCTTTACCACCGAATGCCCGCTTTCAATTTAATAAGCCGCTATCGCGCGCTCTGTTATCTCAATTTCAACCGTCATCTCCTCGCCGCCGCGAAGAATGCCCATCGTCACCACGTCACCGACTCTTGCGTCAAGCATTGCGTCTATCACGTGATAGCTGCGAGTGACCTCGGTAATTTCTCCGTCAATTGTCACCGACTTGATTACGTCGCCCGACTTGAGCTTTCCGAACGCGACTCCGTCTACCGCAACCTCGGCTATACCCACGGTTTCCTTAATCTTGATAATTCCAAGCTCCTCATCCATCACCGCAACCGAGTTCGTCGTGCCGAGAGTGACACCGACAAGCGCGCGCATTACAGTCTTGTTATCACTGCCGAAGCAGTTGTCAATAATATTGTCAGCAACCGCCGTCGCAACGTTTGAGGGAATTGCGTAGCCTATATTCTCTACCTGATTATCAACGATTTTTGCGTTTACTATACCGATAAGCTCACCTGCCGCATTGTAAAGACCGCCGCCCGAGTTGCCCGAGTTTACCGCCGTGTCAACACGCATAACTCTGAAGGAAATGGTGCTCTGACCGTCAACGGCAGTCATAGTGATGTACTCCGACGCCACGCTGACTATACCGAGTGATGCGGCAATACCGTAGCCGCGCGGATTTCCGACAGCGATAGCCGTCGCGCCGACGGATACGTCATCAGAATCGGCAATCTTCACGCTGTTGTAAACCGAGTTCACAAGCGCGGGACAATCCTTGACGTAAAGCACTGCAATATCGTAGTAAAGCGAGCCGCCCACGTACTCAGCGGGGATAGCGTAATTCTCGCCCTCCGCGCCGTATAGATAAATCTCGATATTCTCGCTTATTCCGTCGCTCGAATTAGAGGCGCTGTCATATACAACGTGATAATTCGTAATAATAAACGCAGAGCCGGTCTCTCTGTCAATCTCATAGATAACTCCCGCGCCCTCTGAGGTATACTGTGAGGTGCTTGTTCCGCCGCCAAAGCCCGGGAAAAAGCCGCCGTAGGAGTTGTTCACGGTCTTCTCAAAATGCGACGTGATGCTCACCGCACTGACAAGTCCTGCCGTGGTAGCGGCAAGAACGCTGTCGTCACCGCTCTGTATGTTTATCGTCGTTCCCTCGTTGGATATAGCGCCAACGTTCTTCTCGCTTCCGTCAGAGAACATAAGCACGAGCTCGCCTCTCTCGTTGATTCTCGCAGAGGTTATATCTCCGTCATCATCCTTTCCGCAAGCGCTGAATGCGCACACAGACGTCAAAATCAAAATGACTGATAATAATGAACACAAAATTTTCTTTCCTGATACGTTTTTCATTTTTTCCTCCGTTTACCGCATTGGTATTGTATATATTATACACTATGCCATTAAAATAAAGATAAGAGAAATTGCAAACATTTCGTAAACAAAGCACGGCGAGGTTAACCGCCGTGCTTTGTTGTTTTGGATAGTATAATTAGTCGATAGTCATATCCATCTTTCTTCTGAGAATTTTTCTCAGAGTGTTCTTGGGGAACTCCTCCTCACGAACCTTGACAAGACCTATCTTCTTGTAAGGAACCGCGGTCTTATTATATTCATTAACGAACTTCTGGAAGTATGCCTTGGGATCGGTGATACCCTTTTCCTCAAGGATAGTCTTATCGGGATAGATCTCGGCAACGATAGCGTTGTGCTCGATTCCGCGACGCGACTTGCCCTCGTATACTACTATATCAACGAGTCCGGGAGTTGCGCTGAGAGCGTCCTCTATCTCCTCGGGGTAAACATTCTTACCGTTGGAGAGAATGATTATATTCTTGAATCTGCCTGTGATGTAGAGAATTCTGTCACCCTCCTTGGTGATTTCCATTCTACCTGCGTCACCGGTGCGGAAGAAGCCGTCCTCGGTGAACGCCTCGGCATTAGCCTCATCGTTCTTATAGTAGCCGAGCATTACGTTGGAACCCTTGACCTGAATCTCGCCCTCTCCGGAATCGTCAGCGTCTGCGATACGGCACTCAACGATAGGAAGAACGTGACCTACGCTCTTCGGAACTATATAATTATTGTGGTTTACCGCAAGAATAGGAGCGCACTCGGTGATACCGTAGCCGTTGAGCACCTTGACACCAAGGCCGGCAAAGAGATCTGCCATTTCCTGATTAAGAGGCGCGCCGCCCGAAATTATCGTATTCAATTCGCCGCCGAACTTCGAGAGAATCATCTTCTTGAAGAGTCCGTCGAAGGGCTTGAGACCTATCTTATGACAGCCTCTGTTGAAGCTGATAAGTCCCTTGACTATTCCGCCGACAAACTTACCCTTCTCGTCAATTCCTTTAACGATTCTTCTGTAGAAGGTCTCTACGTAGAGGGGAACTGCAACGAGGTGACCGGGCTTGTGCTCCGCAAGCTCTTTAAGAATATACTTAACGCCCGAGGAAATATAAATATCACAGCCGATAGAGTTCTGTCCGTAGATAGAAACCGAGGAAGCGTAGGTGTGATGGGGAGGAAGAACGTTCATACATCTAACCGAGAAGTCGATAAAGGGGATAACGTCGTCAAGGTCGGACATAAAGTTTCTCTGAGAAAGCATAACACCCTTGCCCTGTCCGGTAGTACCGGAGGTGAACACAAGCTCCGCGAGCGCGTCTATATCTATCTCCGTGCCGTAATAGAGAGAGGAATCCTGCGCAAATTTTACAGCGCCCGCCTCACGCCAAGCGAGAAGGCTGTCCTCGCCCTCTCCGTTGAGGTAGATAGGCGCAGGAAGCTCGAGATTCTCCGTGATGAACTGACCCTTCTCCGCGATATCAACGTCGCACATAAGCAGGTCGCACTCACCGCTCCTCACGGTTTCGAGAAGATCCTCCTTCGGCCAGTCACGGTCAAGGGGTACCCACACGCTGCCCGTAGCCATGGTAGCGTAGTAGCTCTGGATAAGAGGATAGGTGTGCTTGCCGATAACGGCAATCTTCTTTCCCTGATATCCTCTTGCGATAATCTCGGTCGCAAGCGCGCGAACGTGGTCGCGCATCTCGTCATAGGTGACCTTCACTACTTCCTTGTCGTGAGGCTTTACGCGATAGCGGTAAGCAACCTTGCCGCTGAATCTCTCGCCAATATCTTCTACCATTTCTCTGATATTAGCGAATTCTCTCTTTTCTCTTAAAGCTTTTACTTTCATATTTATTACCTTTCTTCAGCTTTGCTTGTCTGCGCGCTCTCGCCAAGCGATGCAGCCCGCCAGGATCGGGGGATGTCGGGAAGTGCATCGGCAAGGCTACCTCGGGTAGACTTGCAAAGAGTATTGCTTTGGAATTTTTACCCAAAACATAGACATTCTAGCACACGATGTCAGTTTTGTCAAGCAAATTTAATATTACATAATAATTATTAAATATATGTTAAGGCTTTCTTTTCCTCTTAAAGTAGCTTGAAAGTATATCTGCGCTCTCCTCGCCCAGCACTCCGCCGACCACCTCGGGCTTGTGGTTGAGTCCTGCTTCGTTCAGGTCGAGCGCAGAGCCAAAGGCGCCGAAGCGAAAGTCCTTTGCTCCGTAGACGACTCTCTCGATTCTGGAATTTATTATCGCGCCCGCGCACATAGCGCAGGGCTCCATAGTGACGTAAAGCGTCACTCCGGGCAGACGCCAACCGCCAAGAGCCGCGCAGGCTCTCTCTATCGCTAGAATTTCCGCGTGGTGAGTGGCGCATTTCGAGGTTTCGCGAGTATTATAGGCTCTCGCGATTATCCTTCCGTCACGCACGGCAACCGCGCCGACGGGCACCTCGTCTATTCTCTCTGCGGCGTTTGCTTCCTCGATAGCCGCGCGCATAAATTCTTCGTCTATGTAACTCTTATCTTCCATAATTACTCCTGAATTTTCGCCGCAAGGTCGAGCGCCGCAAGTATCAGCGTCGGCACGGCAAGATATAATATTTCGGATGTGAGCCTTACCCTATTACCCGAAAAGGCTTTCTTAATTTCACCTATATACTCCTCGCGCTTTGCTATAATAACGGCAAGTGAAATGACTGTAAGTATAACAAGCACCGCATAGAACGCATAGTTGAATATCGGCTCGCGCGAATAGAAAATCATAAGCACCGACAGCGTATTATTTACCGCGTGTAGAATCACCGACGGCCAGACGCTACCAAGAATTATATCAATTATTATAAACAGCGCGCCCGCGAGGAATGCGTAAGGAATTACGAAAAAGTCACGGTGAACGAGCGCAAAGCAGAGCGAGGTGACGACTACCATAGTCGCATTGTCCTCGCCGCCGTAAAGGCGCAACGGCAGATACCTGAAGAGCATTTCCTCAAGCAATGCCGGCAAAAATGCGTGAGTTACAAGCGCTAAAATAAGATTATCACCAACGTCAATGCTGCTCTGTGCGCCAAATATCTGATAAATGATAAGCGACGTCAGGCTTGACGTAATAATTATCAGCGAAATTATCGGCGCAGCGGTGGGAAGCATCAGTCCAAAAGAGCGCTTGTCAAGCGAAAGAAGTAAATTCTCCTTTTCCCTACCCTCGCGCCTCACAAGATAAATGCCGAGTGCGGTAGGTAGCGCAAAGGAGAGAATATAGACTATCTCGGACAAAATTCCCGAGAGCGAGCCCGAGAGTGAAAGCAGGGCTAAAAATAAAATATAGAAGAACGAAAGCAGCTTTATTCTATTCATTATTTCTCTCCTTTCTGCGCGTTTTGTAAAGTTTTATTTATATTTTATAGCTTTTCCACTATTGAGAAGCGCAGCTTGCCTTTAATTATGCTGGCTTCCTCCAGTCTTACAGTGAGTCTATCCGCTACGTGATAGACCTCGTAGCGAGAGCGCAGAGTAAGGTTGCGCTCGTCGAAGGTGAATACGCCCGGAAGCTCGCTTATCGGCACGAGTCCCTCGCAGGTGTTATCAAGCATACAGAAGAGTCCGAACGACGTGACCGAGCTGACAACGGCGGAGAATTCCTCGCCGACACGCTCAGACATAAATAACACCTTGTATAAATCCTCGATTTTTCTCTCGGCATTCACCGCGCGAAGCTCACCCTCGGTTGCGGCAGCAGCGGCGCGTCTGGCGTAAGAGGCATATTGCTCTGCCCTTTTGCCCTCGAAGAGCACCTTTTTGATTATCCTGTGTGTTGCGAGGTCGGATAGTCTGCGTATGGGCGAGGTGAAGTGACAGTATTTGTCAATGCCAAGGCCGAAGTGGCCGTCGTTTTTCTCCGAATACCTCGCCTTTGCCATAGCGCGAAGCATTGTGTAGGAAACCGCGAATGCAATTCCCTTCTCCTCTGCCCTCTCCAGCAGTGCCGAAAGCTGCCCCGGCGTAGGCTCGTCACGTGAAATATAGCGAGTGTCAAGCCCCAGGCTCTCGGCATAGGAGAGGAAGGACTCAAAGTGCTCCTTCGGCGGCTGCTCGTGTACTCTGTAAACACATGGAATTTCCCTAGACGAAAGATAGGTCGCTACCGCCTCGTTTGCCGTGAGCATAAACTGCTCTATCATTCGCTCTGCGTCACCTCGCTCGCGCCTGATTATCTCGGTCGGCGCACCGTGAGAGTCGAGAATTATCTCCGCCTCGTCGGAGTCGAAGTCTATCGCGCCGCGCTTCTCGCTCTTCTCGAGCAGAATGCCGTAAAGCTCGTGCATCTTACGCAGAGTCGGCAGGACTTCCTTATATTTTTTCTTCAAGTAGGAATCGGCTTCACCCGAGAGGAGCTTATTCACCTCGGAATAAACTCCGCGCACTCGGCTGACGATAACCGATTCCTCGAGCTTGGTATCAATAATATTGCCCTCGGAGTCGAGGTCGACAATTGCAGAAAGCGTGTACTTTTCCTCACCCGAATTCAGCGAGCATGCGCCGTTTGATAGCGCCTGAGGAAGCATAGGCACAACCTTGTCGGTGAAGTAGACGCTCGTACCGCGCGCCATAACGCATCTGTCGAGAGGCGTGCGCTCTCTTACGTATTGCGACACGTCGGCAATATGCACGCCGAGTCGCCATTTGCCACCCGTAAGACGTCTTAGCGAAACGGCATCGTCGAGGTCCTTCGCTCCCTCGCCGTCAATGGTAAATATAATCTCACCGCGTCTGTCCACTCTGCCGTCGAGCGAAATTTCCTCGCAGGAGAGCGACTCTGCCGCGACAAGCTCGTCGGGGGTAAAGTCGGTGATAATCTCGCACTCTGCGAGAATCGCCTCATAGTTCGCGCCGACAGAGTCGGTGTCACCGAAAACGCGTATAACCTCAGAGGAAAGCGGATATGTGTCACGCCTGATAAGCACCTCGACCTTATCGCCAAGCTCTGCGCCGGCAGAGTCGGTCACTATCGGGCGTAGCATAATCCTTGCATCATCGGGCTCTAGATACAGCTCGCGCATATTACGTCTGCCGTGACGGATTCTACGCTCGTAGAGTGTGCCTATAAGAGTTTTTCTGCCGTGCTCGACGATTTTTCTGACCTTTCCCTCGGTCTTTTCCTCACCGTCACGGTTTTTGAACTTATGGTAGGTAATCTCAACGTAGTCGCCGTCTATCGCGCCACCAATATTTCCCGCAGGGATAAATATATCGTCGCCGCCCTCCTCAAGCGAAACGAATCCGAATGCGCTCTTTGAGCCACGGAAGATACCGCGAGTGACAATTTCCTCACTCGCCTTCGAGCGACCGGAGCGCGCGCTCCTGCCGTAGTCGGTCATAGAACCAATCTTCACTCCGTCGTACTTTACCCCGACCTCATTGACCGCCTTCAACAGCTCTCGCCTTGCCGCCTCCTTGGAGCGACGCTTATGAACGTTTCTTTTAGTAAATTTAGCAAAATCCTTTTTCTTCATCAAACCTCCGTACAGACGCAAATGAGCCGTCTATACATAATATATGTAGGAAATCAAGATTTCAAACTAAAGCAAAGGGTGCCGTCTAGATCGGCACCCTTTAGTCTTATTTGAACAAACGCGAATAACCGCTGTTCTCTACAAGCTCCTGCCATGCGTCAAGAGAATAGGACTGAGCGTAGTCAGGCTGAATAACGAATACAGCAAGAACCGCAACCGCGAAAACGATAGCAGCGATCAAAGTCCATCTGTAAAGCGCTCTGTCAGCACCGCCGGACTTGTCCTTACCGTAGAAGGTCTCTGCGCCGCCGGCAATAGTACCGGAAAGACCGTCCTCGTTGCTCTTCTGCAATATAACAGCAACAACTATGAATGCAGCACAAACAAGAAGGACTGCAAGAAGTACGTACTCAAGAATTTCCATTTTTCGAACCTTTCGTATTATTTCTCGCATATAGCGAGTATTATGCATATTGGTATTTTACCATAAACATTTCAAAAATGCAATAGTTTTTTTTATTTTTCTTATTTTTATCACGCAAATATACGAAAGTTTATGATTATTTTTGACAAAAAAGAGCAATAATAAGGTTAATTCTATAAAAATGAAAGGTTTTTTTCACCTTATGATAACAAGAAAAGCAGTAGCGCCCTTTGGTATAAAGGACAAGCTCGGCTATCTTTTCGGTGATTTCGGCAACGACTTCACCTTTATTCTCTCATCAAGCTTTCTTTTGAAATTTTACACCGACGTAATGCACGTGAGCGCGGGAGTCGTAGGAATCGTTATGATGCTCGCAAGATTCGTAGACGCATTTACCGACGTCACTATGGGACGTATCGCAGACCGCGCAAGACCGACTCCCGCAGGTAAATTCAAGCCTTGGATTCTGCGTATGTCCGCGCCCGTCGCGATTTCCTCATTTCTCATATATCAATCAGCCTTTGCTGACTCTGCTATGTGGTTCCGAATACTATGGCTCGTCGTGACATATATCCTGTGGGGCTCTATCTTCTACACCTCAATCAACATTCCCTACGGCTCTATGGCTTCGACAATTTCACGTGAGCCGAGCGACCGTCAGTCGCTCTCGACATTCAGGACTATGGGAAGCACGCTCGCGGGAGTTATAGTCGGCGCGGGAGCTCCGCTGGTCGCATACGATACGCGAATAGTTGACGGAGTGACTATCGCTGAGATGAACGGTCCACGCTTCACGCTTATCGCAGGCGTATTCTCTATTCTCGCGGTAATCACCTACCTGCTCTGCTACTATCTCACCACCGAGCGAGTCATACCCGACGAGGCATCGCAGAAGGAAAAGCAGGGCGGTGTCGGCAGACTCATTGTCAGCTCGGTGAAAAATCGCGCGCTTGTATCTATAATCGTAGCGTCTATACTGATGCTGCTCTCGCAGTTCACGCTTCAGCAGATGGCAAACTACGTCTTCCCCGACTACTATGCCAATACGGGCGCGCAGTCTGCCTCAACGATAGCGATGATGTTCGGTATGATAGTTGCCGCCGCGCTCGCAAGACCTCTTGCCGAGAGATTCGGCAAGGCGGAGATAAGCGTTTTTTCTAACTTCCTCGCAGCAATAATTTGCCTGCTCTTATTCTTCATTCGCCCCCAGAACGTATGGGTGTACGTGGCGGTAAACGTCTTCTCCTGGCTCGGACTAGGAATATTCGCTATGGTGTCCTGGGCATTGATAACCGACGTTATCGACTACTCAGAAATCAAAAACGGTGTGCGCGAGGACGGCTCAATATACGCGCTCTACTCATTCGCAAGAAAAATCGGTCAGGCAGCTGCCGCAGGACTCACGGGACTTTTCCTGACGCTTATCGGCTACGAGAAGATTGAGGGAGTCCCCCTGCCCGACGCGGTCAAAAACGGAATATTCAATATCTCAACGATTATCCCGGCTATCGGCTTCATTCTTCTCTCGCTGGTGCTTTGGTTCTGGTATCCCTTGCACAAGAGTGAGGTTGACAAAAACGTTCTTATCCTCAAGGAAAAGCACGGCAGCGCAGAGTAACAGACTTCTTTGTCAAAGTAAAACTTATCTCTGCAAATTGGATTTTTTTATAAAAATACAGGAGTAAAGATTTGATCCTTTACTCCTGTATTTCAATTTATCGCTGACATTAATATGATATTCATTTCTTCAACTATTTACTGTAAAGTACGTTCTCGTCAACTTCAATTTTGCCATTTGCGTCTTCGTATTCTTCTACGCAATTTTGCGCCAAATATTCAAGTTGAGCGTTAAGTGATCGCTTATTCCTTTTTGCAACCTGAGTTATTTTATACAGCAGCTCTGGCTCAAATCTTATACCTGTTTGTATTTTATTAGTAGCCACGATAACACCTCAACAACATTTTATTAGTATTATACACAATTTTTTCTTGACTTTATACAAACAAAGTGTTATCATAATTACAGAATTTCACGGATTTTAAGAATGGCAAAAGGAGAACTTTATAATGAATAATGAAAAACAAAGCTTAGACGAAAAAGAAAACAAAAACCAATCGGAAAGAGAAAGCAACATAGAGCTTTTTCAGAAGGCGCTTGTTGAAGGGATTTCGAGCCAATTTGAAAATATACTTAAAGCATATCCACCTAACGATAAATCAATATGAGTAAATATTCTGAGTAATTTCCGTGTTTTTGCATACTTTAGTTTGCATTTTCCTCTGATTTTCTATCAAAATCGCGCTTCTTGTGGCGTATTAAAAGATGGAAGAAGTCGTGCGCGTTAAACGGCACCAGCGGATAGAGATATCTTTGCTTGCCCGAGAGAGTCGTGTTCGTCGCAACAAAGAAGAAAAAGAGCAAAATTCCTGCGACAAAGCCCCAGATACCGAAAAAGAACACGAGCGCCAGGATCATAAGTCGCATAAACTTGAACGCATAGCCCAGCTCATAATTCTGCTGCGCGAAGTTCGCTATCGCAACGAACGCCATATAGAGTATAACGTCCTCGCAGAGCCAGCCAACCCCGACGGCGAAGTCACCGAGTATCAGCGCGCCGACAACAGAGAGCGAATTTGATAGAATGTCGGGTGTGTTCATCGAAGCAATTTTCAGTCCGTCTATCGCTACCTCGACTAAAAACAGCTGAAGTATTATCGGCAAAGCGCCCGGTGAGGCGGGAACGAGAAAGGATAGCGCATCGGGTAGCATTGCAGAATACTCAATAGCGAGATACCACAGCGGTGTTATCACCACGGAGAGCAGAAGAATTGCCGTTCGCACAAGGCGAAGATACGTGCCTGTCAGCGGTGGAAAGTAAAAATCCCCCGTTTCCTCGAGGTAATCGAAGATAGACGTCGGCAAAATCATCGCCTGCGGTGAGGTGTCGCAAAGCACGATAACCGAGCCCTCAAGCAATTGCGCCGCCGCGGCATCGGGGCGCTCTGTCGTGCGTATCTTCGGGAACGGGTTGTACCACCCCGAGCGTATCAGCGACTCTGCCAGGCTCTGATAACCGAGAGTCAGCGATTTCGGGCGAATTGACGAGAGCTTCTTCCTCACATCATTGACGGTGGAATTATCAGCAACTCCTTTCATATAGCATACCACCACGTCGGTCTCCGACGAGCCGCCGAGCGAAAAATGCTCCATAGTGAGCCTTGCGTCACGGATTCTGCGACGTATCAGCGCGGTGTTCACCACCAGAGTTTCGACAAAGCCGTCACGCGCGCCCTGCATCACTCTGTCGCTCTCGGGCTCCTCGGTTGGTCTTGCGGGATAGGTACGCAGGTCAAGGAGTATCGCCGTATCGCCGAAGCTCTCGGCAAAAATTGCCGTCTGCCCCGACAGCACCGCGCGAATAATCTTGCTCTGCTCGTGCGAGAGCTCAACCTCAACGTACGGCAGACGCTTCTCCAGCTCCTCGGCAGAGCCGATTTGCTTCTGCGATAAGAGATACTGCATTATCCGCAGCATCTCGCCGTCCTTGACGAAGCCATCTATATAGTAAAAGCACATATCCGCATTACAAACGGTCAGGTGTCTCTCGATTATATCAAAGCTCTCCTTAACCCTGAGCCGCTCGCTCATCAATGTGACGTTCAGGTTATAGTCACTGTAAAGTCTTTCGTTTTCCAAAATTTTACCCTCTAGGCTTTTTATGTTAGTATAACCTAGAGGGTGATTTTTATTCTATTTCAGAAAATACCGCCGTTATATTTTTTCATAGCATAAAAGCTGATAACGATGCCTACTGTCATACCGATAATCATAGCCACAGTGCCGATTACCGTGTAGATTTCAATATTAGTCAGGGTAAAAGCTATAAAAAGCGCGGAGAAAACGAGCACTGAAATTCCGACAATCAAAGTACCGAGTCCGACGAGCTTGCCAAATGGCTTAACGTCCTCGGGACTGACTCTGTGACGGTGATAGGAGTGAAGCGAGGAGATGTTTCCTCTCATATTCATAACGCCGAGCGCGCATATAATCACACCGACAAGCGCGGTTGTTATCGAAGGAAGCATATTTTCTCCTTTCATTTTTTATTTAATTATAACATATGTACGGAATTTTTGCAATAGTCTAGGCAAAGAATGCGCGGAGTGAAAACCACTCCGCGCCAAGCTATATTATTTAATTCAGTTCAAGCGACCGAATTAGTCCTTTTTCTCATAATATCCGTAGATATAAACGTGAGTATCCTCTTCTACGGCATTACGAACTGCGAACCAGATGTTGTTACCTGCGGCAGCGCCATTGGTTACGTAGAACTCAAGAGCTACGGTCTCGCCTGCGGGAACAACAATCGTGCCGCTGCCCATATCAGAGCCGTTGTCAACCGCGCCGAAGCTGATAGTGATATCCTTCGTGCCCTTGTTGGTAACGGACATAAGAGCCTTTGTTCCGCCACTCTGAACGGGAATCTTGTTCACGTTGTTGCACCAAACTGCAACAGACGCATTCTCGGGAGTACCCGCCTTAACGAGATAATCGATAACGGTAATACCCGAATCAAGAGTTACGTAGTCGTGAGTGATGTTAGCAGTACCGTCAACGGTTCCCGCAATTCCCTCGTAGTAAAGGTCCTCGCTGATGCCGGGCTTACCGGGAGTGAACTGTACGAGCGCATCGTTCTGATATACCGCGTATCCTGCGCCGCAATCTGCGCAAACGATAGTGTCACCGGGAAGGGTGGGAGTTGCCGCGTGGCAAGAAATTGCCACGGGAGCAGAAAGCTTAACGTTTGCATCCGCGTCAGCGAAGATTTCAGTGCAGCCCTCAACGGTACACTTATAGTAATCCTCAACGCCGTCGGTAACACACTTAACGGGAGCAGTACCTGCTACGAGTTCGGTGGTATGCTTGTGAGCTGTTACCTCGATTTCGTAGGTAGCGGTCTTACCGCCGAAGGAAACGGTTACGGTCTTGGTGCCGATATCCTCTGCGGTGAATACGTAGCCGTCAAGGTCGGTGGTGTAACCGGTCTCAACGAAGGTGTACTTGATACCGCCGCTGGTCTTGAGCATAAGGCCGTTTGCCGAGAAGGTCTCGCCTGTGGTGAAGCTGAGCTTCTCTGCGTTCTTGATGATAGAGATGCTTTCAAACTCATTTGCAAGATAGAAGTAGCCGTATACACCAACGGTAACGTCGGACTGAATGTCGTTCTGTACCTGGAGATAGAACCAGTTGGAGCCACCGCCACTCTTGGGATGCTCGAAGGAAGAAGCAACGATGCCGCCGGCGGGAATGGTTACCTCGTCGTAGATAGCGGAGTTACTGTCGTTCTGGAACTTAATGGTAATAGCCTCGGTGCCGTAGTTGTGGTAATACATAATTACCGAACGGTTTGCAACGTCAGCGTCAAGACCGTTAGGAATAATGGTCTGGAAGTCGCCCTGCTCGTTCCACATCGTAAGGCTGATTCTGTCGCCTGCGTTAACGCCTGCGCCAAAGGTGAACTTGGAGCCGTATACGCCATCAACGTCAGCGTACTCTGCCTTCCAGCCTGCGAAGGAGCCGCTGCCTACATTAATCTCGGGTCTGAAGAGTACCCAATGCTCACCGCTCATTACCTCGTTGCCAAATACCTCGCCACAGCGAGCGCAATGCTCTGCGGTGCCGGGAAGAGTTACGGGAGTATGACCCTTTGCGATTACAACGGAGTCAGCGCTGATAGGAGTATTACCCTCTGCGTCGGAGTAGAGAAGACCGCAGCCCTCGCCGTCACACATATAGTAAGGAATGTTACCGTCTGCGGTACAGGTTGCCGCATTGTAGGGAACGTAAACGATGTTATGAGTATGAGCATCGTTCTCTACTACGATAGTATAAGTAGCAGTCGCGCCGCCGAAGGAAACGGTTACGGTATGCACACCAACGTCGGATGCGGCAAATACCTTGCCGTCGAGGTCGGTAGTGTAGTTGGAGTAAATCTCAAACTCGTCATAGTTAGCTGTTGCATTCTCATTGAGAGCCGCGATAACAAGACGGAGTCCCTCTGCGCTGAAGGTCTCGCCAACCTTGAAGGTAAGCTTGCTTGCGGGAGTCTTGATGCCAAGCGCCTTGATATCGTCCTCTACGTTGAAGTAGCCCCATACGGTGAAGGAGGTGTCTGCCTCAACGTCGTTTCTTACTGCGAACCAGGTGTTGTTACCCTTGGCTGCGCCCTTGGTAACATCGTAAGCAACGTATACGGTCTCGCCCGCGGGAACGAGAACGGTGCCGCTACCGGTATCTGTTGCGCTGTCAACCTGACCAATGGTAACGGTGATATCCTGAGTACCGTTGTTGGTGATGTAAGTGATAGTCTTGGTGCCGCCCGCTCTTACGGGAACCTTGATATTGTGAACGAGATTCTGGTCATTCCATACTGCGACAGAGGAATTTGCGGGAGTACCTGCCGCAACGGTAAACTTGGTTGCGTTCATACCGTTTGCAAGAGTGATAAGCTCGTAATTGATGTTATCGGTACCGTTGATAGTACCGTCAATGCTCTCATAATAGTCGGGATAAACTACGCCGGGTGCGAAGTGTACCCAGCCGTCCCAGCTTGCCTCACCGAAAGTAGCGCCGCAAACCTTACAGGTCGCTGCTGCATAGGGATACGCAACACCGCTGTGGCTTACCTTCTCGGTAGCGTAGTCGCAGTTCTTACAGTCATCCCAGTGACCGTCTGCGTCGGACTTAACCTCGGTATCGTGGTCTGCTACGGGAAGCTTCTCCGCATCTACGGTAGTTTCTACGGTGCAATCCTCGTCGGAGAATACCTTACCGCAGGTAGAGCAGGTCCAATATGCGTTGTTTCCTGCTACGGTACAGCTGGACTCGGTTGCGTCGGTCTTAACGCCGGCGTGTCCCTTTACGCCAATCTCAATGCTTGCGAGAGGCTTGGTAGCTTCCTTGTCCTCGAACTTCTCGTGACAAACGGTACACTCGTAGTGAGCAAGAGAGCCCTTCTCGGTACAGGTAGGCTCAACCGCGGCAACGAGGTCGCCGGTGGTGTGCTCGTGCTTAACCACAACCTTTACGGTAGCGGTGTAGGTCTTGTCGCCGTCAACGTAGGAAATAACGATTTCGCTATCGGTGGGCTGGAGATTCTCGGTCTTGCTGATAGTGTAGCCGGTTACAGCTACGCTGTTGTCGCAATCAGCGCAGGAGAGCTTAACCGAAAGATTAGCGGTATTGAAGCTCTCGCCGGGCTCGTATGTAGTAACTGCGCCCTCGATAACGAGAGACGTGCCGTAGTTATGTCCCTTTGCAGTGATAACGGTGTCTGCAAGAGCGATTTCATTCTTACCATCTGCGTCGGAATATACCTTACCGCAGGGAGAGCAGCTCCAGTATGCAGAGTTACCTGCCTCTGTGCAGGTAGCATCCTTAGCCTCGGTCTTTACAAGGCTGTGACCGGTTGCAAGAATAACCTGCTCCGCAAGAGTGGTCTCGGTGGTGCCTGCCTCATCTGCGTAAAGCTTCTTACATACAGAGCAGAAGTAGTACGCCTTGTTACCGTTCTCGGTACAGGTAGCGTCCTTCGCCTCGGTCTTTACGAAGCTGTGGCCGAGAGGATCAACAGATCCCGCAGCCTCAATTACAGTCTCGCCGTTAGCATCGCTGAAGAGCTTGTTACAAGCAGTGCACTTGAAGCAGTCCATGGTTCCTGCCTCGGTACAGGTAGCCTCAGTGCCTGCAACGCCGATAATATTGTGTCCGAGAGCTGCGATAGCCTTGGGAGCGTCGAGCTCGGTCTCGCCGTTTACGTCAGCGAAAATCTTGTCGCAGCCGTCGCAGGTATAGTAGGTCTCGTAGCCTGCCTCGGTACAGGTAGCGTCAAGCTTGTCAACCTTGGTGAGATTGTGCTTGTGACCGCAGGATACCGCAAGAACGAGTACGAGAAGCATAACCGCCAAGGTAGCGATTCTCTTAATCATATTCATTGTTTTTCTCCTTTGCGTAAAACGCATATATTTGTTTTTTGTAATCCCCATCTCCCCGAAGGGAGAGGGGGAATTGTGCTTTAGGAGTTGCTTTTGACAACTTTAGTTGTCTTTTTCTTATCTTTTACCTGTGAGAAGAATCCATACTTCCATTGCAAGATAGAAGAGAACTACGGGGATAATAGCAATATTGATTATCACGGTAGCGTGCTCGAGATAGTATTCCCACTCGGGCTGGAAGCGAACGATACGCATATCAGAGGAGAAGCCGTTCATCGCGCTGGAGTGTACGGTGGTGTAAAGCACGTTGTGTACGCACTCTCTCGCCTTCTGCGCTACGTGGCCGTAGCCTGTTTCGGGAATATCGGGAACTGTGTGAGATACGCCGTTGATAGGAAGGTCGTTACCTGCGTATACGCAGTTAGCGGTGTTCATATAAGGCATACCCGAGTCGGTTACGTTGTAGCCCGTCATACCAAGCTCGTAACGAAGAACCTCGTTAAGGAAATCGTGGTGAGGAGCGGGAGTTACACCGATACGGTTGAGAGAGGTCATTACGCCCTGAAGTCCGCCTTCCTCGATAGCAACCTCGAATACTCTTACGTAAATCTCACGGATAGACTGCTCGTTAGCCCAGGAAGCAGCACCGCAACGGTTGGTTTCCTGCTCGTTGAGAACGCAGTGCTTAGCGAGCATATATGCGCCCTTGGTGCTCATACCGCGGTTCATCTGAGAGAGAGTCATACCGGAAAGGAAGCCGTCCTCGGAAATATAGCCGTAGGATCTGCCGAGATAGGGGCTTCTGTGAATGTTAGCGCCTGCGCCGTAAAGACCATTGAAGCCTGCCCACAGACAATCCTCACCCCACTGCACGCCGTATTCGTAAATAAGCTCAAGATTACGGGTTGCAGCAACGATGCCGTTGTCAAGATATGCGGAAGCCGTCTTATTCTTATCGGGGTCATTCATCTTGGTTGCAAGACCTGTCGAGTAGGTTGCAAAGGAAGAAATAACGCCAAGGTCGGAGTCGTAGGTGTTGGCTGCGGGAGCCGAGATAGAGGGAAGACCGGGAGTGTTGTAAAGACCGCCTGCGAGAATCGCAACGTAGTCGTTCCAGGTGAGCTGGTCAAGAAGCTCATCCCACATAGGATCGTTGTAAGGAATGGGATCACCGTTCTCGTCTACGCGAAGGTCGATAAGCTGCCATGCGGTAGAGGTAGAGCCGAAGGTGGGATATGCCACGTCGGTTGCCGCTTCCTTGAGAATATCGAAGCTCAGACCTGCGGTGATACCGGCAGTCTTGGCAAGTCTTACAAAGTTATTAAGTCTTGCGTAGCTGGAAACAACGCCTGTTGCCTCGTCTACGTCAACGACGTACTTAACGGTACCGTTCCAGTCGTTTCTGGTAACGTAGGTCCAAGCGCCGCCGAGAGCGTTCTCACCGTAGTTGATGCCGTCCTCGAAAATCTTGGGATCCGCGTTATTGAAATGGTTGGTAATCTTCTTGCCGACAAGGTTGCCGTCAGCGTCGAGAACAGAGTAAGCGTTAACCTCTGCGGTGGAGTAGATAAGAAGGTCGTCAGCGGTAATCTTCTTGTCGGTTTCGGAATCCGCTACGCCAACCTTTGCCGCGAGAGCAGCCTTACCCTCTGCGTCCATACCGTCAGAGAGATTATAGCCCTTTGCCGCGAGAATATTGTTCACAGCATCGTGCGATCCGTTACCTACTGCGAGGTAATAGTCGCCTTCCTCGAGAATATAGGTCTCGTGACCGTAGGAATCGTACTTAGCGAAGTCACGTCTGCCAACAGACATAGTGAGAACCTCGGAAGCGCCGGGCTCGAGAATCTCGGTCTTGTCGTAAGCAACGAGCTCTACTGCCGCGGCCTCTACACCGTATTCCTTATCGTAATCGGTATAGGGCTTCTGGAGGAATATCTGCGCGGATTCCTTACCTGCAACACTGCCGGTGTTGGTAACCTTTACGCTGATATCGTAAGCGTCGGTCTCCGCATTGTAGCTGACCGCAAGGTCGGAATACTCGAAGTTGGTGTAGGAAAGACCGTAGCCGAAGGGATAGGAAACTGCCGCGTGGTAGTTATAATTACCTGCGTTACCGGTACCCATAACCTTATCCTCGTAACGAGTTTCGGTGTATCTGTATCCTACGTAAATACCCTCCTGGTATACTGTGTAACCGTTCTGGTTACCGCCGGTAGCGGCAACCTCGTTGCCGTTCTCATCGACGTAGATGTATGCGGAGTAGCCGTAGTAGTCACCCATCTTGCTTGTATCAAGCTTGTACTGACCGTAGTTAGCGTGAACGGGGTTGAGATAGTGATTCTTCCAGAAGGTATCCGAGAGCTTACCCGAGGGATTAACCTTACCGGAAAGGATATTAGCGATACCAACAGAGCCCTTAGCGCCGATAGAACCGCTGTAAAGAACTGCGTCAATGCCGAAATCGGGATCGTCAACGAAGTCGAGCATTACCTGGTTGGTGAAGTTGCAGAGAAGGATAACCTTGTCGTACTTACCTGCATCCTTCGCAGCCTTGAGGCCCTTGAGCACCGATCTCTCATCCTCGCTGAGGGCGAGATAGTTTCCGTTGTAGCCGTCCCACTCGAGACCCTTGGAGCCTTCGCCGTTGTCGAACATCTGGTTGTCTGTACCCTCACCGCCTATACGGGAGAGAACGAACACAGCGGTGTTGTAGCCGTCCTTAATCTTTACGCTGTCGGGAATCTCGCTCCAGGGAGCGTCGTTGATGTTAACAATAGAGTAAAGACCGGGGCCTACGATATACTGTCTGCCGTAGCCGCTGCTCTTGTACCAGTTGTAGAGGTCCTCGTTTACACTAAGACCTGCTTCCTTGAAGCCGTCGAGAAGATTTGTAGCGCTGGTCTTCTTTGCTCCGTTCTCACGGTATCCCGAAACAATGGGATCAACCGAAGAAGCCGAGAAAAGACTGATCTTATCAGTGCTTGCGAGAGGAAGCGCATTGTTCTCGTTCTTGAGAAGAACCGCGCCCTCCTCCATCACTCTCTGGGTAAATGCATTGCCCGAGGCGATTACTTCCTTAACGCTGTTAAAGGAAGACTTGAAATATTCCGTATTGATTTCCTCGTCAGCGCCGATAGTTTCATCTTTAATTATATTGAAGCCATCCTGACCGAGGAACTTTGAAATAACGCCTGCGTTCGCCATTGCGATCTGTCCACCAACGTTAACCACGCCGTAGAGCAAAATGAAGATGACGAGCAGAACTCTTGAAATAATTGATAAAACAGTTTTCATTAGCTTACCTCCTTAATCCATATCGGGCAGGAATATCGCAACGATACTGACTATCATTGCTACGGCGAAGGCAATCGCGCAGAATGCCCAATGGAAGCCTACCTGCTCAAGTATCGCGCCTAAATTATCGGGAACACCGGTAAAGAATACGCTGGAAAGATACAGATACGAAGCGTTCACGAATGAAAGCAATGAAGCGAACGATGAAACGAACATCAAAACCGAGCCCCATCTGCTGAAAACGATTGAAACAAGAAGTGATATGCCACATACGATAAAGGGAAGAATAAATGCTTCCTGCGTGAAATACTGCGTGCCGTCAAATCCCGCCTGATAAATGAAAGGAACTATCATACACAGTACTGCTGCCGGAGCGAGTATAAAAGTTTTGTAATTTAATCTAAACATAATCTACCTCCTGTTAGTTTTCGGAAACTTTGCCGTAGATCTCTATTTCGGAGAGCTGGAAGATATAACCGTATGCGCCGCTATCGCTGGTCATCTTGGTTGCAACAACCTTGATATATCTTGCATTTACAGCATTGAAGCCGTTCCATCTGCCGAGCTTGCTGTTCTGGGAAGCGAGCTCGTCGTTCTCGACGGTCACAACGGTGGTCCAATGCTCATTGTCCTCGGAAACGAGAATCTCGTAGCCCTCGGGGAAGTAGCTACCGTAAATTCTGGGATAAAGAACTACGCAGGAAACAGACTTGACCTCACCGAGATCAACGGTTACCCATTCTCTGTCCTCTGCATCGGGAGATGCGGTGTCATAGTTAGAGGAGGACGACCATCTGTTATCCACGTCGGAGTTAAGGCTGTGTCCGCCGTCAACGAGCGCGCTGCCCTTACCTCCGTGATTGGTGCTGCTAGCCTCTACCTTTGCGCCGAGAGCGTAGTTATCGCTGAACTTCTCGCCTACGTAAACGGGAGAAAGAATTGCGTTATACGCGGGAACCTTGCCCTCGCCAAGCACGTACTGATTGCCGTACTGGTCGATAAGGTGGTCGATAGCCTGACCGTTCGCCGCGGTAATATCCGTGGGAATAAGAGCGTTTCTGTCAACAACCTTGGAGGTTGAGCCGTCAGCGAAGCTTGCGCCAACAAGAGTAACGGTCTGCTCGAATCTCTTAACCTTAATTTCAAATTCAAGCTGCTTGTTCTCGTAGATTACGTAAACCTTGGTATCCTCTGCGGTGAGAGGCTGGTCGATAGACTTATTGTTATTAAGCACGAGTCTGTAGTCCTCGGTCTTTACCTTACGGTCAATTCCGCCGTAGGTAGCGAGAACCTCGAGTCCTTCGGGATTGAAGATTTCGCCAATAGCGTACTCGGTCTGAGGATAGCTCTTGATCTTGATACCCTGGAGCTTCGCCTCGTGGTAGTAGTAGCCGCTAACCGTGATATTGAGGCTCTCCTCAATATCGGTATTGATATAAAGCTCGTGATAGCAGTCCTTGTTGGAGTCGGCAATATTGAGGTTGAGGTATCCGCAAGCATAGCCGCCGGCGGGAACCGTTACGTCAGTGCCAACTCTCGCGCCGTAGAACTCGGTGCCGTATCTGATATCCACGTCCTGATTTCCATCGTTGTGGAAGAAGAGGATTATGTGGCGGTCGGTATTTGCCGAGAAAGGAATAGCCGCGGTGGAATTATCTCTGTCACCCTCACCGCTGTAAATAACGATGCAGTGGCCTGCCTTTGTGCCTGCCGAAATCGCGAATCTTGTCGCGTCGGTTGCCTCACCCTCGGTAACGGCAGTAGCCTTACCACTCGTGTTGGTGTTGGGAGCGAACGCAACGAGATTATGCTCGGGAACCTCGAAGGGCTCGCCGCAGCCATCCTCGGAGCAATGCGACCAAACCGAGAAGTCCTCGAGAGAGGAAGCGTCAAAGGTGGTCATATCGGACTTGAGATCGCCGTAGAAATCACCGGTCTTGTGACCTGCATAATCAAGCATCTCCTGATACTCAATGGGATAAAGTCCCTTCTCACCGTCCTTGCCGTTGAGATAGCCGTATGCGAACATATCACCGCACTTGGTGCATACGTACGCAGTCTTTTTACCAACCTTCATACAGCTTGCGTCGGTCTTCTCAACCTCCTCAAGCGTGTGCTGGCAGTAATTCGGGTCGAATCCACAGCTCGAAAGAACGATAGAGGTAGCAAGCAGAGCTGCCGCCAAAAGAGCGAGGGTAATTATTCTAATCATATTATTCTTCATAATCCACACTCCTTAATTCGTAATAGTTATTTCGTAGCTGGTGGTGTACTCGCCGTATGCAACGGTAACCGTCTTGGTTCCGACGTCTTCCGCGGTGAATACGTAGCCCTCTGTAATGTCGGTCATATAGTTTGCAATTACTACCTCGTCGTAGTTAGTGCCGTTAGCCTTAACTACAAGACCGTCGGTCGAGAACTTATCGCCAACCTTGAAGGTAGTCTTGCTTGCCTGCTTGTGAAGCGAAACGCCGTTAACCTCGCCCTCGCAGTAGAAGTAACCGTACATAGTAACCTTGGTTTCCTCACTTACGTCGGAGAGGAGCTTGAGCGCATAGTTACAACCGATAGAATTACCGGGATTTACGCTGAACTTAAAGGTCTTGGTCTCGCCTGCGGCAACGGTAACGTCAACGCCGCCCTTGTCGCCGTAATTCTCTGCGTAGTAACGGAAGGAGATAGACTGATTACCGTCGTTCTTAACGACAAGCTCCATCTCTCTTGCCTTGTTCGAGAATGTGGGAACACGAAGGTTCTGACCGTTTGCCATAGTCTGATTTACAACGCTGTGAATCCAAGCCTCAACCTCCTTACCTGCGGTCGAATTCGCCTTAAAGGTGAACTGCGTTGCAGGCATACCGTCCATAGTGGTGTAAGAAGCAGATATGTAATCTGCGCCACCGGTGCCGTTGATGCTCTCGATGTTAGCCGCGGGAGTAAATGCGATTTTGTACTCAAAATCGGTGAGTACGGGAGCAATCTTTATCGCTTCCCTTGTGGTTTCCTCCAAACCGAACGCATCCTTATAGATACTGTCACAGTTTGCGCAGGTATAATGCTCCTGCCAGCCGGGCACGAATCCTACCGCTGCCTGCGCTGCTACCTTTGTCAGCTCGTGGCTGAGCATAGGAGCCTTCGTAGGCTCGTTAATCTGGAACATACCCTCCGCATCTCTGAAGAGCGTACCGCAGTTGCGGCACTCGTAATGCTCCTTTGTACCCTCGGAAGAGCAGGTCGCCTTCTTCTCACCGTGCTTTGCAACGTTATGTCCCTTTGCGGAAATAACGTACTTATCGGCGGAAAGCGGCATTACGCCCTCCTCATCAGCGAATGTTCCGTCGCAACCGCTACAAACGTAATACTCTCTGTTTCCGGCCTCAAGACAAGTAGCAGCCTTGGGAGCTACCTTTGTCAGATCGTGAACGTGAGAGCTGCCGCTCTGACCCGAGCAGCCTGCGAGCATAGCGATCATAAGAGTTATGAGCGCCATAGCCATTGCAACGAAGATTCTTTTCGTTTTGTTCATTCCGTCCTCCTTCTTGCAGGCTTTGCCTGCGTTTTTTATTTTTATTTGCTGATTATAATATCGTAGGTTACGTAAAGGTCACCGAATGATACCGTTACTGTCCTTGCTCCGACGTCGGAGTCGGTAAAGGTGTGACCGTCAAGGTCGGTGGTGTAATTGGAGATAACAACCTCGTCGAAGTTCTCACCAAGAGCCTTGATAACCAGTCCTTGCGCGCTGAATTTTTCGCCAACCTTGAAGTCGGTCGCGTCTGCTGACTTGAATATCTCTATTCCGTCGAGCTCGTCTCTGCAATAGAAGTAGCCCTGAATGGTCAACGACGTTTCCACATTCACGTCGGAGAGCAGCTTGAACGCATAGTTGCAACCTGGTGATGTGCCGGGATTTACCTTAAAAACAAGCGTTTGGCTTTCTCCGGGAGCAACAGTTATGCTCACGCCGCCCTTGTTGCCGTAGTTCTCGGCATAATAATCAAAGCTTATTTCCTGACCGCCGTTGTTCGTGACGGTAAGCTCAATATATCTGTCAAATCCCGAGAAGGTGGGAATTCGGAGATTGATTCCCGCGCTTTTCGTGTTTTCTATCTCCTGATTTATCCACGCCTCAACCTCCATACCCGACAGCGCGCCTGCCGAAACGGTAAATCTGGTAGCAGGCAGACCGTTTACGGTGGTGTAATCGGCAGAAATGTACTCTGCGCCAATCGTGTCGTTGATGCTTTCTAAATTCTTCGCGGGCGTGAACGCAATTTTATATTTGTAGGGATCGTTGATAGCAACCGTTGCACTTTTTCCTGCAAATGATACCGTCGCAGTGTCCATTCCCTCGCTCCAGGTCTTGCCCTCGAGGTCGCAGGTGTAATTGTAAATCCGTATGCTTCCCGTGGTAGAGCCCTTGACGAGATCCGCCTCTACTATCATTCCCGAGAGGTCGATAGGCTCGCCCTCGTTGTAGATGAATTTATCGGGCGCCTTAACTACGCTTATGCCGGAAAGCTCCTCGGCGGTGTAAATATAGCCGAATATCACAAGCTCCACCTCGGTGTCAATATCCTGGTCGAGAATTACAAAGTGATCGCAGCCCGCAAAGACTCCGTAAGTGCCGTGGTTATTGAAATAAACGGGAACATATGTCGTGGAATTTGCCTTGATTGTCACAGAGGGTGTGTAGTAATCCAGACCGCCCTGCTGATTTCCGAAGTTCTCTACTCTATATTTGATATTCACGTCTATATCACTCGTGTTCTGCACGGAGATAAGGAAAAATCTCTCTCCGAGCGAGGGAGCGTATACGTTGACGTTTTCCATCTCTCTGCTATCCTCTACCGGTCTGCTCTGCTTCGAGCTACCCTGCTTTGAGCCTGCCGCAAAGGTGTACTTTGTCGCGGGAATGCCGTCATCGGTCAGCACGTGCTCTGCTATGCGATTAGCATTCATATCGCTGTCCGAGGCAGCGAAGAGAGGCATTTCCTCTTTAATAAGCGCGCGAAGCGTAATATCGTGATCCGGCATAGAGAAATTCTCCGCCGTATAGAAATTATATTCTTCATCAATAAAGCCAAGCACGGTTTTGCCCTCGGCGGTAATATTCGGGAGCGAAGAGCCTACCTTAATCTCCGTAACCGAGCCGCTCTCGGTCGTAGCGCCAACGAGAGTCAGAACGTATTTCGGCTTGAATAAGGATACAACAAGTATTACGAAGGTAAGAACAACTGCGGCTGCAATAGAAGCATACGCGGCAATTTTTTTAATCTTCTTCATTCGCGCCTCGGCAGCCTTCTCCTTTTCGAGAAGCTGCGCCTCTCGCCTTTCAAGCTCTTCTTTATATAACTCAATAGCAGATTTTTCTCCGTCCTCGGCTGACATATTCTCCGAGCCGACAAGCTTGTCAATGCTTATGCCGAGTATCTCGGCAATTTTCGGCAGCAATTCAATATCGGGCAAGCCCTTACCCAGCTCCCAACGGCTGATAGTCTTATCCGACACGAACAGCATCTCCGCCATCTCTCGTTGAGAAACGTTATTTGCCTTGCGATATTCTTTTATGTGTTCCCCAATGATTTTAGCGTTCAATGGATTCTCCTTTATAAATTGTTTTTTATAAATGTAATATACAATCAACGACTCTATTCGTTGAAAAAAGATGCCACAGATTTACTTTGAACCTAACAGTTCTTCGTTTTGGTATGATAAAAGCACAGAGTGCCTTATAATACCAAATGGGGTACCCCATTTATAATTTTAATTTTTTTAATTAAACAAAAATTATTTATTTTGGCATTTTTCCAAATACATCATAACAATATTTCAGTTAAAAATCAAGTTTTTTAGGTCAAATAAGCTAAATTTTATACTCTCGTCCTGCGAGAATAGTGCATATTAGCCAATTTTTAACGTGAAATTATAACAATTTACACAAAAAGATTTTTCAAAAATCAAAAAGACGTAAAAAACGACATTTTACAATCATACAAAAATGCAGATTAAGCTTTGAAGACGGTTAGAAGTCATAAAAATTACATTTATTTCAACACAAAAGCATCAATAAAATCATATCAGAAGTACGAAAATCTCATAATATGTAAATAAATAATTACATTTTATCCATTATTACGCAAGTTTGGTTAACATTATGGACAATCCGAATAATCAGAAAAATAAAAAAGGCACCCCAAAAGGAGTGTCTATCTCAATTCTGTTTTGGTGCATACCGCGAATGCGGTATATTGCCTGCGAGGAGAGCAAGGCAAAAACAACTGATTGTTGTTTTTGCTGAAGCGATATCCCACGTTGCGAGCAGAACAAGGCGAGTGTACCGAGCCGCAGTTATGCGACACAAAAGTGGACGGGGAAAGGTTGTGCGGAGCACCCGTACGGGAATTTGCCTCGTCTTACAAGGTCTCCGCAGGAGACGACGAGGCAATGTTTCGAACCTATATTCGCGCAAGAGATGCTTTTCAAAATAAGCAAAAGCATAGATATGATATGCTTAATTTGCGTGCGCAAGTGGGTTCGGTTTTGTGCGGAGCACAAAAAAAGAGATAGGCACCCACTTTGGAGTGTCTATTCTATTGTATTTGGTGCATACCGCGAATGCGGTATATTGCCTGGCGAGAAGATGATACGTGCAGTTAGTACAATAAGTGCAATCAGTACAAATAATATCCCGAGCGGCAAACAAGTACGGGAATGCGGTGCGCGGATTGTTTATTTAACATAATTTCAAGGTCTGTTTGTTCATTTATCTCCGCGCTACCGCAATACCTCGTCGCGTAGCGCTCGAGGTATGCGAACCCCTTGCGCGACACAAATTTTTCCTAAAATTGCAAACTATATACCCGCGCAAGTGGGTTCGGTTTTGTGCGGAGCACAAAAAAGAGATAGGCACCCACTTTGGAGTGCCTATCTCTTTTTTGGTGACCCGTACGGGAATCGAACCCATGTTACAGCCGTGAAAGGGCCGTGTCTTAACCGCTTGACCAACGGGCCGAGGATGGTAGCGGATGTCGGATTTGAACCAACGACCTGCCGGGTATGAACCGGACGCTCTAGCCAACTGAGCTAATCCGCCATTTTAGACTTTCGTCAAACCTCGCTTTGCTATTATATCATAACGTTTTGTAAAAGTCAATAGTTTTTTTAAACTTTTTTCTTCTTGCTTCGATGTTTACCCGATTGTTATTATATCCATTTTTTTACAAAAATCGTTGCAAAGTATATTTTTATATGATATAATTGTTATATACCTTTTATAAAATTCGCCTTCCGGCGAAAAAAACATAAAAACAAAGGAGATCTTGCTATGAAAAGAAAAATTACAGCCTTGATTTTGTGCGTTCTTTTGATTTTATCCTGCTTTTGCAGCTGCGATCTGATCCAACCCGACAATAATGACGTTGCGGGTAATCAGCCCTGCGAGCATTGCGATAAAAACGATGATTACCTGTGCGATTACTGCTCGGTGGGCTTTAACGATGGTGAGGATTGCACCAATCACAGAGATAAAAACGACGACGGTCGCTGTGATTACTGCTTGAATAGCTTCAGTGACGGTAATGACGGAGCGAGTAACTGCACCGATCATAGAGATAAAAACGATGACGGCATCTGCGACTACTGTAACCGCAGATACGAGGACGGCTCGGACTGTACTCACCGTGACAAGAATGATGACGGTGTCTGCGACTATTGCGGATCTACTCACTACGATGGCAACGACGTGACCGATGACGATTGGAACGACTGCACTCATCAGGATGAGAACGATGACGGTGTCTGTGATTACTGCGGAAAGGCTCACAGCGACGGATGTAATCATAATAATTTTGCTACCTACGAAGTATTCGTAGGCGAGCCCGGTGAAACCAACTGCTTAGAGGGCGCACACGTAGTTTACAAGGTCTACTGCAGTAACTGCGACGCCTATCTGTACACCAACGAGTACGATCTTAACGCTGCGGGCCACTCCACCGAATACGGAAAAAATATTGGAACCTGCTTAAGATGCGGTGCGGTAGATCCCGGTGTTACCATTGATCCCTCTCTTCCCTACACAGTTGCAGTGGAGGGTGGAAAAAAGTTCGTCTTTATGGGCGAATACCCCCAGCAGCTTAAGGCAAAAGACGTAACTATCGTCTCAGGCCCGAACGACAAGAACTACTATCTCGGCAGCGACAACAATTACTATGCAAAGTACGTTGCTAAAAACAACGGTTATAACGAAAACAAATTCCAGAACGGCGAATCCATAATATTCGGTCAGGAATATTACTTCAAGGTAGCGCCTATTCGCTGGGAGGTTGTTTCCGAGGAAAGCGGAAAGGCAATGCTCGTTTGCGACTCTATTATTGACGTCTTGGCTTTCCAGGATCAAATTAAATACAACGAAAACGGATATGCCTACGTTGACATTTATAACGTAGCCGAAGACGTACCCGCAAACACGTATTACCACAGCCTGCTCAGAAAATGGCTCAACGATTCTTTCTACAACCAGGCGTTCAATGCGTCGCAGCAGCAGGTGATTCTTACAACTACCGTAGGCGTTAATGAAAACGCCGCAACACATAACAAATATCACCAGGCTACAGAGGATAAGATATTCGTATCCTCTGGTGATGAGGGAGCTATCGGAGAAAACGGATACCTGACTACCTCACGCAGAGAGTTGACCGATTTTCTTCGTGCTAAGGGATTTGGATCTACCTTCGACCAGGGAGAATTCACTCCTACATGGCTCAGAGATCCTGTTGTCGGCTGGGCAAGCTTTAACAATGAAGCGAACTGCTTATCTATCTATACCGATTACAGCAATCCTTATGACGTAACTTCGGAACGCGGCGTAATTCCCGTAATGTACATTTCTTTTAACTAACACAATTCAGACATAGCAAAAGGCACTCAGTCGAGTGCCTTTTTGTTTTTTATATACTCCGCAACAGCGTCGGGCAGCATATCAAGCGGTGCGCCGTTCGCTATCGCCTCGCGCGCGGCGGTTGAGCTGACGCCCTCGAGTCCCTCGCGGCATTTCCAAAGCTCTGTTTCGTAGCCGCCGTTCTTCAGGTTCCATTCCGCCTGCTCGCGCTCCCAGGCAAGATCTGCGTCGGTGCGGTAGCCCTTGATTATTTTCTCTATCTCGTGCTCGTGCATATAGTCGATAACAAGTCCGTTCGAGTAGCTGACGAGAACGTTCTCAAGATCGTCGGTCGCTATCATAAGCATCTGCACGCGCTCGTTCAAGGTGAAGGTATAATTCTTCTTCGGATTGTTGAAAACCACGACGTATACCTCGTCGTATTCGCTCGCTGCGCGGCGTATTATATCAAGATGCCCTTTGGTGACAGGGTCATAGCTGCCGGGTAAAATTACGCTCATTTCTTATTCCTTGCCCTTGTAGAAAAGTATATTCACGAAGGTTTTTTTGCCGTAGTGAGTGGACTTTATAACCTCGTAGCCCGCGAGTCTTTCGTCATCGGGGCTGATCTCCTCCTCACCCGACTCAAGCACGACGAGCGCGCCGGGGATAATAAGCTCCTTTTCAGCAAGAAGCTTCGCCGCATCGGCGCAGCACTCCATAGCGTAGGGGGGATCAACGAAAACAAGGTCATACTGCTCCCTGCCCGACACCTTTCTTATATAGTTACGCCAATCGCTCACAAGATAGTGACATTCCTCAAAGAAGCCCGTGGTTTTCGCATTCTGCTTCACCACCTCCATAGCCTCGCGCGAGGAGTCGATAAAGGTCGCTCTTGCCGCGCCTCTGGAGAGCGCCTCAAGTCCCATCTGTCCCGAGCCTGCGAAGAGGTCAAGCACCTTTCTGTCCTCTACCTCAAACTGTATTGAGGAAAAAATCGCCTCCTTGATTCTCTCGGACGTCGGACGAGTTGCCTCACCCTCGAGTGTCGCGAGTCTTTTTCCCTTTGCGCTTCCTGTAATTATTCTCATCATTTCTTTATTTTTCTCTTTTCTTCAAAATACTTATAAATTCTCTCTGCATCCGTTTTACTTATACCGCGCACTGTGAGAAGCTCGTCTACCGTCGCTCTGCGAATTCTGGCAAGCGGCATAGCGGAAAGCAAGGCTCTCGCCTTCGCGGGACCTATACCCTCAATCCTCTCAAGAGTCGAGTGAGTCATAGTTTTTATCTTCGCTCCCTGAGAGGTTTTTACCGCAAATCTATGCGCTTCTTCCTGCAAATTGTAAATAAAAGCGTACATATCGAACTCTCTTGCGATAGAAATATCCGAATTTCCGTCTGTCAGGGCGCGTGTTTTATGGTGGTCGTCCTTGACCATACCGAACACCGCTATATCAAGTGAGAGCTGCTCCAGCACGCTCTTTGCCACACCTACGTGCGCCTCGCCGCCGTCGACGAGAATAAGGTCGGGTGCCTCGCCAAGCGACGCGCTGCCGTCACCGATATGCGAGAGTCTGCGAGTCAGGGCCTCACGCATTGAGCCGTAGTCGTCGGCTCCGTCGGTGGTCTTGATATTGAACACTCGGTAATCACTCTTTTTGAGCTTACCGTCTGCGTAAACGACCATTGAAGCAACAATATTCTCGTTGCCGATATTGGATATATCGTAAGCCTCGATTCTCTTTGGAAGCTCGGGCAAACCGAGAAGCTCGGCGAGCCTTTTTATATTCTTATCCTCGCGCTCCCATTCAAGACGGTATTTGCGCGCGGATTCCTTGGCATTCTCCAGCGCCATATCACAGAGTGCTCTGCCGTCGCCCCTCTCGGGCACTCTGACGGCTACCTTATATTTCGTTTCAAGCGAAAGATACTCGGAGAGCAGCTCGCGCTCGTCATCGCTGACGTCAAAGCCGAGCATAACCTCTCTCGGTATATTGCCCGACACGTCGTAGTGCGCCGCTATTAGCGACACGGTTTCCTCGGGGCTCGCGGGGTCTGCCGCCGAGAGAATAAACTCATTTTTATTTATAAGCGCGCCGCCTCGGATAGAAAGCATAGCCAGCACGCCGACAGCGTCGGAGATATAAACCGCAAAGACGTCGCGGTTCACCTTCTCGTCTGCTACGACCTTCTGCTTCTCGGAGAGTCTGTCAAGCGCAGCGATGCTGTCACGCAGAGCAGCCGCACGCTCGAATTCGAGCATCTCCGCCGCGCGCTCCATATCTACGCGAAGCGCTTCCTTCGCTTCCCTTGCGTTGCCCGAGAGCACCCTCTCGGCAGCTCTGACGAGCTCGCGGTATTCCTCTCCCGTGACCTTGCCCGTGCAGGGCGCGATGCATCTGCCCATATCCTTATAAATGCAAGGACGCTCCTTGCCAATATCCCTCGGGAACGAGCGCTTGCAGGTAGCGAGCGAAAAGACCTTCATAATCGCCTCGAGCGCAGCGTGAGCCGACGACGCGCCCTGATAGGGGCCGAAATAATGCGCGCGGTCACTCCTTCTCTCACGGGTTACGAAGAGCTTGGGGTATTCCTCTGCCGTCACCTTGATATACGGATATGATTTTGAGTCCTTTAACCTTATATTATACTTCGGCGTGTGCTTTTTGATAAGCACGTTCTCAAGCGTCAACGCCTCAATCTCGGTCTTGCAGACGATATAGTCAAAGTCCTCGACAAGACTGACCATCTTTGCCGTCTTGAGCGTATGGCCAGTGCCGACGAAGTAACTGGTGACGCGGTTCTTCAGCTTTTTCGACTTACCGACGTAGATGACGTTGCCGCCCTCGTCCTTCATTATATATACGCCGGGTACAGAGGGCAAGGAATTAGCCTTGTCCCTGAGACGCTGTATTCTGGACATTCCTTACCTCCTGATTTTAATTACTCTCATTCTTGTTTTTTACATAAAAGTAAAAGAGCAACGCTGCCGAAAGGTCAAAGCCCCCGGGATACGCTGCCCTTTTTCTAAGCCACCGAGCGAGAAGCAATAGCCTGTCGCATAGGCAACTCAATTACTTATCGCCAAATTCGCTGTCAACGAGGGTAGCAAGTCCTTCGACCGCATCTGCCTCATCAACTCCGTCGGCAATAAGAGTGATGGCTGTTCCCTTGGAAATGCCCAAAGAAAGAACGCCGAGAAGACTTTTCGCATTTACGCGGCAATCCTCCTTCTCAACCCAGATGGAGCTCTTGAAGCTGTTAGCCTTCTGGACGAAAAAGGTCGCGGGTCTTGCGTGCAGTCCTACGCTGTTGCGTATGGTTACGCCACGAGAAATCATGTTTTCTCTCCTTAGAGTTATTTATCAATTACAAGTATACCAAAGATTTTTTCAAAAATCAATACTTTTTTAATAAAATATCAGTAAACTTTTCTGCTTAAAACCTAGTTAAATTTTGGTAAAGGTGCATAAAATCAGTCGATTTCCACGTCTATTACCGAGGAATCCGAGGCTCTTGTGTCCTCATAATAGAGGATTCTGTCATCGTGCTCCTTCTTGGCGACTCTGATAGCCGCGCTGCCTATACCGAATATGCACCAGAACAGGTAATACGCCGACATATCCGACCAGATATAGTTGGTCGCGCCATAGGTGAGAAGGCAGAATACGCACAGCTCGCTAACGGGAGTGACCGTGCCGGTCTGCGAGCTTCTCACGTAATGATGATATCTCGTTCTGTGCACGAGTCGGAGTCCGAGAAGCAAAACGAATACGAGAAGCGCGAACACTCCCGCCTCAAGTCCTATCTCAATAAAAAGATTAGAGGAATTAGTGTGACCCGTCACTCCGTATTTTGCCATCTCTTCGACGAAGCTATCCGCGCCGATTCCTATACCGACGAAGAAATTATTGGCAAAAGCGGTTATACTGTGCTTCCACAGCTCAAAGAGCTCTGCCGCCGTAGTGAGTGAGGGAATCTGTATGAACATTTCGTCCAGAGCGTAGTTTGGTATAATCGCGAGCAGAGCGTACGGAATAAGAAGCAGGATTGGGAGCGCAAGCACCGCGAGTCTTTTTCTCTTTAACACGTGATATGCGAATATACCAATCACAAGCGTGAATATCGCAAAGAATTCGCCCGTAAGAAGAAACGCAAGCGAGTTTACCGCTATGCCCACTACGTACAGACTTTTTATCGGTCCGTGATTCTGTATTACCATAGCAATCGACATCACTATCGCAACGAGCAGGATGGGGGCGAGCTCGCTGTGACGCACGAATATCTCCGCGACGTCGGCAATCTGAATATTTGCCACTCCTACACGGGCGGAAATGATAATGAACTGAACTATTGATATTAAAGACGGAGCTACCGCAGAAATAATCACAGAGTTCATAGCGCAATCGGCAAGACGGCGGTTGGTGATTATATTACTCGCGAGAGTATATCCAACCGCAAGCACTATCATCTCGATAGAGCTGGAGAAGGACTCGATTCCCTTGACGAAAATACCGCTTATCAGTATCAAAAGCGTGAATATCGCAAGCAATACGTCATATCGCTCGATATGCAATACTCTCTTGCCGAAAATCACCTTTCTCGTAAAGGAGATTATAGCAACGGCTATCATTATTACAAGACAGGTGCTGGAATAAGGAATGTATCTGAAATAGGGTAAAAGTAAAAACGATAGGAAGAACGGAAACTCCGGCGAGGCAAACGAGATATAGACGAATATTATTATTGCTATCGTAAGCACTATCGTCCAGACCGGCACCAGACAGCCAATCAAAGCGAGCGCCAGACCAATCATCACGGCTATAAGCATCGGGAATTTCGTTCCGCCCTCTATTCTATTAAGCCTTTTCATACAGAAGAACTCATAGAAAACGTAGTCTGTAATCCTGAAATCCTGAAGAAGTATGGGCAGGGATTTTTCAGAGAGCAAAAACGGAATTGATAGCACCGCGAAGAAAATACTGATTATCGGAGTAGCAAGGCTGAGATCTCTGCTTATTCCGACGAGGTAAAGAACGAGCGAAAGCAGACCGAACGCCATAGACATAGCGCCGTAAGCCTTCGACTGAACGTGCGAGAGCAGATATGAAAGCCGCTTGGCATATCCTAATATTCTCGACGAGAAAACGCCCCTGAAGCTCTGCGTCGCAGAGCCGGTGAACTCCAGGCTGTAAAAGCTGTCGCGCTTTTCCTCATAGCCCTCGCCGTATCTTTTCCGCTTCCCGATGCCGAGCATCTCCGCAAGCGAGCGTTTAGCCATTTTTTCTTTCCTTTCTCTTTTTCTTGGGCTTAAGCGACTCCTCGATTTCGGGGTGCAAAAGCAGCATATCGGGACGTCGCTCCTTAGTTATTTTTACCGCTTCTTCAAGGCGCCATCTGTCAATTTTCGCGTGGTCTCCCGAAAGAAGTATCTCGGGCACCTCTCTGCCGAGGAACTCACGGGGCTTTGTATACTGAGGATATTCGAGAATACCCGACGCCACCGACTCGCCCTCGTAGCACTCGCTCGACGCGAGAACGCCGTCGAGAAGCCTCGATACAGCGTCAATTACAATACAGGCAGGTATCTCACCGCCCGTCACGACGTAATCGCCTATCGAGATTTCCTCATCGACTATCTCGTCGATTACGCGCTGGTCTACGCCCTCGTAATGACCGCATAGGAATATCAGATTATCGTATGCCGACAGCTCCTTTGCGACCTCGTGCGAGAATATTCTGCCCTTTGGTGACATATACACCACACGCCTTTTATTGCCCTCGGGGATTTTCTCTATAACGCTTTTGTAGCAATCGTATATCGGCTGGCAGGTCATAACCATTCCGACACCGCCGCCGTAGGGAGTATCGTCGGTCTTTCTGTGCTTATCGGTTGAGAAGTCGCGGATATTGTGGCACTCGACCTCTATCAGACCGCCGCTCTGCGCTCTGCCGATAATGCTCTCCGAGAGAACACCCTCGACCATAGCGGGAAAGAGCGTCATTACGTCAAATTTCATCGTCAAAAAGTCCGGGGATAGGCAAAACCTTCATTCCGCCCTCCTCGCTTATCTCCTTTATGAATTCGGACACGTCGGGTATCATAACCTCGCGTCCCTCGTATTTTACGGTGTAAATTCTCCTGCCCGCGATATCAGACACGTCGCATATCTCGCCTAGCGGCTCACCGCTTTCGGCGTGAAAAACAGGGAGTCCTATCATATCGGCTATGAACATAGCGCCGTCGGAAAGCGGAACGTCGTCACGGTGCAGATATAGCATCCTGCCGCGGCAGGCAATAGCCTCTTCTCTCGAATTTATGCCCTCGATATTCACAAGCACGAATGCGCCCATAACCGATGCGGAAATTACTTTTCTCTCGGTATAAGAGCCGTCGCGCTCCCTTGTAAACACTCTTTTCGAGCCTGTAAGAACGCTCGCGCTATCGCAGAGATGCTCGACCTTTACGAGCCCCTTGACACCATGCGCTGTGCAAATTTTACCGCCTTCAAGATAGGTATTTTTCATATTTTTCTCCGTTTTTGTAAACTATACTTTGAATTATAGGTGTTTTTTATGCTGATGAGGCATCTTTTTCGGCGCGCTCAGCTTCTCGGATTTTTTAGCATTCTTAATCCTCGGTGTCGGAGCGAGCTTCTTTTTAGCGCCCGATTTAACAGCGGCGCGAGCCTTTTCCTTCTTGCTCTTCGTCAATTCATCGAGCATTTCACCCGCGGCTATCGCTCTCGCCTCCTGCTTGCTCTGCGCTGTGCCGACGGTGGACTTGCCCATAAAGCGACACTCGATTATATATTCACGCATATTCGCGTTTGAGCGCGCTGTTTCACCGAGGTCACGAAACTCGGGTGACGGCTGCTTATTCTTTGCGGCGTATTCACGCAAAGCCGTGAGCGACTCAGGTCTTGCCTCTACCGTCTTCTCGCTCTCGCGCTTCAGTAATTCAAGCGCCGCCTCTGCCGCCGCGCTGTCTGCCGCCTTCTGATTCTTACCCTTTCCCACCGCAAGCACACGGTCGCCGACGCTAACCGCGCGCTCATATACTCTCTTATGGTCGGGGCCCGACTCGGACACGGTGCTGTATACGGGCGGAGGCAGACGGTGCTTTCTGTCAGCGCACCACTCCTGCAAAGCGTTCTTGTAGCTCTGGATAACCTCGGCGCGTCCCGAGAAGTAGACCGATACGTCAAGTATTGCCGTAACAACCTTGATAACCGTAGACATATCCATACCGCAGTCGATATATACCGCGCCTATTATGCTCTCAAAAAGGTCCTCCATAACAGACGGCTCGTTCTCGATACCGAGCTTCGCGTCGCCCTCTCCCATAAGCAGAAAGCGCTGGAGTCCGAGCTTCTCCATACTGAGCGAAAGATTGCGCTTATCCGAGAGCTTCGAGCGAATGTTCGAGAAATCGCCCTCGTCAAGCTCGGTGTAAATGCCGTGCTCGTATCTTCTGGTTTTCTCCTTGGTCATAAGGCTGACGATAGCGGTTGACAGCACGCTGTCACCGAAGAACTCAAGCACCTCGTTGGACATATATCTTCCCTCTCCCTTATGCTCGTTGCAGAAGCTGGAGCGAGTGAACGCCTGACGGAGCAAGCCCTTGTCCTTGAAGGTATAGTGTATTTTTTTCTCTATTTCGGGTATATTCTTAGTAAAATTCATATTTCTCCACAACAGTTCGATTATTTTTCGTTAAATTAAATTTTATCATTTTTTAAGGCGTTTGTCAACCGTTTGATATTTTATATTTATTTTTAAGAAAAAGCGGCCGAAAAAATCGACCGCCGTCTGTTATACAAGCATAATTATAAGTGGCATCGTCACTATTGAAATAAGCGTTGATACCGTGACGAGCCTTGATACGTAACCCGCATCGCAGTCGTACATCTCGGCAAACATGGTTGCGCTGGTTGCCGCAGGCGCAGCCGCCATAATTACAACCGCCATTTCAACCACGGGCGCTACGGGAACTATAAGTCCCGCAAGCTTGATGATACCAAGCGCCGCAAGGGGCAGAATTATATGACGCAGGGCGAGGAAAAGGTACATATACTTGTCCCCAAAAATCCCCTTGAAGTCCATATCCGCAAGGCGCAGACCGATAACAACCATCGAGAGAGGAGCAACAAGATTTTTGAGCATAGTGAAAGCCTCGGTGGCAATAGAGGGAACGTAATCGTTTATCGGCAAAATAAAGAATACAAGACCGATAACCGCCGCAATAGTCACGGGGTGATAGAGCGCCTTTAAGGGCGAAGCGCCGTGCTTGATATGCTCGACGTCGTCCTCTATTCCGTTCTCGTTTGCGTCACGCTTGTCGGTGCAGATATAAACGCCGAGCGACCAGAGGAAGAGGTTAAAGGTTATGTTGTAAATCGAGGCGTAAACCGTCGCGCCGGGATATGTATCCTCAAGCACGGCAGATATAAGCGGAATACCCATAAAGGCCGCGTTAGAGAATATCGTAGCGAAGCGAAGCATACGGCGCATAGCGTCGGGAGCCTTCTTGTATGAGAGCATAGCAACAACGGCAAAGAGCTCGTGTACTATTATCGAGAGAATGAGAACGTAGACCGAATTCAAGAGAATTTCCTCGTCGTAAGGACGAAGATACGCCATAAATATGAGCGCTGGCTGGGCTATGTAAAGCACGAGATTTGAGATACCCTTGCCGAAGCCATCGACAGAGAGACCGCACTTTTTCATCAGTATTCCGGGCAGCATCATAATGAACAGCAGCGCCACGTTGTATATTACCTTTAATGCAATTACCATACTTTTCTCCGTTTTCTTTTTCTGACAGTATTTTAACATCTAGACGAAAATATGTCAAGTTTTTTGAGATATATTGATATTTTTCTCGCTTTATGTTATAATCTTTTCGTAAAAACTTTAAGAGGTATAATATGAATATCACAAAGGACATCAAATATATCGGAGTCAACGACCATAGGCTCGATCTCTTCGAGGGACAGTACGCAGTGCCTAACGGTATGGCGTACAACTCCTACGCGATTATTGACGAGAAAATTGCTATTATGGATAGCGTGGACATCGGCTTCGGCAGCGAATGGATAGAAAATATCAATAGCGCTCTCGCAGGCCGCGCGCCCGACTACCTCGTCATTCAGCATATGGAGCCCGACCATTCCTCGAGCATTATGCGGTTCGTAGAGTCCTTCCCGAATACGACTCTCGTTTCCTCGGCGAAGGCGTTCGCTATGATGAAAAACTTCTTCGGTACGGATTTTACCGACAACAGAATAGTTGTAGGCGAGGGCGATACCCTCTCGCTCGGCAAGCATACGCTCACCTTCTTTACCGCGCCTATGGTGCATTGGCCTGAGGTTATCGTGACGTACGATTCCTTTGACAAGGCGCTATTCTCTGCCGACGGTTTCGGCAAGTTCGGCGCGCTCGACGTCGAGGAGGACTGGGCGTGTGAGGCAAGACGCTACTACATCGGCATCGTCGGCAAGTACGGCGCGCAGGTGCAGGCTCTTCTGAAAAAGGTGGCAGGGCTCGACATCGAAATTATCTGTCCTCTCCACGGCCCCGTGCTCAAAGAGAATCTCGGCTATTATATCGGACTTTACGACACCTGGTCGAGCTACCGTCCCGAGACGGAGGGCGTGGCTATCGCCTACACCTCGGTGTACGGCAACACAAAGAAAGCCGCAGAGCTTCTCGCAAAGGAGCTTACCGATAAGGGCGTTAAGGTTGCAATAAGCGACCTCGCAAGATGCGATATGCACGAGGCAGTAGAGGACGCTTTCAGATATTCTCATCTCGTTCTTGCGACCACGACCTACAACGCGGATATCTTCCCCTTTATGAAGGAGTTTATAGACCATCTGACCGAGCGCGGCTACCGCAACAGAACCGTCGCGTTCATCGAAAACGGCTCCTGGGCGCCCATGGCGACCAAGGTGATGAAATCTATGCTCGAAAAGAGCAAGGATCTCACCTACACCGAAGCAACCGTGAAGATAAATTCTGCCGTCAGCGAGCAGAATATTGCAGAAATCAAGGCTCTTGCAGAGGAGCTTGTGAAGTAATAAAGCCTCCCTCCGAGAGGGAGGGGGACCGCTTGCGGTGGAAGGAGCCTGCGTATGAATATACTTGGCTTTGTTAGCGAATACAAGCGCACTCTCCCTCAGTCACCTTCGATGACAGCTCCCTCCGCAGGGAGCCTTAGAAAAAATGCCCCCTTGTGTAAATGGAGCCTTATTTTATTCAACCGTTTCGGTGTTTTGGAGTAATAAAATTGAGTTAATAATATTATAAAATAACATTAAAGTCAACATCATATTCTAAAATATAATAAAAACGTGACTTAGTCACGGAATAATGTGTTTTCTTTTTGCTATAATGTATACAGAAAATAATTCAAATCAAGAAAGGAATTAAATAAAATGAAAAAATACGTATGTGACGTTTGCGGCTGGGAATATGACGAGGAGGTTGGCGCGCCCGATTTGGGCATCGCTCCCGGAACGAAGTTCGAGGATCTTCCCGATGATTTCGAGTGCCCTCTCTGCGGAGTTGGCAAGGAGCTTTTCAGCGAGCAGTAAGTAAATCGGGCTGCTTTATTTAGGCATAATCGAACGAAAAAGGTAGAGGTCAATCAACTTACACCTCTACCTTTATTTTTGGGGGAGAAAATCTAGGGTTGAAAACCTGTGGTTTTCTCCTTTTTTATTTGAGTTTTTCGTTCTATCTCCGTTTGCTTGCTCGATGTATCTATATACACCTCACGCTCGCAAACGAAGATTTCTGCTCTAAATCAAGCTAGCCCAAATGCTGCTCTGCCTTTTCTGTTTTCCTTTTCAGCGCCTTGTACTTCTGACGGTAATAATCGACTATCAAATCAAGCGATGCAAGCGCTACGTCGATAACGAAAAGGATTCTGTGATTCGTTAGTCCGAGTATCTCAAGCATAGTGATGAACGCCATATAGAGATACATTCTCACGCTGAGCTTACCTATAAGGTCGAACACAGGTCCGCCAACGTTAATGCTGCACGAGAAGTATATCAGCGCGCAGAACATCGCTACCATAAGAATGCGCATCAGGAAGGTTTTTTCAATATACGCGATATAGAGCATAAGGGGAATGAGAAGCGCGACGACCGGAATGCCTATATTAAGCTTCTTCGGCTTATAGGCGGGAATATACGAAATGAGAATACCGACGGGAACGCAGGCGAGCGTACGCGCCACGAACACAAGCTCGTTGATAAACATATTCTTCTCAACGACAAGGTACTGAAGAGTCGCCATAGACGCCGCAAGAATCACGAGGAATACTATAAATATCTTCTCGCTTTTCACAAGTCGGTATACGAGGTAGATAAGTCCTATGCCGATTACGAGATACAAGACGAACCACCAATACTTGAAAAGGTCGAACAGCACGTCTATGTAATCCGCTCTGATAAAGAGGGCGATGCACACAAGGTTGAACGCGACGATAAAGCACATAGTAAACGCCATCGGCTTCACTCGGCCGAGCATCATATTCAGCATTCCCTTGAATACCGGGCTATCCTTTTCTCTCTGCATAGCTCGCATAAGGAAAAATCCGCTGAGCACAAAGAAGCAATCTACCGCAAGCTCTGCAACCGTGAATTTAGAGTAATCCCTCTCGAAGAAGAAAAAGTTGTGGTAATAAAGCGGCCAGAAGCAAAGTATGAATCTGTAAATCTCAAGAAGTCCGTTTCTCTTATTGTTCATATTTTATCCCTTTACAATCTCCAGAATAAGCTCCACTACCTTCTCCATAGCGTCAACCGACACGTACTCAAAGCGTGAGTGATAATTTCCGCCGCCTGTGGGCAGATTCGGGCAAGGTAAGCCCATAAATGAGAGTGTCGCACCGTCTGTACCGCCGCGAATCGGCACGGATACGGGAGTCACACCGACTCTCTCCATAGCCGCCATAGCGCGCTCGACGATGAACATCTTATTCTCAAGGATTTCTTTCATATTATAATAAGAATCGCGCAAATCAAGCTCGATAGTACCATCACCGTACTTCTCGTTGAACTTCTCGGCAACCGCCTCGAACTCCGCCTTTTTAGCGAGGAATTTCTCTTTTGAGTGGTCACGGATAATATATTTCGCCACCGCTTCCTCGGTTGCGCCCTCAATAGCGAGCATATGGTGGAAGCCCTCGTAGCCCTCGGTCATCTCGGGAATCTCGTCGGGCGTGAGCATAGAATCAAACTCTGCGGCAATACGCGCGGCGTTTATCATCTTACCCTTTGCGCTGCCGGGGTGAATCGCTCTGCCGTGAACCTTAACCACAGCAGACGCGGCGTTGAAGTTCTCGTACTCAACCTCGCCGAGCGCGCCGCCGTCGAGCGTGTAGGCGTAATCCGCGCCAAATCCCGCCACGTCAAAGAGGTCCGCGCCTCTGCCTATCTCCTCATCGGGAGTGAAGCCGATGCAGATTTTGCCGTGACTAATGTCACTTTTCAGTATCTTCTCGGCTGCGGTCATAATCTCGGCAATACCTGCCTTGTCGTCAGCGCCGAGAAGCGTAGTTCCGTCGGTAACGATAAGTCGCTGACCTGCAAGGCTCGCGACGAATGGGTAATCCGAGATTTTGAGAGCTATTCCCTGCTCCTCGTTGAGAAGGATATCACCGCCCTGATAATCTATCATTTTCGCCTTTATATTCTCGCCCGATGCCTCGGATGCGGTATCCATATGAGCTATAAGACCTATGGAATCCATACCCTCGCAGTTTGCGGGAATGCTTGCGTAAACGTAGCCGTTCTTATCGACTCTCGCATCGCTAAGTCCGAGAGCGAGAAGCTCCTCGCAGAGAGCCTCGGCAAGCACCCTCTGTCCCTCTGTGCTGGGGCAGTCAGGACAGGACTCATCGGATGTCGTGGGATAAGAAACGTATTTCAAAAATCTTTCGTATACAGTCATTTTTTAGAATTACCTTTCACTTATCAAATTAGCTGAAACCCGATAAAAAACCAAGATTTCAGCTAAATTTGACAACTTATATTTGCGTTTTAGATGTTTTTGAGTATCTCCTCAGCCTTTGCGAGAGCCTCGGGAATCTTGTCGATATCCTTACCGCCGCCCATTGCAGAATCGGGACGTCCGCCGCCCTTACCGCCGCAGATGGTAGCAACCTCACGGAGAATGTTGCCTGCGTGTGCGCCTGCCTTGACAGCCTCTGCGCCTGCCGCTACGACGAAGCTGAGCTTTCCGTCTGCAACCGCCGCGAATACCGCGACTGCATCGGGGTGCTTTTCCTTTACGCTGTCCGAAAGTCCTCTTGCGGAGTCGGGACGCATATCCACTCTTGCCGCGAGAAGCTTGAACTTGCCGACAGTCTTGAGTCCTGCGAGGAGAGCCTCAGCCTTTGCGTTCGCAATCTGCGAGTTAGCGCTCTCAAGCTCGCGTCTGAGCTCCTTGATTTCCGCCTGGAGCGACTCTGCCTTTTTGGCGATGCCGTTAAGATTAGGAGATTTAAGCTCCTTTGCGGTATCACGGATAAGCGCGTCGCGCTCGCCGAGAAGCGAAAGCACGCCAAGACCTGTCGTACCCTCAATTCTTCTGACGCCTGCGGCAACGCTCGACTCGGAGATAACCTTGAAGAGACCGATATTACCGGTGCTCTCAACGTGAGTACCGCCGCAAAGCTCGGTTGATGACGAGCCAATCTTAACGACTCTTACCTCACTGCCGTACTTCTCGCCAAAGAGCGCCATAGCGCCCATCTTCTTCGCCTCGTCGGGAGTGGTAACAATCGTTTCAGCCTTTTCGGCAACGAGAATATTCTTATTTACAAGAGCCTCAACCTCGGCAATCTCTTCTGCGGTCATAGCCGCAAGGTGAGTGAAGTCGAAGCGCACTCTGTGCTCGTCAACGTAAGAGCCTGCCTGCTCAACGTGAGTGCCGAGAACGGCACGCAGAGCCGCCTGGAGAAGATGCGCCGCGGAGTGATTTCTCTTTATAGCATCACGGCGAGAGGCGTCAATAGAGAGCTTAACCTCATCGCCAACCTTGAGAGTGCCGTTCTCTACCTGGCACTCGTGGAGATAGATGCCGTTAGTTTTCTTGGTATCAATAACGGTAAGCGTGGTATCACCGAGAGTGATAACACCGGTGTCGCCAACCTGGCCGCCGCCCTCACCGTAGAATACGGTCTTATCGGTTACAACCGTGCATTCACCCTCGGAAATCGAGTCAACAGCCTCGTCGCCCGCGAAGATGGAAAGCACCTTACCGCAGCACTCATAGTCGGTGTAGCCGAGGAACTCGGTCGCGCCGAGATTCTCAAGAAGCGACTTCGAGGAGTCCGACCAGCCCGAAATATTGCCTCTTGCTGCTCTTGCTCTCTCTTTCTGCTCGTTCATCAGAGCCGCGAAAGCCTCGTCGTCGATAGAAAGTCCTGCTTCCTCTGCAATCTCACGAGTGAGGTCAACGGGGAAGCCGAAGGTATCGTAAAGCTTGAATGCATCTGCACCCGAGATAACGCTCTCACCCTTCGCCTTTGCGTCAGCTATAACGCCCGAGAGAATGCCAAGACCTGCGTCAATAGTAGCGTTGAAGCGCTCCTCCTCAAGAGTGATAACCTTGAGAATGTAGTCGTACTTCTCGCGAAGCTCGGTGTATGCGCCCTCGTTCTGCGCAATAACTATCTCGGAGAGTCCCTTGAGGAACATACCGTTTATGCCGAGAAGCTTACCGTGACGGCAAGCACGGCGGATAATTCTACGGAGAACGTAGCCGCGTCCCTCGTTAGAGGGGATAACACCGTCGCTGATCATAAAGGTTGCACTTCTGGTATGGTCGGTGATAACACGGATAGAAATATCGTCATCATTATCCGCGCCGTACTCCTTGCCTGCAATCTCGCAAACACGGTCGAGAAGCGCACGTACGGTATCAACCTCAAAGAGATTGTCCACGCCCTGCATTACGCAGGCAAGACGCTCAAGGCCCATACCCGTGTCAATATTCTTCTGCGCAAGCTCAGTGTAATTACCCTTACCGTCGTTGTTGAACTGCGAGAATACGTTGTTCCATATCTCCATAAATCTGTCGCAGTCGCAGCCGGGCTTACAGTCGGGAGAGCCGCAGCCGTACTTGAGACCTCTGTCGAAGTAAATCTCCGAGCAGGGACCGCAGGGGCCCGAGCCGTGCTCCCAGAAGTTGTCTGCCTTGCCGAGCTTGACTATATGCGCCTCGGGAACACCGATTTTGTCACGCCAGATAGCGTACGCCTCGTCGTCGTGCTCATAAACCGAGGGCCAAAGAAGGTCAGCGGGAATCTCGAGAGTCTCGGTAAGGAACTCCCACGCCCACGGAATAGCCTCGTCCTTGAAGTAATCTCCAAAGGAGAAGTTACCGAGCATCTCGAAATAAGTGCCGTGACGCGCGGTGTGACCAACTCTCTCGAGGTCGGGAGTTCTGATGCACTTCTGGCAGGTGCAAACTCTGTGTCTCGGGGGTTCTTCCTCACCCGTGAAGAATTTCTTCATAGGCGCCATACCCGAGTTTATAAGAAGAAGTGATTTATCGTTATTGGGAATAAGCGAAAAGCTGCCGAGGCGAAGATGCCCCTTGCTCTCAAAGAAGGAAAGGAATTTTTCTCTGAGGTCATTAAGTGATGTCCATTTCATTGTGGAATTTCTCCTAGTTTTATTTTTAACATCTCATTATATCACAGTAAATAATATAAAGTCAAGTACATAAAACAAAAATAAAGGCGGTGTGTACAAATTAGACAAAATCATCATTTTCCCCAAGAGGAAAATTCGTCACCAAACCATACTTACAAACAGCGGGGTTTGTGATAGAATCGAATCAGGGAGAGAAATAGCCTTCCCCAAGATAGGTAGCGTAGCGGCCTGAGAGTGTTGGAAAACGATTGAGTATCGTTTTCCCTTGAAGGTGACCGAGCCACAGCGAGACAAGGGGGACCACGATAGTGGTGGATGAGGATGACTGCATTTTACGTTATAAATTCTGCATACGGCGGCAGCAAGCCACCGTCCTACGCGAGAGAGGAAGAAATTGGGTCGATATGCTGCTAAAGGCAGCTCGATATACGCTTTCGCGTTCGATATATTGCCATCGGCAATTCGATATACCCTTCGGGTGAGAGAGGGAGAGAAAGGAAGAGGGGGACTATAGGGGGTAAAGAAAAGAGAAGACAAGAGAAGAAAAGAGAAGACAAGACAATATACATTCATACATTCATTAAGCCTTCGGCAGAAAAACATCGAAATGCCTTTACAAATTGACGAGGGTGTGATAAAATGGATTTAACAATATTTTAAGGAGTACATATTATGAAAAAGCTTTTGGTTTTATCGGTTATGATTATAGCACTTGCGCTTACACTGACCTCTTGCGAATTACTTTTCCCGCCTCAAGCCTATCAACCTCCTAGGTGTTATGATGAGCAGGGTCTTGAATTTACATCATACGAAAATGGTACCTGCTATGTCAAGCTTGTGGAAGGTCATTATTATAATTATAGTTATAAGTACAAAGATATTGTAATTCCCGCAGTCTCGCCTGACGGTGATAAAGTGATTCACATCGGTGAGAATGCGTTCACTAATTCCGAATACCTTACCTCCATAGTAATTCCGGACAGTGTGACTAAAATTTGCAGTTTCGCATTCTCCGGCTGCGATGGTCTTACCTCTATGGTAATTCCCGATAGCGTGACTGAGATGGGTGCCGCTGTGTTCTTGAATTGCGGAGGTCTCACCTCCGTGACAATCGGAAAAGGTTTGACCGTTATTGATCGCATTGCTTTTCAGAACTGCGAAAGCCTCTACACTGTGGCAATCCCCGGCAACATAACAGTTATTGGTGATGGTGCGTTCAATGGTTGCGAAAACCTTAACTCCGTTATAATGGAGGACGGTGTGACCTATATTGATTCTTCTGCGTTCTCTAATTGCTACAGCCTCAACTCTGTTGCAATCCCCGACAGCGTGACCGGTATTGGTAGTGGTGCTTTCTTTAAGTGCATCAACCTTAGCTCCGTGATGATTCCCGACAGCGTGACCAGTATTGGTGAGTATGCTTTTTATTATTGCGACAGCCTTACCAGCATAACCGTTGATTCTAATAACCAACATTACAAGTCCATAGGCGGTAATCTGTATACCAAAGACGGTAATACCTTGATTAAATACGCTACCGCTAAAACCAATACCGAATTTACTATACCCGATGGTGTGACTAATATTGGCATTAGCGCATTCGAAAATTGCAAGAACCTTAGATCTGTTGTGATTCCCGACGGTGTGACCGGTATTAGTGATAGTGCGTTTGAATATTGCACCGGGCTTATTTCTGTGAAAATCGGCAACGGCGTGACTAGTATTGGTAAACGCGCGTTCGGCGATTGCTCCGGCATTTTATACTTGGAAATTGGCGACAGCGTAACAGATATTGATGATTATGCGTTCCAAGGTTGCGACAGCTTTACATCCGTTGTGATTCCCGACAGCGTGACCAGTATTGGTTTAGGGGCGTTCTCCGGTTGCGACAGCCTTTATAAAATAACGAATAAAGGTGATTTTGATATTGCATTTAATATGTATTTCGGTGGTTATGGAAATATTTCACATTATGCAAAGATTATTATAGATAAAAAGGGAAACAAAGCCTATAATAACGCCGATACGGTGGAGTATATCGAAACCGAGGATAACTTCCTATTTGAAATTAAGGACGGTAAGTACACGCTTATTGCATACTTAGGAACGAACCGCACCGTTACACTTCCCACGGATATTGATGGAAATGAATATGCAATTTATAAAATGCGCGGAGTAATAAACGTTATAATCCCCGACAGCGTAACTATTATAGGCGATGAAGCGTTCTATGAGTGCTATAGCCTCAACTCTGTGACGATTCCCGATAGCGTAACCGCTATCGGTGATAGTGCGTTCTATGGTTGCGACAACCTTAACTCTGTGGAAATCGGCAGCGGTGTGACCAGTATTGGTAAATATGCTTTCTATAAGTGCTATAACCTTAGTTCTGTGGTAATTCCCCATGGCGTGACCAGTATTGGTTGGGGCACGTTCTATGAGTGCAACAGCCTTATCTCCGTGGTAATTCCCCACGGCGTAACCGATATTGATAGGGAGGCATTCTATGGATGCGAGAGCCTTATATCTGTTGTGATTCCCGATAGCGTGACCTCTTTGGAGCAGGAGGCGTTCTATGGATGCAAGAGCCTTATATCTGTTGTGATTCCCGATGGCGTGACCAGTATTGGTTATTCTACGTTTAACGGTTGCACCAGCCTTATAACTGTGGAAATCCCGAGCAGCATGACAAGCATTGGTTATTGGGCGTTCAATGAATGCTCCAGCCTTACCGACGTATACTACACCAGCAGCGAGGAAGATTGGGCGAAGATAAATATTGATAATTCCAATGACAAGCTCACAGGTGCGACCATTCATTATAATTACGTTCCCGAGGAATAAAGTAAATTCGAAATTCGGAATTATAATACGTCTGTAGGGGACGGCGCCCTCGACGTCCCGAGGTTTGAATACTTATAACATTACATAGAGGTCATTTGTTCATCCTCATCCGTCACCTACGGTGACACCTTCCCCTGTCTTGGGGAAGGCTATCTATCTGGACGTCTAGGCGCCGTCCCCTACAAACACATTCAATTGCTGGATAACTTCGGCTAATCGAAAAACAAGCAAAAACAAAAGACCTGCAGTGATGCAGGTCTTTTGTTATAAGAAAATCAAATTATGCAAAAGGTAAAACGTTTCTGAATACTTCAAACTGGTCCTCTCTGAGAATCGGGAACTCGTAATTAAAATCAAGCGTGATGCCGAAAACAACTACGAGAACTGCAAGTAAAACCGCAAGCACAAGCGTGATGATAAAAATCGTGCGCGCAAAGGTCTTGACAGGGCCGTCGGGAATGAGGAAGGCGCAGATGATGAGCGCGAGCTCGCCAATGCCGGGAATCGAGAAGAGAAGCAAAAGTCCGACTCCTGCCCAGAATGATATGTTGTTATTTGCTAAAGGCTTCATATTATACCTCCAAAGGTTAGTGAAATAATTTTAGCACAATAATGCTGCTTTGTCAATATTTTCTTTTTATTTTTATCTCGCTTGACTGTCGGACTTTTCTTTGGTATAATAGAGTAAAAATTCATTTTTCGGAGTTCAGATAATGAAGCTACAACTTGTGGCAACCTGCCTTTTCGGTCTCGAGCATTTGCTCGGCGAGGAAATTGACGCGCTCGGCTACGAGCGTATCTCGACTATCGACGGCAGAGTTACCTTCGCCGGCGACGAGGAAGCGGTCGCGCTCTCAAATATATTCCTGCGCTACGCAGAGAGAATATTCATCAAGGTTGGCTCCTTCCGTGCCGAGAGCTTTGAGGAGCTTTTCGAGGGCACACGCGCGCTGCCCTGGTCGCAGTTTATCGGCAAGGACGATATCTTCCCCGTCAAGGGGCATTCAATAAAATCAAAGCTCTACTCTATCCCCGACTGTCAGGCAATAATCAAAAAGGCGGTCGTGCGCTCGCTATCCGAGGTCTACGGAATCGCGATTTTCCCCGAGGAAAAGGTTAAGTATCAGATAGAGTTCTTCATACTGAACGATGAAGCCACGCTGATGATAGACACAACCGGCTCACCTCTGCACAAGCGAGGCTACCGCCGTGAGTCGCTCGGCGCGCCGATAAGAGAAACGCTCGCCGCGGCTATCGCAGCCACCTCTCGCCCGAGAGATAACGTGCTGCTCTGGGACCCTATGTGCGGCAGCGGTACTATCGCTATCGAGGCGGCAATGCTTATGCGTAATATCGCGCCCGGTCGCAGCCGTTCGTTTATTGCCGAGGAGTTCCCCTTTATTGATAAGAAAATCTGGAAATCGGCACGCGAGGAAGCCTTTGACGTAGAGAGGGAGAGCGACTTTGAGGTTTTCGCCTCGGACATCGACCCGGCGGCAGTCGCGCTGGCGGAGAAGAACGCAAAGCTCGCGGGCGTTGCCGACACTGTCAAGGTATTCAGGCAGGACGCAAGAAAAATCTCTGCCGACGGCAGACGCGGCACTATCGTATGCAATCCACCCTACGGCGAGCGTCTCGGTACGATGCGCGAGGTCGAGCAGCTCTACCGTGAGATTGGCGTTCACTTCCGTTCGCTCGCGCCCTGGCAGGTGTACGTGATAACCTCTCACCCCGCTTTTGAGAAATTCTACGGCAAGAAGGCAGACAAGGTGCGCAAGCTGTATAACGGAATGATACCCTGCTACCTCTACCAATACTTCAAGAACAACAAAAATCCGATGTGAAATGAGCAGGGTTGCTAAGGACAGTTATGTTATATAGGAACGCTGAGCATTGCGAAGGGCAAGAGAATTGAGAGAAGTTTCGGCTTCTCTCTTTTTTCTTGCCCTTTTTCTGTTTATGGCGGCACATTCGACTATTAAACC
>JAGBGE010000017.1 GCA_017936125.1 Clostridia bacterium
CTGTCGGTATACTTACTTCTTCCGCAGGAAACACAAATTTGGAAATATACTTTTACGGAGATACTATAAAAATCAGAAAAACACCATATATCGTGGATTCCGAATATCCTTGTTTAATAATTGCAAAAGACATTTTAACAGGCGAAACATTTACCGTCTTTGACGGTATGAAGCATGGTTATGATGCAATGTTTTGCAACGAGGCTTGTGATGATGTAGAGCGCGAAATAAAACTTTACGAGCATTGTACGGGAAAAATACAAATCACACTTGGTTATTCGATTGATTACGAAGATGAGAAAGAAGAATATGAGTTCAACGAAAATGGAGAGGTCATATTGATGTACGGTACTCTTGATTGGGAGCAAGCAAAATCGATTGGATTTGATTGGCTTTCATTAAAATTTGTAGACGCGAAAAAGGAATTTGTTGATTTGGAGTTGGCTTAATTACAGGTTGAAAAATATACCTTTTGGAGTCTTGACCCACGTCGAGTCCGTCGTGTGTCTCACACGTCGGCTCGACGTCGATATGCGCCGCTGATGCGTCGCTCGATATGTCTACGACTCGATATGGCGCTACGCGCTCGATATGCGTTGCCCAATGGCAACGCGAGATAAGTAACAACAGCGGCGCAATCGACTCTCGTTGCCAAAGGCAACATATCGAATTTCGAGCAAAGCGAGAAATATATCGAATGGTCGCAACGCGACCATATATCGAGTTGCGTAGCAACATATCGACAAATGCTACAAAACAAAGGAGCAAGACAAAATGACCGATAATAAGAACCAACTCCGAGAGGACGCAATCGAATTTGCAATTCAGATATCCGACCTTTGTGACGAAATCAAAGGCTGCTCTGTTTATGTTAATCAAATACGACTGAATAACGAGAGGATAGACATATGAAAAATATTTTTAAGAAATCGAACATTCCTTTCATGAAGGGAGTTTTACATAGCGGTAATGGACTGGATAACTGGAATCTGGCGCGCACGATGCAGGAGAAAAACGGTCTTCAGCACCAGCTGCCTGCCGAGATATCGCTTCTTATGCGAGGAGCCGCAGACGGAGATATATGGTCTTCGTGCGAGCTTGCGAGAAACTACTTTAGTTACTGCCCCGATTTGTTTTTGCCAGAGGCCCTAAGACTTTGGAAAACTGCGGTATTGGCTGATGATGAAGGCGCTAAATGGGACGTGGAAAACCGACCTATTTACGATCGCATCATAAACTATCGCTCATCCGACGGAGATTTTTATCTTACAACGGAAATGAAGTGTGCTATGCTCACGGAATGGTATCTTGAAAAGCTCGGACGCTCCCCGTGGGATAAGCTTACCGATAAGGAGCGCACAGCTCGCGTGAACGAACTTATACGCGCGGTATGCCCCGTTTTGCAAATTCCCGACGTTCAGGCGGAATTCGTACCCTCCCTTACCTCTGATGGCATTATCGTGGACGGTCTTGCGGGATGGGATAATAAACTTACCTTTAGAGCGGAGCTTTTACCCGACATCGAGAGAATGGTGGAGATCATTTTCCACGAGCTTGGACATATCGTGACCTTTGAAATGATGAGAGGTGGGGCGAACGGAAAGCGGCTTCAGGAGCTTTATGGTATTACTGACGAGCGCATGGATTCTTGGCGAAAAAACGAGCAGGGGTACGAGGTACCTACCTCGGAAGAGGATCCCGACACTCTATCTTACGGCGTTTATTTGATGTGGGGCACCTTCTTCCTTCCTCACGCTAATGGTAAAAAATAAAAGCACCAACTCTTTTGAACCGTAAAGTTCGGCTTAAAAAATGCGCTTGCGATTTCTTTCGCCGTGTCATCCTCGAGCGAAGCCACCTCGCACTTTCCACCACGTTCGCAACACGAAACATATTTTGCGTGAGCGAAGCGAACAACTTCACTACGAACGGAGTGAGCAACTTCACCAATTCATTGGGACAACTGTGAGTTTTGAGTGAAGCTCGAAAATACAATTTACAGCAGTTTGGTATAACATATCGAAAGGAGATCGTGATATGATATTTTACAAGGTTACACACAAACACAAATTGGATAACCATTTTGAACGTTCGGATATCGGGATATACAGTTCCGAGGAAAACGCTAAAAATGCGATTGAAAATTTGAAGCAAAAGCCGGGCTTTTGCGATACACAAAACGGCTTTAAGATTAAAAGGGTGTTTAGACTTTTTAAGCCAAAATTGATTGACAAAACCTTTTGGGCTGAGGGATTCGTTACATACACTTATCAACGGTAAAAAGGCACAGTGAAACACCGAGAAAGACTGAATTTGCAAGGATTTATCACGTACACTGCAAAAACGAAGTGATTATATACAGGATATTGCTTTGATTTATGAGAAAATAAGGAGAAAATAGATTTGGAATTAAAGGCAAAGTGGTTTTGCGAATTGACCACCGGCGAACTGTATGAAATAGTGCGCGCGAGATGCGAGATTTTTCTCATGGAGCAGAAAATTGTCTGTCGGGATTTCGACGGAGTTGATTACGACAGTCTGCACTGCTTCTTCGAGAGTGACGGCAGAGTCGTCGCATATCTGCGCGCGTATCAAGCAGATGACGGCAGCGTGAAAATCGGCAGAGTTCTCTCGATAACTCACGGTATCGGGCTCGGCAAGAGGCTCATGACGGAGTCACTGCCCGTGATAAAGGAAGCTTTTGCTAATAAGGAAATCACCCTGCACGCGCAGATGCACGCAAAGGGCTTCTACGAAAGGCTCGGCTTCGTCGCCACCTCAGAGGAGTTCCTCGAGGAAGGCATACCGCACGTCTCTATGGCGCTGAAGAATGCGTAAATAGTTACGGCGAAATTACTAGGCAAAAAGCAATTGTTTATAAATAAATTTTTAGGAGGCAGTCTTATGAAAAACAGCAAAATTCTATTTTTACTTCTAGTGATATCTTTATCCGTTATGCTTAGCGGATGCTTCTTCTCAGGCGGCGATACTCCCGGCGGCGACAAGGTCGAGGCTATTGACAGCTTCGAATTCGTTACCGACTCGAAAATGACAACCAGTGGAGAGGGAGATGACCAATATTATCTCCTGACCCTTTATGCCGGCGAAAAATATCAGGTTAAAACTGACGTCGACGGCAAGCTCGGTGACGATTACAGCTTCATATACAGCAGTGATGACGATATAGAGGGCAGGTTCACTATCACAAGTGACGGATACATAGAAACGAACGCTGATTTGGCTAAGAGCGAGGTCTTCTCTGTTGATGCGGATTTATACAAGGACGGCGAATACGCGCGAGTTGCTCATAAATATTTCATATTCTCGCTTTTGGTCGGAGAATACGCTGACATCGTTCTGACAAACGACGGTCTTCTCTACGATGCGGATACTAACACCTACTCTCTGACTATGGAATCGGGAAGCAGCTATGCGATTTCCTACTCCGTTTCAAGCAACACAGCCTATTCTCTCTCCTTCTCGCTCAGCGACGATAGCTATTCGTCATTTATGAGCATTGACAGCGACGGAAAAATCACGACGCTCGCGACCGACGAGGACAAGACGGGCGGAATAACAATCAAAGCGATTGGCGCTGACGGTGTGCTCGATACCGCTTACCTCACGGTAAATCTCAACAAGAGCGCAGAGCTCACAAACGGTCTCAGAGTAGTAAATCAGGCAACCGCTGCCACGGTTAACGACGGTGACGCACTCGACCTCTACGTAGGTGACGAGCTGACCTTTGACGTCAAGTATAACGGTGAGGCAAAGACGAACGTTATCTCTGTCAGCAACCCTGCCGTGCTGGAGCTTGACAGCTCTGCAAATAAAGTCAAGGCGGTGGGTGTCGGTGAATGCGAGATTACCTTTGCCTGTGAAGGCGAGGAAATTGCTCTGACCGTCAACGTCAGCGAGGACAAGGCGGTTTCACTCTCTAGTGAAACCGGCGGTAGCGATTTCGTTATAATTAACGGTGAGCTGTGTTTCCTCGGTAAAATGTATGCTACCTATGAAAGCGGCGCGAAAAAAGAAATTGACGAGAACTTGATTAGCACCTCGCTTTCAGCCAAGGACGGAAGCTACAAGACGGTAGAATTCACCTACGGTGAGGTATCGGTAAGCTACGACGTCAAGTTCTACGAGGTTACCGAATACGTAGGACAGAGCACGGCTTACGATAATAATGACTATTTCAAGAATTTCCGCTCGGGCGAAGTCCATATGCTTCCCGCAGAGGGGGAGGTGAAAATCCTTGTTATCCCCGTATGGTTCACCGACTCGGACTACTTCTTCAGCGAGGCGCAGAGGGAGCAGATACTTGAGGATATAGAGTACACGGTGAACGGTGACAGACCCGAAACCGACTTCAAGTCCTTGAAGCAGTATTACGAGGAGCAGAGCTACGGTGCTATCACGATGGATATCACGGTGAGCGACTTCTATTATTCCTCTACCTCTTACGAGGATTACACAGACTACGAGGAATCTAAAAAATATAATTCCCGCATTCTCGGCACCGACGCTATTGCCTGGTACTTCGATAATAACACCGACGAGAGCTTCGACGACTACGACCTCAATAGCGACGGCTATCTCGACGGACTGATTATCTACTATGGCGCTAACTACTACGGTGCGCCTGAAGATACGAACAGATCGGTGGCATTTGAGTCGAGCAACTACGACAACGAGGCTTATTCCTTCAACACTATGTCCTTCTGCCCTATTGGCGGTCTGTACGGACTCGATATGATGCAGCCCGGAGCGCAGACACAGATTACCGATTTGTCGGCTACCTATAACCGCGCCTTCAGAACCAGTGCAGTAACGGCTATTCACGAAATGGGACATATGTTCGGCAACGTCGACCTCTATGAAGAACAGATGGCAGACGAGAGATACGTTCCCGCAGGCGGCTTCGTTATGCAGGACGCTAATTACGGTGGTCACGACCCCTACCACGTGAACAGAATCGGCTGGTCGAAGCCCCAGGTTTACGCTTCGAGCGACTATGCCCTCGGCGACAAGATTACGCTTCGTCTCTCCGATTTTCAGTCGAGTGGACAGAATATTATACTTACTAACACATGGAATGAGGCTAACTCCCTCTACGACGAATATCTCATTCTTGAGCTATTTACTCCCACGGGACTCAACGCATACAACTCAAACGTGACGTTTAGCGGTTTTATTGATAGCGGTATCAGACTCTGGCACGTCAACTCGCTGCTTGAAAATTACAACGCAGGCGGCGCGCTGACAAGCGAGATAGTCGACGGCACCCTCTGTGACCTGGCATACTCCAACTATGACGTTACAAGCAAGCTTGACGTTCTTCATATGATAAGAAACAATCCAGCTGAGGAATATAATACGACCAGCAGGCAGTACGGTGACGCTGCGCTCTTCGAGGTCGGTGACTCCTTCGATATGGACACCTTCGGCTCGCAGTTCGTGAATGGCGGTAAGCTAGACAGCGGTGAAAAGCTCGGTTGGGCATTCACGGTTGAGGCTATATTCGAGAATACCGATGGCACCTACGATGCGATTATCACTCTCGAGAGAACCGATAACGTAAGAACCGATTTCACCACTACGGTAGCGCTCAATCGCTCGGATCTCGAGACTCCCGACGGTGAGGAAGAATACGGCGACATGATCTTCGGCGCGGACGGCAAGTTCTCACTCGTTTATAAGTACGTGACTCCCCCATCGGTATACAATCAGTCATACCCCATTTCCTCAAACGGTATGTGTCTCTTTGCTTCTGCCGACGGTAACGGCGGTTATATCGAGCTGACTATCAAGGAGATAGACGGAAAAGAGGTTGTTATCAACTCCATTTCTATCACCTATTCCAGCCTGACGAACGCTGCTCCCACGGTTCTCGTTGGCGGTAGTGCGGTCACGGGCGAGAAAATCGAAACCGAAAATGAAGCGCTCGGCTACGAATACGACGTTAACGCGCAGACGGTCAGAATACAGAATCAGTATAGCGAAACTATCAATCACTGGTCTGTGCTGCCGCTACTTGAAATAACGATAGATTATACGATAAAGTGATTTTTAGGCAAAATGAATTTTGATATAAGCAAATTTGAGTGGACGAGAGAGCCTTTTGGCTTTAAGGTCGAGGGCGGTAAGGTGGAGATTGTCACGAAGCCGCACACAGACCTCTGGCAGAGGACCTACTACCATTTCAAAAATGACAACGCGCCCGTCTTGCAGATGGAGTGCGACGAAAAATATTTCTCATTCACGGTCAAGACCGAGTTTGACTATAAGCATAGGTTCGACCAATGCGGTATCGTGATGTACCTCGACAGCGAGAACTGGCTCAAGGCGTCAATCGAGTATGAAAACGAGAGCTTCGGGCATCTCGGCAGCGTGGTGACGAACAACGGCTACTCCGACTGGGCGACCACCGAGATTGACGCATCGGTTAAGTCGATGTGGTATAGGCTCAGCCGCAGGGAGTCGGACTACTGCATAGAATGCTCGAGTGACGGTGTGACCTACCGACAGATGCGTGTCTGCCATATGTGGCAGGGTGGTGAAGCTGTACGCTTCGGCATCTACGCTTGCAGTCCGGAGGACTCGTCATTTACGGCAACCTTCTCGAGCTTCGAGCTTGGCGAGTGTCGTTGGCTTGCGCACAACGGTCAGGCTCCCGACGAGGAATAAAACAAAAAATGACAACCTTGGTTGTCAAATAACCAATTTTCAGGATTTAATTAGAGGAAAGAACAATGTTTTCTGAAAGAAAAAGCTGTGACCTGCATACGCATTCCTGCTTCTCAGACGGCACGTACACGCCGCGTGAGCTGCTCGAGGCGGCAGACGAAATAGGACTCTCGGCAATCGCGCTCTGCGACCATAACACCGTCGCGGGACTCGACGCCTTCGTAGAAGCGGGCAAAGACTTCTCTGCCGAGGCGGTGCCGGGTATTGAGCTATCTACCGAGTGGCGCGGTAAGGAGCTGCATATAATCGGTCTTTACGTAAAGCGCGAGCATTACGGTAAAATAGGCGAGCTCGTCGCCGATATGCGTAAGGAAAAGGAAAAAAGCTATCGCGCCTGCATAGCCTCGCTGAAGGCGGCGGGCTACAACCTCGACTACGACGAGCTCTCCTCTCGCACCGAGGGCGGTATCAACCGCGCGCATATTGCCGCGGAGCTTGTAAGACTTGGCTACGTCGGCAGCGCAAAGGAAGCCTTTGCGAGTCTGCTCTCCAAATCGGGTGGCTACTATAACGCGCCGAAATATATTTCTGCCATAGAGGCGATAAAATTTCTCAAATCTATCGGCACGGCGGTCGTGTGGGCGCACCCGTATCTCAGCCTCACCTCTGACGAGGTGCGGGAGTTCCTGCCGCTTGCAAAGGACGCGGGGCTCGACGCTATGGAGGTCTTGTACTCAAAGTACAGCGAGGAAACCACTCTGACGGCGAGGGCTACCGCAGCCGAGTTCGGCATTCTCGAGAGTGGCGGCAGCGATTTCCACGGCCCTATCAAGCCCGACGTGGCGCTCGGTGTCGGCAGAGGAAATCTCTTTATTCCCTACGAGCTGCTCGCGGAAATCAAAAAAAGGAAAAAATAAATTCTTTACAAAGCGAATATATTGTGGTATAATGAACAAAAGTCGCTTTTTAGGAGGAAATTATGAAGCTCTTTGGAAAAAGTCTATCACAGAAAACAAAGTTGATTATAATTCTGGCTATTGAATTCATAGCAATTTCTATAATATTACTTTTGATCTTCTTCGCGGGTAAGAAGTCCTACACCGTTACATTTGACCTTAACGGCGGAATACTTATCAGCGGTGAGGCTGTTCAGCGTGTGACGCAGGGACAGAGCGCAACTCCCCCGAACGTAGCGAAGGACGGTCACTATCTGCGTGGCTGGTCGGGCTCGTACCACAAGGTGACGCGTGACAGCACGGTAAAGGCTATATGGGAGTATGAAACCACGCCCGGCATCATTTACAGCGATGCCGAAAATCAGAACTACTGCGAGATAATCGGCTCATACAAGGGGCTGCGCGGCGAGGTCTATATAGGCGCTTACCACGATGAGAAGATGGTGCTCGGCATCACCGAGGGCGCATTCAAAGGCAGAAATGAGATAACCGCTATGCATCTGCTCGACGGTATTCTCGCTATTGAGGCCGAGGCATTCGCGGGCTGTACTAAAATGGAAACTATCGAGATTCCCTCGACGGTTGTGAAAATCGGTAAAAACGCCTTCGCAGGCTGCGAGAGTCTGACCGAGATTGTACTCCCGAGCGACCTCGTCACCATTGAGGCGGGCGCCTTTGCCGGCTGCTCCTCTCTTACCGAGATAGTGATTCCCGAGGGGGTTGAGGTCATCGAGACAGGCGCGTTCGACACCGAGGGGCTCATAATAAACGTATACTTTGACGAGGGCGAGATGCCCGAGGGCTTCGCTGACGGATGGCACAAGGGAAAGATAGTCTACGGCTACGAGCCACCGCTGGAGGAAACCGAAGCGCAAACAAAAAATGACCCTTGGTGGAACAAGGACAAGGATAAAGACAAGGACAAGAACACCGACACCGACTCTGACAAGCAGACCGCAGAGGAAAAGTGAGGTAGCGCTTTATGAATATGATGCAAATGGTCGGCATCATGGTGCTATGCTACTTTACGTCGATACTAGCGCTTTCATTCTTCCATAAGTATATCAACGTAAAGCTCGGCAACACTATATTTATCATTGCCGATTTAGTATTCTTCTTCGCGTGGAATTACGCGGCGTATCAGCGAGGCTGGCTCGAGAGCGGATTTATGACGCTCGGCAATATCAGCCCGTTTATAATGACGCTCATTCCCTTTACCGTCTTGCTCAGTGATAAGGTGCGCGAGTTCTGCAACGCGGCTATCGCGTTTCTCTGGATGGGAATGTTCTTTGCGCTGATGATCAGCCCCGAGCACGCTTATATTTTCAATTACAATATAGAGGCAAACTTCCTCTATGCCTCGGAGGCGGCGTGTCATCTGCTCGCCTCGGTTTACGGCTTTTATCTTATGATTTCGGGACAGGTCAAGTGCGACATTAAGAACCTCAAAAGGTCGATAATCTGTATGTTCTCGGTAATCACGTTTGGAGTTCTCTTAAACTACATTTTCCACCTCAATAACTTCGGTATGGACCCATATGGCGAATATTCAATTTATATGATTGACATATTCGCTAGCTTCGAGGTGACGCTTCTCGCCTACTATCTCGGTGTGTTCCTGGTGCTTACCATCGGTATGCAGGCGGGATACGGCATACAGCGTCTGGTCGAGAGAGTTGATCTCGAGGGCGCAAACAGCGAAACGGCGGCAGCAGAAGATGAGCCGAATACCGATAAAGACGATAATTTAAGTGAAAAATAAAATATAACTTGGAGGTTTAATATGAATAAAAGCAAATTTTCTGTATTTTCTATCTCAGCGGCAAGCTATTTTGCCTTTATGTTCACCGGAATCCTCGCGCTGTATGCCAACGGCGGCATTGAGAGTCTTGCTTCAAACGCCTTGTTTGAGGGATTTGCTATCGAACAGGTTATATCAGTAGCGCAAATCTATATGATTTCCGCAGCGGCATTGCTCGTTATCAAGGGAATACATAGCCTTGTCAGAGGTAGACTTTTGGCTATACCCTGCCTGATCGGAGATATTGCCTTCATTGCCGTTCACTATCTGATGATAGAGGGCGCATCCGTGGGCGGTGCTATTCTCTGGCTAATCTTCATCATTTTATCTGCCGTGTCGGCTATTATGAATCTCGTATTCTCGTTATTAAAAAATGCATAAGGAAGTTTTGATATGAGCTGTACAGACGTTATTCTCACAAGAGTCAGCGTGAAAAAATACACCGACAAGGCAGTGCCAACCGAAATTATCGACAAGGTAATCGAGGCAGGTCTTGCTGCGGCAAGCGGCAGAAATCTGCAAGCGCCGATTATCGTCGCGGTGACTAACAAGGAAATCCGCGATGCCCTCTCGGCGGCCAACGCTGCGGTTATGGGCGCATCGGGCGACCCATTCTACAACGCGCCCGTCGTGCTGGTCGTCCTCGCTGACAAGGCGGCGCGCACCTACGTCTACGACGGTTCGCTCGCGCTCGGCAATATGATGCTCGCGGCGCACGATGCAGGAGTCGGCTCCTGCTGGATTCACAGGGCAAAAGAGGTGTTCGAGCAGCCGAAGTGGCAAGAGTGGCTTCGCTCTATCGGCATCACGGCAGAGGTCGAGGGCATCGGCAATCTCGTGCTCGGCTACCCCGACGGTGAGCTTCCCGCGCCCAAGGAGCGCAAGAGCGGCAGAGTCTTTAAGGTCGACTGATTCGCTTTTTATCATAAAAATAGGCGGTTTTGCAAAGTTGTGTTTGCAAAACCGCTTGTTTTATTTCAGATTTTCCTTTTCCACAAGAGTGAGTGGCAGCACGAAGCCCTCGGGGTCTGCGCTGGAAATATCGCAGGCGACCACCCTGCCTCTGTAAATAAAGAGATTAGCGTAAACCTCACCGTCGGCATTGTAATTGGTGACTCGGTAGGTGTATCTGGTTACACGCTTTTTCGCGTATTTTGAGAGGTCGAGCCCCTGCTTTTTCTGTAGCTCGTTATAGCCGAGAATCACTCGGTCGAAGCTGTCGGGCATCTTAAAGCTCTCCTCGCTCTCGGAATTTTTATCCACCTCGATGCCGAATTGCTCGATAAAGGCTATGCGGTTTTCCGCGGTCTTTACTCCACTGTAATCTATCGCGGTCGCGTTGCTCGACGCTGAAACCACTCCGCCGTCGCTACCGAAAAAGATTGCGACAATCGCAATCAGCGCGACGAGCAGAATACCGACGAACTTCACCGTTGACGAGCGTATTGAATAAACGAACATATAAACTCCATTCCGCCCGAGCTTCACACGGGCAAATATACTTTACTTACTAAAATATATTTGCAGCGCGGTGGGAATATGACAGGAAGACAGTAAATATTAAGAATAAAACCACGGATTTTCGTAGGGGGAAAGCTCTGAATTATCATATAAAACGAATATAAAAGCAAAAACTGCCACGAAAGTGGCAGTTTTCCCGTCGCGCGACAAAGAGCCGCGCGGATTGCTTATGACTTAATGAGTCGGTTTTGCCTTAGTGGTTGCAGCAACAGCAGAGCACGATTATGATCGCTACGATGATAATTCAGGTGCAGTTGTCGTCAAAGATGTGGCATAAGCAATTGTTGTTCATTATGTTTCCTCCGTGAAGTCGTTTTGAGCGCTTTGCCTTCGCTCAATACTATATTATGCGCGGAGTGATTTAGCGTTACTACTTATCAAAGCTAAAGACTGCGTTTCCGTCTTTTAATACCAGGCGAGCCTCGAAATACTTGCCGTTCTTCGAGATAAATCCGCCAAGTGACGCCGTTCTGCCCTCTGTGAGCAGAGCGCGCATCTCGGAAATGGGAATATCTCGCTTGCATATATTGATGCCCACGCGGAATTGGCAGCCCTCGGAAAAGCCGATGCAGCCGTAGCTGTACTTGCCGCGTACGACGTTGCGCTTGCAGAGTGGGCATTCGCCGACTATCTCGCCGTATTTGCCCGTATCTACACCGATAACGCGCGGTATCTCGGCATTTCTGCCCTTCTCGAACACCTCGGCAATCTCCGACTCGGCAAGCTTCACGCTCTCCTCGACCGTCATCTCGCCTCGGTAAACCTTTTTCAGCGCCTTGCCAAGCTCGCTCGTCTTGTACTTATCCATACTGATAGAGAGCCTGCCGAGCGACTCGATGAAATGCTCGCCACCCGGGAGAATGGTGTAGACGTCCTTCTTCAGCTCGATGTATCCGCTCTTCTTCGCATTGTCGATAATGCCCGAGCGAGTCGCCTCTGTGCCAAGCTCGAGTCCCTCGAAAATCGCCTTGTAATCGTCAGCGTCGTCAATGTCGCCCGATTCCTCAAGCTCCTTCGCCTTCGCCTTATCGTCCTTGAAGGGATTTTTCAGATAATTATTCAGCGTGGTAATCGTGTAATGCCTCGGGGGCGTGGTCTGCTTCTCCTGCGGGGCGAAGTTAATATTCACCTCGTCACCTACCGCAAGATGCGGCAGAATTTTATCCTTTTTAGTATAATCGTCGTATTTTGTCCAGCCCTTTTCAAGAATCACCGTACCCTTGAGGGTGAATTCCTCAAGCTCACCGACCTTAATCTTGATTTCGCTCTTCTCCGCCACGCATTCCTCTGCGCAGAAAACGGCTACGAAGCGGCGGAAAACTGTGGAATAAACCTTCGACTCGTCGGGCGAGAGCTTATCCTTTGGCGGAATCTTATAGGTAGGTGTGAGCGCGGAGTGCGCCTCAATCTTTGAGTCGTCGAAGATATGCTTCGAGTCCTTGAATCTGACGGGATAGCCGAGTTTTCCTACGTTCGCGATAATCGACCTCATCTTGTCCTTCTCGGCGGTGGCAAGATACTCGGAGTTCGTTCTCGGATAGGTGAGATAGCCCTCCTCGTAGAGCTTCTGAATTATCTTCAGGCTGTCGGTCATGCTCATCTTGTATTTCTCACCGAGAACGTTCTGGAGCGTCGAGAGCGAATAGAGCTTACCCGGGAAGATATTGTCCTTCTTGCTCGTCACGTCTGTGACAACCGCGCCAGTGCTATTATAGAGCGCAGAGGTCTCCTCTGCCTTGGAAAGCTCGTCTTTTGTAAACTTTAGTTTGCTTGTAAGCTCTACTTTCTCGCCATTCGTCTCCTCGGCGCTTGAAATTACGAAGTATTTTTCAGGAGTGAAATTGCGGATTTCCATATCCCTGTCGTAGATAGCGCGAACGATGGGCGCGATAACTCTGCCGACTCTGAGCAGCTTTCCCGTCTTGATTGTCGCATATCTCGTGAGGTTGACACCGTAGAGCCAGTCGATGTAGGTGCGCGCGTAGCCCTCGCCCGCGAGGTTGTCGTACTCCGACTCGTCCTTCATCTCGGTGAGAGCCTTTGCGACCGTCTCGGGAGTCTGGTCGGGAAGCCAAAGACGCTTCTGCGCCTTGGTCGTTTTGAGCGCGTTCTCAACGCACAGACGCACGATAATCTCTCCCTCTCGGTCAGCGTCTCCCGCGTTGACTATCGTGTCAACGTCGTCACGGTTGCATAGCCTCTCGAGAATGCCAAACTGCTTTTTGACACCCGAGTCGACGCTCTTTTTGTCATTCGACTTGCGAAGCTCGAACTTGAACTTCTCGGGGAAGCAAGGAAGCCTGTCGAGCGACCACTTACCGCTGGCGCCCGGCTGATACGCCTCAATATCCGCAAGAGAGAAAAGATGTCCGAACGCCCACGAAACGATATAATTCTCGCCAATATAGTAGCCGTCCTTCTTATCCATTTTACCGCCAATGCCTGCCACGATATTACGCGCAAGGCTGGGCTTCTCGGCAATTATAAGAACCATATTTCCTCTCCTTTCAAAATTTCACCCCTATATTCTACCACAACGAAACGAAAAATGCTACACCTTTCAGAAATTTTTTCAAAATTATGAAAAAACTCCCCTGCCCCGCCGCCAAGTAAAAAAGCGAGCCGTATTTCAGACTCGCTTAAATGCGGTTTTTTAGGGAACGTAATTGAAATGAATGTTAGCGCCGGTAAGACTAAAATTGTAGCTACCGATACTGATTTTCGCCCATTCTTCCTCACTACCAGTGTAATATACGTCGGTAAGGCTGGTGCAATTATTAAACGCATAATTTCCAATACTCATCACGCTATCAGGGATTACTATAGAGGTAAGGCTAGTACAATTATAGAACGCATAATCTCCAATACTAGTTACGTCGTCGGGGATTATAACATTTCTTACTCCAAGCATTTTGTATATTTCATATTTGCTTCCGTTGATATCTTTTGGAAGTGTAACGGTATCATTAGTTCCTAGATATGCGATAAGAGTATATGTGGTTGGAATTCCAAATATGAATGAGCCTTTTTCAATTTCAAACAAGAAATTATCATCCGTTTCAATATACTCCACCTTATCGGTATTATAATAAGTTCTGTTTCCGTATTTATTTATGATAACCTTTGCATTTTTCGCAATTGCTCCCTTAAAAGATTGACCAAATCCAAAACTTAAATCACTTTTGTTTGTTATTTTATAAATATTGCATCCATAGAACGCATCATCTTCAATGCTCGTAACGCTGCTGCCGATCACTATAGAATTAAGTCCAGTGCCATAGAACGCACTATTTCCAATACTCGTCACGCTGTCAGGGATTACTATAGAGGTAAGGCTTCTACAATCAAAGAACGCCTTAGCACCAATACTAATTACACTGTCGGGAATCTCTACGTTGGAAAGCAATGAGCATTCGCGGAACACGCACTCTTGGATACTCTTCACACCGCTGGGAATCCTTATGCTTACAAGCGAAGAGCACTCGTAGAACGCATAGGAACCAATAGAAGTAACACTATCGGGAATCTCCACACTGGCGAGCGAAGAACACTCGCAGAACGCATAGGAACCAATAGAAGTAACACTATCGGGAATCTCTACGCTTACAAGCAAGGGATTTTTGTAGAACATTTGGTCTTTGATAGCAGTTAGTCCGTCGGGAAGCTTGATGCTCGTAACAGTAGGAAGATATGCTAAAGCGCATCCGTAAATTTCATAAACCTTTCCATTGCAGTCACTTGGCAGCACAAGCTCGTCGCTTGTTCCTACATATCCCGCAAGATAACAGACATCCCCATCCTCATAGAATACATATCCGTCGGAATCGGTCCAAACCTTACTCGTTCCGCTATCCGGCGTGTAGACATTGAGACCGTATTGAACGTCAACGCTCGAAAGATTATATATTTCAACAAGACTTCCTCCATAGGCGTAGAAAGCAAGATTACCAATTGAGGTTACACCTTCGGGAATCTCCACTCTTATGAGAGAATAGCAATAGCAAAATGCCTGATTGCCAATAGTGGTTAAGCTATCGGGAAGATCTACGGTAGTTAGAGCAGTGCAATAATAGAAGGTATTGCCACCAATCACGGTTATTTGGTCGGGAATATCTATACTCACGAGATTTGAGCATTCAGCAAATGCACTGTTACCAATGCTTGTTACACTATCTGGAAGATTTATACTGATAATTCCTTTGCAATAACCAAACGCGGAAGATCCGATGGTGGTGAGCCTGCTGCCATCTCCTATATTTACACTAAGCTTGTAGCATTCGCAGAAGGCAAAATCACCAATACTAACAACACTATCGGGAATTTCTACGTTTTCAAGCGATTGACAGCATCTGAACGCCTCGTTGCCAATAACGGTTAAGTTATCAGGAAGATTTATATCAGTAAGATAGTAACATCCCTTAAAGGCATAATCGCCGATATAAGCTACACTGCTTGAAAGCTTAACACTCTCTAGATCGAAGCCGTAAAATGAATATTTTCCAATAGCGGTAACACCCTCCGGAATTTCCAAGTTACCTATCAAAGGATGATTATTTACATAAAGAATTTTAGAATTATTATAAGTTTCACGAAGAGGGTTGGAATAATCATTTTCAAAATCTATACTAACCCAGATAGCTATACTGTCAACGTAAACCGATGATACCTCACCGTTTGCGAAGGCGTCAGCGCCGATTTCAGCCAAGCTCGAGGGAATGATCAATTCTTCAATAAAACAGCCGTCGAACGCGCGCTTGCCAATTTTCGTCAAGCCGTTTGGAAGCTCTATACTTATCTGCTTGCAGCTCCTGAAGCATCCGTCGGAAATCTCGGTTATACCATCGGGAAGCTTGATATTGCTAAGCACCTCGCATTTATAGAACGCAGCCTCGCCAATGCTTGTTACTCCATCGGGAATCTCTATACTTGTAAGATAGTAGTAGCATTCAGCGAAGGCACTGTCGCCGATAGTGGTCAATTGGCTTTCACTGTCGAAGGTTACGGCTTTCAAATAGCTACCTCCAAGGAAAGCTCCATCGCCTATCGTAATTACGGTTTTAGGAATTTCTACAGTCCATGCTTTACTTCTGGCAGCATCACTAAAAGCTCTATTACCAATAGCCGTTACGGTATCTCCGGTGGGGGAGATGGGGGGGATTCGGATATCGTAATCAGGGCACTTTCCTATTCCGCTGACGTAGCAGGTGCCGTCACCGTTTGAGGTGTACGCAAGGTCCTTGCTGTATCTGAAATGAATCGTAGCGTTATCAATTCCCTCGTTGGGAGAGGAAATGGCAATCTTGTTCCAGTGGTCCTCGCCGCCGCCGTAATATATATCGGTAAGCAGGTCGCAGCCTGTCGTAGCAGACGAACCGATAACCGACACGCCAATCGGCAGGCTGAGCGTCTTAATATAAGCGTTGCCATACAATGCGTATTCACCGATATCGGTGACGCTGTCGGGAACGGTGAAGCTATCCGCCTTCTTGCCGACGGCATATCTTATTAAGCGCTTTCCGTCATTTGAATAGAGGTTGCCGTCGATTGCCTTATACTCGGTGTTTTCCTCTACGATGAATTTGGAAAGCAGGCTACAGCCGTTAAAGGCGTTTTGAGCTATCGAGGTTATATTCTTTGAAATTCTGATACCGCTAATCTGCGAATTGGCAAAGGCGCCGTCTGCAATTCCCGTAACGATTTTGCCGTCGGGTGCGCTGAGCGGAACGCAGATAAAGGAATCGGCACATTGTCCTATTCCACTAACCTGGCAGGTACTATCGCCAACAGACACGAACTCGAGTCCCTCGCTATAAACCATAATACCGCAGGTCGAGCATTTACCCTCGGGCGCGTTGTGTCCCTTTGCGGCTATAATCTGCTGAGCTACCGTAATTTCACCGCACTTGCTGCACTGCTTACCATCGGTCAAGCCTGTCGACGTACAGGTTGCGGCAGCTCCGGGAAGCTTCACCAGCTCGGGATGATCGCAGTCAATCTCTCGGATAAAGCCGCAGGTATTGCAGCTATTGTCATATTTATTGTCGTATTCGTGAGGAAGTCTGGGCGTTACCGACGGCTCGATAATCACCTCACCGCACAGCACGCACTTTTGACCGCCCACTGAGCCCTCGCCGGTGCAGGTAGACGGAATCGTGGCGATGAGCACTAACTCATGAGATAATCTTGGTGGGTCAGACACGACAACTATCTTGTCGCAGTTTATACAAGCGAGCTCGGTTTCTCCGTCTTCCATACACGTGGGCTCCTTAACGAGAACTCTCTCGCCCCATTCGTGCTCTGCCCTGGGAATCATCTTGCTCTCGGTTTCACCGCATTCGCAGCTTCTCGCGAGAATGCCATCCTCATGGCAGGTAGGCTCCTTGGTTATACCCCACTCGCCAAAGACGTGGGAATGTTCGTCGGTATCACCGCCGTTTTCGTCCGGTCGAGTACCGCCACAGGACGATAAAGCCAGCGTGAAGGAAAGAACAATCGCGAATAAAATAGTCAGGCGTTTCATCTTTAATTTCTCCTAAGTGTTATTTTATGGAAATATTATAACACCAAGAATATGAGTTGTCAACTTTTTATTTTTGTATTTACTTTTTATAAATTATATGGTATAATATTATAATCAAAATATATTTATGGAGATTTTTACGATGGATATTAAGGAAATACTTTCAAAATGCGACCACACACTCCTCTTGCAGGGCTCGACCTGGGAGGAGATCCGCGCGATATGCGACGACGGTATCAAGTTTGGCTGCGCTTCTGTGTGCATTCCCGCTTCGTTCGTTAAGCGCGCGAAGGATTACGTAGGCGATAGACTCGCTATCTGCACGGTTATCGGCTTCCCTAACGGTTATTCGACCACTGCGGTTAAGGTGTTCGAGACGGCTGACGCTATCAAGAACGGCGCTGATGAGATTGATATGGTAATCAACGTCGGCGCGCTCAAGGACAAGCAGTACGACGAGATTCTCGCGGAGATTAACGCTATCAAGGCGGCGTGCGACGGCAAGATTCTCAAGGTTATCATCGAGACCTGCCTGCTCACCGACGAGGAGAAGGTGAAGATGTGCGAGATCGTTTCGGAGTCGGATGCCGACTTTATCAAGACCTCGACGGGCTTCTCTACCGCGGGCGCTACTAAAGAGGACGTTGCGCTCTTCGCAAAGCACGTGAAGGGCGGCACGAAAATCAAGGCTGCGGGCGGTATCGCTTCTCTTGCCGATGCGGAGGATTTCATTAACCTCGGCGCAGAGAGACTCGGAACGAGCAGAATCGTGAAGATTGCGAAGGCTGAAAGTAATATCAGCGGATACTGATATATGTCAGCAAAGCTGACGTGATATGCTTGCTATGCAAGCGTGATATTCTCGCTCTGCGAGAGTGATATTTCGCCCTAAAGGGTGAAGTGATATGTTTCGCTCTGCGAAACGTTAATGAAAAGGAGAAAAACAATGGATAAGTCTAAATTCTATACACCTCATATAAAGGCTACGCCAGACGATTTTGCAAAGACCGTGCTTATGCCCGGTGACCCTCTGCGCGCGAAGTTTATCGCGGAGACCTTCCTTGAAAATGCTAAGCTCATAAACAACGTGCGTGGTATTCACGGCTACACGGGCGAATGGAAGGGCGAGCGCGTGTCGGTTATGGCAAGCGGTATGGGTATGCCCTCTATCGGCATTTATTCCTACGAGCTCTACAACTTCTTCGGCGTTGAGAACATTATGCGTATCGGCTCTGCGGGCGCTATAAGCACCGACGTTAAGGTGCGTGATATTATCTTCGGTATGGGCGCTTGCACCAACTCGAACTATGCCGTACAGTATAATCTTCAGGGCGCTTTCGCACCTATCGCGAGCTACGATATGATGAAGGTTGCTATCGAGGAGGCGGAGAAAATCGGCGCAAGATACTGCGTAGGTAATCTTCTCTCGTCCGACACCTTCTACAATGCTGACAGCGAGGCTACTATGAAGTGGGCGAAGCTCGGAGTGCTAGGCGTTGAGATGGAGGCGGCTGCGCTCTATATGAACGCGGCTTATGCAGGCAAGCGCGCGCTTGCTATCTGCACCGTTTCCGACCACATCGTGACGGGCGAGGCGCTTGACGCTGACGCAAGACAGAACTCCTTCACCGAGATGATGGAGATTGCGCTTAATACCGCGATAAGACTTTGATAAAACGGACCGTCGAGGACGCCGGTCCCTACGGTTTAATTCACAAAAAGGAGAAAAGCTATGAAAGCAAAAAGAGTTTTCCTCATAGTTCTTGACTCCGTTGGTATAGGCTACCAGCCCGATGCCGCCAATTTTGGCGACCACGGAGCAAATACTATGAAACGAATTTCCGCATCTGCGGAATTTAATATACCCAACCTTATTTCACTCGGTCTTGGCAATATTGACGGCGTGGACTATCTGCCGAAAGCAGAGAAGCCTCTTGCCGCGGTTGCGAGAATCCGCGAGAGGAGCAAGGGCAAGGACACCACCACGGGCCACTGGGAGATGATGGGCATTGTGTCAGAGAGACCTATGCCGACCTATCCCGACGGCTTCCCTACTGAAATTCTCGACGAGTTCTCCCGCCGTACCGGCAGAGGCGTGCTTTGCAACAAGCCCTACTCGGGCACAGACGTTATCCGTGACTTTGGCAAGGCACACGTCGACTCGGGCGATCTCATCGTCTACACATCGGCTGACAGCGTCTTTCAGATTGCTGCTCACGAGGAGCTCGTTCCCCCCGAAAAATTATATGAATACTGCCGCATAGCGCGTGAAATTCTCGTCGGAGAGCACGCAGTCGGCAGAGTTATCGCGCGCCCGTTCGTTGGTACAGAGGGCGCTTACAAGCGTACCGAAAACCGTCACGACTTCTCGCTCACACCGCCAAGGGCTACCGCTATGGACGCTATCGGCGAGGCGGGACTCGACGTCATTTCGATAGGCAAGATTTACGACATCTTCTCTGGCGCGGGCATCAAAAAGAGCCTGCCCACCCACAATAACGGAGAAGGTATGCAGACATTGCTTGAGGTGCAGAAGAGCGACTTCCACGGCTTCTGCTTTGCCAACCTGGTTGACTTTGATATGCTCTACGGTCACAGGCAGGATATCGACGGCTATGCCGCGGCACTCACCGCGTTTGACTCCTGGCTGCCCGAGTTCCTTGACGGTATGAAGGATGGCGACGTGCTTATGATTACCGCCGACCACGGCTGCGACCCCGGTGACGAAAGCACCGACCATACGAGAGAGCACGTGCCGCTTCTCGTTTACGGCAAGGATATCAAGCCCGAAAACCTCGGCACTCGCATTGGATTTGCCGAAATCGGCAGCACGGTGTGCGATATGCTCGGCGTTGACTTTGACGCTTACGGCGCAGAGTCGCTCGCGGAGGTGATATCAAAATGAAAATTGACTCGCGCGAGCTTTTGCTCAAGGCAATAGAGGCAAGAGAGGCGTCATATTCGCCATACTCGAATATTTCCGTCGGTGCGGCTCTGCTCACTAAGTCGGGCAAGGTCTACCTCGGTCAGAATATCGAGAACGCATCCTTTTCGCCCACCGTCTGCGCGGAGAGAGTCGCCTTCTTCAAGGCTATTTCCGAGGGCGAGCGTGATTTCGCCGCAATCGCGATAGTCGGTGAGAAGCACGGAAACGAGCCGAGCGGTAATTTCCCGCCCTGCGGAGTCTGCCGTCAGGTGATGGCGGAGTTCTGCGACGCTGATTTCAGGATTATACTCGGAACGAAAGAAAAAATCACCGAATTTTCCTTCGGTGAGCTGCTTCCGCACGGCTTTGACAAGAATAATTTATAAAAAAGGAATAAAATATGCAGGATATAGGAACTCAGTTTCACATTCACTGTAATGCGGGTGACGTAGGTCGCTACGTATTTCTCCCCGGTGACCCCGGTCGATGTGAATTTATCGCACAGCATTTTGACAACCCCATTCACGTGGGAATGAACAGAGAGTACAACATTTATACAGGTACGCTGCTCGGAGAGAAGGTTTCGGTCTGCTCGACGGGTATCGGCGGCCCCTCTGCCTCTATCGCTATGGAGGAGCTGGCTGCCATAGGCGCGGATACCTTCATTCGTATCGGCACCTGCGGAGGTATTGATCTCGACGTACAGCCGGGTGACGTTGTGGTTGCCACCGGCGCAATACGCTTTGAGCATACCTCTATGGAATACGCGCCTCTTGAATTCCCTGCCGTTTCCGACTTTGACGTTGCATATGCTCTGAAGTCTGCGAGCGAGGAGCTTGGCTACCGCACTCACACCGGTGTCGTGCAGTGCAAGGACTCCTTCTACGGTCAGCACTCGCCCGAGAAATCGCCCGTATATTACGAGCTTAAGCAAAAGTGGGAGAGCTGGAAGCGTCTTGGCGTCAAGGCGAGCGAGATGGAATCCGCCGCGCTGTTCGTTGTGGCTTCCGCGCTGAAGGTACGCTGCGGCAGCTGCTTCCACGTAATCTGGAATCAGGAAAGAGAAAAGCTCGGTATGGATATGACTATGACCGAGGATACCTCTGGTGCTATAAAAGTAGGTATCGAGGCTATGAAGCGCCTGATTGCCGAGGATATCAAAAAGCAGGAAAAATAAAACAATTCAAAAAGAGGATTCTATGAAGGACGTACTCGTTATCGGTATAGCAGGTGGCTCGGGAAGCGGTAAGACCACGCTGGCAAAAAATATTTCGGAATATTTCGCTGACAGAATCAGCATTCTGCGCCACGATGATTACTACAAGTCGCAGGACTCGATTCCTATGGATGAGCGTGTCAAGACCAATTACGACCATCCTCACGCATTCGACACAGAGCTACTCCTCTCGCACCTCGACGCTCTGCGCAGAGGCGAAGACGTGGACTCGCCGATATACGATTACTCTATACATACTCGCTCGAAGGAAACGAGGCACGTCAAGGCTTCGTCGGTAATTCTCCTTGAGGGAATACTTATTCTCGAGAACGAGGACGTAAGAGATAGGCTGGATATGAAAATTTTCGTCGATACAGACGCCGACGTGCGAATCGTCAGACGAATTCTGCGTGACGTGCAGAGCCGAGGCAGAAGTCTGGACTCGGTGACAAAGCAGTATCTCACAACGGTAAAGCCGATGCACGAGGCATTCGTCGAGCCGAGCAAGCGATATGCGGATATTATTATCCCCGAGGGTGGTAAGAACCCCGTTGCTTGCGGTACTATAATAGATAGGATAGAAAGACACCTGGAAAATTAGAAATTCGAAATTTGAAATTAAATTACTCAAAATACAGATTGCATTATTTTCTAGTTATAAGAAAAAGACCTGAAACCGTAGAGTTTCAGGTCTTTTTTATTTAGTCTTATCTTCCAAGCGACTTGATGTTCGCGGGGAATGACACGAGAAGCGCAGGAATGGGAAGCAATATGTACCAGCCCTCAAGAAGATCTAGCGAAACCTCGCCGGCAGAACCGTCGACAACATAGAATATAAGGAAAGCAAGTGCCGCGAAATCAATCAGCGTGCAGAGGAAGCCAAAGAAGCCCCAGCCTGCCGCGACGTGCACGATCTTAAGAAGCATAGCAACGCCTGCAACAGCGGCAAAAATCATAAAGATTATCATCAGAAGCGCAATTCCAAGGCCTTCCCAGCCCTCGTACATATTATTCTCTGCTCTGATATAGCAGACGAGCGCGCTGATTCCGTAGCCCAAGAATAAGGCTATGTAGATAAATAGCGAAATTAGTCCTGATTTTTTTCTCATTGTTAGTACCTCTTTTCTTATTTATTTTTATGCTTTTATCGAATAAACATTGGTGATAAACGACAGCGCAGACACGACGGCAAGCACTATCAAGGTAATCTCGTGAGTGCCGAAGGGAATGCTGTCTGTCATATAGGAAATAAAAAGTCTGATAGCGTTCACGACGAAGAACAGGTCAACCGCCGAGCAGAGAATTCCAAAGAGCGAAAAGCGCGTCGTGACGTGAAGAATCTTGAAAAGCAGCAGCACCGCCGCCAGTATTGCAACAGGTCCTATGATAATGAACAAATACGCGCCCGAAATGGCTACACCTAAATCGTCGGCATTGTATGTACCCAAGATGGAAAGCAAACTCAGTCCGCCGAACAGCAAAAAAACTAGCGCATAAAATACAAGCGGAATAAAGCCTAAGGCTCTTCTCATTGGTATCACCTCCTAAACTATAGTTAAAAAGCGTCTTTTTAATAATTATACCATATGGATTTACAGTTGTAAATAATTTTTAATAATTTTTAACCCGCCGCGCTTCCAATTTTCGAGGCGCGGTTTTGTGCATATTGCACAAGTTTTAGTCACTCTACAGGTGACAGATTTGACACCAAATCATACTTACAAGACGAAAGGTTTGTTGTATAATGAACTTGCCGGGTGACAAGAGGCCGACGCGTAGACCTTGATAGCCTGCTTCCGAGAGGCTCGCCACGGCAAATAAAGATGAAAGGAAAGAGAAAATGGCAAAGCTGAAATACTCCCCGAGGCTGCCCGCGGAGATATACCGCTTCTTCCGTGACTACGACGGTGTCGGCGCGCCGAGCCTCGTAAAGTTCGCGGCTCTCGTGGGTGCTACCACAGAGCAGCTCGAAAAATTCAGGAGTCACAAGGAATTCGACAGGGCGTATCGCGAATGCTGCGAAATCAAAAGAGATTATCTTATAGACCATGCGCTGAGCAAGCGATTCGACCCGACCTTCGTGAAGTTCCTTCTGTCAAGCGATGACGAAAAGGACTCGGCAGATGACGGTAGCCTCACCGTGAATCTCGTGGTGACGGAATAATGGAAATGAGCATCACCGTAACGAGAAAGCAAAAGGCGTTTATCGACGCCGCGGAATCAGAGGTGTTATTCGGCGGTGCGGCAGGCGGCGGAAAATCCTACGGACAGATGGTGGACGCACTACTGTTTGCGTTAAGGTACCCCGGCTCAAAGCAGCTGGTACTCAGGCGCAGCTTCGCGGAGCTTGACAAGTCGCTCATACGCACCTCGCTGATTCTCTTTCCAAGAGAGATATACTCCTTCAATTCCTCATCGCATACGGGAAAATTTAAGAACGGCTCAATAATCGACTTTGGCTACTGCGCGGCAGAAAACGACGTCTACCAATATCAGAGCGCCGAGTACGACGTGATACGCTTCGACGAGCTTACGCACTTCACCGAGAGTCAGTATATTTACCTGATTTCGAGAGTGCGAGGTGCAAACAGCTTCCCAAAGCAGATAAAGTCCTCGACCAACCCCGGCGGAATCGGACACGCCTGGGTTAAGCGGAGATTTGTCGACGAATCCCCTGCTGGCGAGGCGTTTATCGGCGGTGACGGAATGACGAGAATCTTTATCCCCGCGCTCCTTGATGACAACCGTTTTTTGCTCTCGGGCGACCCTCGCTACCGAGAGAGGCTGCTCGCTCTGCCTGAGCGAGAGAGAAAGGCGCTGCTATACGGTGACTGGAATATCTTCGAGGGACAGTATTTCTCGGAGTTCGACCCGAGGGAGCATATTATCGCGCCCTTCGAGATACCGCCGTCATGGCGCAAATTCCGCACTATCGACTACGGACTCGACCGTCTGGCGTGTCTGTGGGTGGCTATCTCACCCGAGGGGATCTCCTACGTTTACAGAGAATACTGCGAGTCGAATCTGGCTATCAGCGCGGCGGCAGCGGCAAGTCTCGCGAGGACTCCCGCGAGCGAGGAAATATACGCAACGCTCGCGCCGCCCGACCTGTTCTCACGAAGTCAGGAGAGCGGAAAAAGCAAGGCTACGCTCTTCTCGGAGTTCGGAGTCAATTTCACCAAGACGGCAAACGACCGTGAGGCAGGCTGGCTCGCGCTCAAGGAGCTGCTCTCGGGCACGGGTGGCGTGAGGCTCAAAATCTTCTCGACCTGTACCGAGATAATCAAGTGTCTGCCTGCTCTGACGGTTGATAAAATCCGCCCGTCAGACTGCTCAACCGAGCCGCACGAGATAACTCACGCCCCCGACGCTCTGCGTGGTTACGCAATATTCAGGGCATATCCCGCGAGGGCGGAGGCGAGGCCGAAGGCGGTCTGGACCCGTGATATGTGGGAGGACTATATGCTAGCCGACAGCGAGGGACGAAAATACCTAAAGGAAAAATATGGAGAACCAAATTGAAAGACATAAATACACAAAAGGAAATGCGACTCGAGCATTTCTCATCGCTCTTTGAGTCGGCAAGGCTTGCCGCCGGTGAGCGCGACGAGATTTTCGCGAGGAATAAGAGCCAATACCTCGGCACAGACGAGATAGACGGCGGCGAGCGCGCTCTGACGGTGAGGAATATCACCTACGAGATGATAGAGAGCGAGGTCGATTCGGATATCCCCGTAGCAAAGGTTGACGCGCTATCCTACAGCGAGGAGCGCGAGAGACGCGCGGCTGCTATCGAAAGGCTCTGCTCCGCTATCCGCGACAAGCTTCCCTTCGAGAATCTCAACGACCTCGACGAGCGCTACACATATATTTACGGCGCGAGCGTGTGGTACGTCGAGTGGGAGCAGGACGATGCTGACGGCTCGGTCAGAGTGCATTGTATCTCGCCCGAGTGCTTCTACGGTCAGCCGGGAGTCACCGAGGTTGCCGATATGGAATACTGCTTCCTCACCTTTACCACCACGAAAAGCGAGCTTATCAGCGAGTGGGGCGCGAGCGAGGAGGAATGCGAGAATGAGGAATACGAATACAAGTCCGATTCAGAGGGCGATACCGACACCGTGACTCTCGTCGTATGCTTCTACCGTGACGAGAATGGAGAGATAGGCAGACTCGTCTTTTCGGGCAGCCTTCTGCTCTCGGACACGCCTAATTTCTATAAGCGCAAGGCGACGGTGTGCGCGAGGTGCGGCGCTGTCATGGGAGAATGCGAATGTGACGCAGGTGAAATTCTCACCGACCTTGAATCCGAGAGAATCGAGCTTGACGGCAGGACTGCGCTCGTGCCTTATTATACGCCGAGGCGCTTCCCTATCGTCATAAGAAAGAACACGCGCTCGGGTGACTCGCTCTACGGAATGTCCGACTGCGACCTTATCCGTCCTCAGCAGCAGGCGATAAATAAGGTGGAGTCGAGAATTCTGCAAAAGCTGCTTCGCGCGGGAATCACCCCGATTATGCCCGAGGACTCGACGGTAACGCTCGGCAACTCGGTATTCGGTCAGGTGATAAAAATGCGCCCGGGCGAGAGCGCGTCAAGCTATGGCAAAATCGACACCACGCCCGATATATCCCAGGACGTGCTGGAGGCAGACAGGCTCTACGAGCAGGCAAGGCGAATACTCGGTATTTCCGACGCTCTCCAGGGCACCGACACCTCTAAAGTCGAGTCGGGATACGCAAGAGAGCTGAAGCTCGCGCAGTCAACCAGCCGACTGGAGTCTAAAAGACGAATGAAAAAGCTCGCGTATTCCGAGATTTACCGCCTAATATTCGAGCATTATCTCGCCTTTGCCGACGAGTCGCGCGAGCTGACCTACAAGGACGGGCTCGGCAGAGTGCAAAGCTCGGAGTTCAACCGTCACAGCTTCATTGACGAGGGCGGATTCTATACCGATGAATTCTACTTCTCGGTTGACGAGGACGGCGGTACGGCGTATCAGCGCGAGGGGCTCTGGGAGAGGAATCTTCAGAATCTCGAGTCGGGCACGCTCGGCGATAAGGCAAATCCCGCAACACTTCTGCGCTACTGGCAGGCGCAGGAGAGAGCGCACTACCCCTTTGCCAGAGATAACGTGGAATACTTTAAGAGTATTCTTGGAAAACAAACGGAAAGCGAGATAGAAAATGACAGAAACGAATGATTATAACGAAAACGAGCCCCTTAATGAGAGCGAAGAAATTGAGACAGTCGAGCCCGATGTCAGCGAGCCTGATGGCAGTATTGATATTGAAAGCGACCTTTCAGAGCTTGCGAGCGAGTTTCCCGAGGCTATCAGCGAGGAAATGCTCACAGGCAGATACAGCGAGCTTCGCGCTCTCGGTCTGACGCCTGCCGAGGCTTACCTTGCAAGCGTAAGACGCACACCGAAATTCGACTCACGCTCGCATCTCAAGGCAAGCGTGCCGAGAGCAGTGAAAAGCCCCGGCGGCGCTATGTCGAGGCGAGAGCTTCTCGAGGCTCGCGAGCTGTTCTCGGGCCTTTCCGACAGACAGATCGAAGATCTGTACAGAAAAGTAACTAAATAATATTAAAAGAAAGAAGGAAAACAAATGATAATTTATTCCAAGTCTTCGGGTAATACTCCCGCAGCGATAGGCAGACTCGAAACTCCTATCAAAATGATAATTGAGCACGAAAGCGAGCTTCTCTCCGCCAAGGGCGGCATCTGTGACTCGCTCTTCAACGTTGAAAAGAGCAACCGCTTCGGTGAAACCATCGTCGGCGGAAACGAGTTCGACGTTTTTGAGGCAACCACAGAGGGCGAAGCGGCAACCCCCGACACCGTCGTTGAGACCTACCAGAAGTTCATCGAGCATATCCAGTTTATGAAGGAATTCGTCATCAGCGCAGAGATGATGGAGGACGCAAACTACGGTATCGCAGCCGATGCAAAGCGCAGAATTGAGAACTTCGTGCGCGCATACTATAAGACCGTTAATAAAATTTGTGAGTTCGCCCTCGCAAACGGTCTTGAAATCAACGCCAAGTTCGGCGGCGCGAGCCTCGATCTTGCCGCGCCCGACGGTTATTCGCTCTTCCATAAGAATCACACCTATGGCTCCAGCGCTACCCCGCAGAATGGCACGCAGTCCAATTACTTCTACGGTGATATTCTCTCCTCTACCGAGGCGTTTGAGGAGGCTCTCTCCGAGCTTGCGGTGAAGCTCCGCTATATGAAGGACGAGAGCGGCGAGCCTCTCGGCTATACCGCGGATACCATAGTGCTTCCCGGCAATCGCCCCGAGGCAGAGATTATCGCAAGAAAGGTATGCGGCAGCGAGCGCTCTCTCGGCAACAGCTATAACGACGTAAATCTCCATTACGGCAAGTGGAATATTGTCGTGCTTCCTAACTGGCAGACAACCGACAACCGCGTGATGATTATGTCAAGCGAGGCTAATAAGAGCCTTTGCGGTAATATGTTCTTCAACCGTATTCCTCTCACAGTGACCAACTGGGTGGACAACCACACCGGTAATTACATCTGGAACGGCAGATGCCGTTTTGGCGTAGGCTTTGGTACATACAAGCACATTCTTCTCGCGATTGACAGCACTACCGCAATCTCAGATGCGACTGCTTTGTAATCTTTAGTTTACAAAAATCGGTTAAATTCAAGGAAAGGCAAGGTTTTTCAAAATGACACTAAAGGAATTACACGGTGAATTTTGCGCGCTCGGGTTTGACGATTTTCTCCCTCTCGACGCGAGATTTCACTCCTCTGTCTGCCGTGCGATGCGTGGTATATACAACGCGGTAGAGATCACGGCAATGACAAAATTCTTCGTCAGAAGCAGCCTGCCGAGCAGTAAGATAAGCGAGTTTCATCACGAGGGAGGCAGGACTGATATCCTGCCTCTTTGCGGCAAGGCGCTCAGTATGCGAATATACGGTCAGGGTGTGTTCAGAGTGACGGGAGCAAACGTCGCGTCGCAAAAAAGCTTCAACTCCGACGGCGATATATTCCGCTATTTCATAAACGGAGACGCTAGGCTTATACTTCTCGGTGATCTTCCATTCACGGTATGCGATATCGCTATCTACGACGAGGTGTTTTCTAGCGATGTGGAGAGTATTCCCGACGGAAGCGGCTATACCACGGTTGATATTCAGAGAAAAGTGAGTGATTTTCTCACCTTTAACTCTATGCCGAGGGATCAAGCGGGAAATATTATAGAGTGCGCCGCGCTCCACGATGGAAAAATCACCTTCGGTCCCGAGTTCGTCGGTGAGGCGGAGCTCTCGTACAGAAGGGCTCCCGTTCTCCCATCTCTCGATGCGCCCGACGTGAAAATCGACCTGCCGGCAGAGCTGTATCTACTGCTGTCTCTGCTCACGGCATCATATCTTCTGCTCGACGACGACTCTGACAAGGCGGCGTACTACAAGTCGCTCTACGACGCCGAGCTCACCAGAGTCAAGGCGGTACGCCAAAATCCGAGCAGCGACAAATACGTGATAACGGACGGGTGGGCGTGATGAGTAATAATTACAAAAACGCTGCAAGCGAGCGGGAATACACGCGAGTGTACGAAAATATGCGAGGTGTAGACTTCTCGGAGGTGCCTAAGGGCGATGCGGACAAGAGATTCGGTTATCTCGAGAATATGTACGTTGACTACGCCTGCGGCGGCTCGCACGTCGAGAGCATTCCCGGCTTCAGAATTATAAAGTCTATCGGTAAGAGGATACATTCCATATTCTCACACAGACACGGCGACGGAAGCGAGGATATACTCGTCCACGCGGGAACCTATCTCTATCGCTTCAACTCGGATAACAAGGACAATCTCACAAGCGACAACTGGGAGCTTATCACTAACGTGCTGAATGACGGCGACAGCAGCGCCATAGCCTTCGGCGACTATATATTCATTCTTGACGGAACGAAAATTATCCTTCTCACCCAAGACGGCAACTCGGGCATTCTCGGTCAGAATATACCCGTCTATATTCCGCAATTCACTATGGAAAACGACGGTGATGAGGACCTCAATCTACTCGCGCCCAATTGCAGCACTAATTATTATATCAAGAGCTATGAGGACGTGAGCCACGGCTCTTACGGTCTGACCTTCAAGGTTACGGGCGATGATGAGAAATACTGCGAGGTGACGGGAATAGCAGATGACTTCTCGGGCACGCTTTACATTCCGTCATACGCGACGGTAGACGGTGTAAGATACCCTGTCAAGACCATAGGCAGCAGCGCTTTCCGAGGCAACACCGCTATAACCGAGCTATACACGAACGATAATCTTGAGATAATCGAGAAATACGCCTTCTGGGGCTGCTCAGCTCTCAAGACGGTATATCTCTCAAGAACGGTAAAGTGCATAGAGCATCACGCCTTCTATAACTGCACAGCGCTCGCGACGGTATACGTAGGAATGAACTTCGAGGAATTCGAAGTCAACTGCTTTGAGGGCTGCGGCGCGCTCTCGCGTGTCTGTTATGCGAGCACTGCGGCTGCGACCGACGCTATAATCGGCAAGGATAGACTCGGTGAGGCGACGGCAAGCTATAACGTGCCTCTGCCGAAGTACGTCATTTCTATTCCCGTAAATCCAAAGATAGCAAGCATAAACGCGGTGCTATTGAACGCAAGAAACATCAGCTTCACATTCGATAGCGATGCGAGGCAGCTGATAATTGAGATTCAATACAAATCAACTGTGGCCAACAGCACGCTATCCTTCTCGGCGCAGACGAAGCGAAACAGCACGAGTGGCAAGTTCTTCTCGCATTCGGCAGCGGCGAAAATTTCTCCGCAGGACGCAATATATAAATGCACCTGCGGCGCGGTCTACGACGGTAGGATATTTCTATCGGGAAATCCTCTGCTGCCGGGATACGTCTTTTATTCATCTATCGACAAAACGGGTAACGTGAATCCCTTTTACTACTCTGTAAACGATTTCTTCGTAGACGGAGTCGGAAAGTACGACGTAAGCTCTTTGCTTGCCACGCAGGAAAACCTCGTGGTATTCAAATCGGGCGATGACGGCTCGGGCAGCGTGTTCTATCACACGCCTGAAATTGTCAACGGAAGAAAGGAATACCCCGTGTCCTATACGCACAAGGGCGTTAACGTTAAAGGCGAATCCTACAATTTCTACGACGACACCGTTTTCCTAACGGATATGGGACTCTCCGCCATCGAGCGAAGCTCGTCAGGCGGCGCAAAGCGTGTAATATGCCGCTCGTCAAACGTGAATCCAAAGCTTTTCTGCGAGGATATTCGGAAGATGCATCTCACAGAATGGTGCGGCTATCTCGTCGCATCGTCGGGCGGCAGAATGTACCTCGCCGACTCGCGCGATAAATTCTCGACAGACGGCAGCTACGAATACGAATGGTACTATCTTAACGGGATAGGTACCTACTCCGGCGGCACACGCGCCTTCAGATACAAATCTGTGGCGAGGTCGGGCTACAAGGTACATCCCGATATAGACAAGATTACAAGCTCCGAGATACAAAGCTATATCGTGAGCTCCGACAATTTCGTTTTTTACGTTGTGGAAAACGGTGTAAAATACGAGGTATACGCAACGGAAGAGTATATCGGCGGCAAATTTTCTCCCGCTACGGCGGTGCTGGGTATGGGCTCTCTGCTGTACTTCGGCACGGAGTCCGGCGATCTTTGCGTATTTAATAACGACAAGCGAGGCGTAGCTCCCGAGCATATAAAGAACGCTGCCGATTTTGACGAGGCAGAATACAAAGAGGCGCTCGGCAATAGAATTCACCCCGATTTTTACGACTTCGCATCGAGAAGTCCTCACTACGTCGTTGCCACCGCCTTTGACGACTGCGGTATGCCCGACAGGAGAAAAAGCACCTCACGCGCATCTCTCGTGATCAAGTGCAAGACCTACCCAAGAAGCCGTATATCAGCAGACGTCAGCACCGACCTCGTTGCATCAAGGCGAATCGGTGAATTTTCGGCAAGCGCGCTTAGCTTCTCGGACGTGGATTTTGGCAGCTTCTGCGCCACGGCAAGAGGATATTCCAGCATTCCTCTGAACGAATACGAGCGAGGCTGGATAGAGAAAAGAATTTCTCTTCGCTCTGACGAATTCCGTTCGCCTATCGGTATTTATTCGATTATCTACCGTTACAGAGTCAAGGGAAGGATAAAATCTAGTTAAATGAAAGGATAGAAAATGAAAGCAAAAAAAATTACATCGGCTGAAATCAACAGCTGCAAGGTATCCGCGCTACCGACGCGCCCGACGTCAAGCAATCTATACGGCGGTTCGGGATACAGCGCAAAGGACCTGAAGGCTGCCTTTGATAAGCTCCCGTTGCTTCTCGCCGAACGATATAACGCTCTTTACGACGATATTTATGCGGATAGAGATTCGTCAATCGCCCAGGGTATGATGACGGGTATTTATCAGGGACACACTCTCACAGATATGTTCTACGAGATAACAAACGGTGGCTTTGCGGGATATCTCAGCGTTGGCGACGGAAATTCGCTGGCCAGCGAGCTGTACGAAATCAAGGAGGCTATCAGAAAGCTCGGAGGTGACATATGAGCAAAATTGCTTTTGAGCTTTTCGGAAGCGAGGTCGAGGTCGTTGGTGCTGTGAACGACTCGGAATACGAGCTTATGCTTGAGCTTCCCGAAAGCACGACAGGCTTCGTGAGAATCGGTGATCTTGCCGAGAGGCTTGAATCGGGTGTATGCGTCTTTGACCTGCGTCTGCTCGAGAACGGCGAGTATACGCCCGAGCTGTTTCTCGATAACTCAAGAATAGCTCTGCCGAAAATCACCAAGACCGGCTGTCTTATCGAGATAAAGGACTGCACGGCAGAGTATATGCGCGCCGCATCGCAAAGAGAGCGCGCGCTTCGCTCACTCGTTGGAACGCTTGAGGAAAAAATTGCTCTCCTCGAGGAGAAGGTCTACGGAACTACAATACTTTAACAAAAAAAGGTGCGCGGAAATCCCGCGCACCGAGAAAGGAACACAATGAAAAGAAATAAAAAAATCACTAAAATATTTATCGCTCTTTCACTCGCCATCGTGCTGCTTTTCGCCGGTGTAATCGGTGTCAGCGCAAATGAGGCGGCAGAGATAGCAGGCGAGGTCGTAGCGGAAGACGAGGAGGCTAACATCTTCGCGCAAATCTACTCGGTTGCGGAGGAAAATGCCGACAAGATTTTCTCGGCGCTCGCCTTTATCGGCACGCTTATCGTCGGCGCGATGTATAAAAGCGGTCTGCTCCCCCTGCTCTCTGACGCGCTGGGCAAGCTCAGAGGCGCTCTCGACGGAATCAAGTCGGAGAACGAGCGGTATGAAAGCATCGTTGGAGCGAAAATTTCCGACATCGGCAACTCGGTCAAGAGTATTGAGGAGTCTATCGGCAAGACGAACGGTGAGATAGCGAGAATAGAAAGCTCGCTTGCGACCTACGAAAGAGCGCTTGCCGAGCGCGAGTGTATGAAGATTATTCTCTCCTCGCAGATAGATATGCTTTACAGCATCTTTATGGCTTCCTCGCTTCCGCAGTTCGAGAAAGAGGAAATCGGTAACAAAATTTCTAAAATGAGAGAGGAGCTTAACTCCTATGAAGGCAACGAATAAGCGTAAATTTGTAAATATTATTTTACATATTATCGGATTTTTGCTTTGTATAGTGCCTGCTGCCGTCTGCACTATGCTCTACTTCCCCGTGTGGAGAGAGGCAGGCGCGGCAAGCTGTATCGCGGGCGGTGGAGCGCTGATACTCGTGATATGCGCAGTACCGCTATTCAAGCTGCTGCGACGTCTGCTCTCCGGGGCGAGCGCCTATATGATGTGGCTTATCGCCTTTCTGCTCTTCTTCGGGCTTTCAAAAATTGCCGCCGAGATGACGGTGATTTCCTTCGTCGGCTTCGCGTCGAATCTCATCGGCGCGGTTCTTATGAAGGTGGGTACGAAGAATGAATAAGCAGGGATTTGACAAGGAGCTGCTCGAGTTCTCGTCGGTGATGAACAGCGGCTATCTCTTTATGGTAAACAATGCCGGCAAGGTTATCGCGCTCGTGACTATAATCGTTACGGTGCTGGTGACCTTCACCGACATCAGCTTCCAGTCCTTCGGCAGCGAGAGCTTCACAACCTCTTTTATCGTGATGCTGATTTCCTCTTATATCATCTACTTCTCGCTCGAGGAATCGGGCGAGGCGCTGGGCAGGGAGAGTGAGGAATATAAAGCCTCGCTTCTCTCCTACCGAGAGGCAAAGAGTGAGATAAATCCCGACTCGGTGGGCGCTCTGCGTGACTTCTGCTCGGAGTACGCTATGGACGAGCTCGCTTACAGACGGGCAAATTTCCTGATGGAAAAGGGACTCTCTCTCGAGGAGTACGAGGCGTATAAGCGCGGTGAGGCGGTCAGCAAGAGGGCGAAGCGAATTTTTGAGCGCGCCGAGGCTATGAAGCCCGTGAGGCTCACGCCTGCGGCGCTGCTCTCAGGCGAGCATATGGCGCTCTCGTCGGAGCTTGAAAGCCCCGAGAGAAAGAAACTCGCAACCTCGCTCCGTATACTGATACCCTCAACGGCGTGTATGATTTTCACCATTTCGGTGATACTCACCGCCAAGGGCGAGCTGTCAGCGTCGGTGATAATCGACGGCATACTGAAGCTCTCGGCACTGCCGATAATCGGCTTCAGAGCATATAGCGCGGGATATAACTACGCAAGGAACGAGAAATCGCTCTGGCTGCAAACGAGAGCAAGGCTGCTCTCCGCATTCACAAAGCAAAAAAATAACGCCTGACGGCGTGGGCAGAGTCAAAAATATTGACTTTGCCCTTTTTATATGGTACAATAATTTTATTAGATTTTTGACGAAAGGAGCGCCTATGAAATACGACGTAAATGAAGAAAAAATCATAGTTTCACTGCGTGAGTTCGTGTCTATCGCCAGGCGCTCAATTTCCGCGACTGCGAGCTTTGACGAGGACGAGCCGCATCTCTCGGAGGTTTCGTCAAGGCGGCTTGCCGCTATCGTCGGCTCGCTAGAGGCGGTAGATTTCTCGCACGAGTTCTCGGCTATGGAGCATAGCTTCAGACTGCTGCTGCGCGCTGATGGAATTGAGGGCGACAGAGTCACCCTCGCGGGCGAGGTAATCTCGCACAAGGCGGAGCCAAACAAAGAGGAGCTTGCCGAATTACGAGGAGAGGCGTTCGTGCTTGCTTACGCGCTGGCTGAAAGGGAGAAGCTCGGCTCGGTGGAAATCAGGCTGGTTTTCCTCTCGGAGAACGGACTCTACAAGGAGCTGACCGAGCGAGTGGAGCTATCGAAGCTTGCAAAATTCTTCAACAAATGCGTCGGGGTGGTAAAGAAGTTCTCGCTCCCCGAGCTCGAGCGCGTGACCGAAAGGCTACCCACGCTTGCGGCTATGAAATTCCCGTACGATAAAATCCGTGAGGGACAGAGCGAGTTCGTTCGCACGGCTTACCGCACTCTCGCGAGGGGCGGTGTGCTTTACGCCTCTGCGCCGACGGGTACGGGCAAGACGGTTTCGGCTCTCTACCCTGCTCTGCGCGCTTTGGGTGACGGGCGGGTCGATAAGGTCTTTTACCTCACCCCCAAGACCACCACTGCCGAGGCAGCCAAGGAATGCCTCGAGCTTATCACAGAGCGCGGCGCTGTCGTGCGCGCTATAATACTGACGGCGAAGGAGCGCTGCTGCATAGGTAGACACGCCTGCCGTGAGTCGAGGCGGCTATGCCCTCTCGCGCCCTGCAAGAATATCGCCGAGGCGGCTCTCGCGCTCTACAAAAAGGGGCTTACCGTTGTGACGGTCAAGGACTTCACGGCTGTCGCAAGCGAGTACAGAGTCTGCCCACACGAGCTATCGCTCACCTACTCCGAGCTCTGCGACGTGGTTATCTGCGACTTCAACTATCTCTTTGACCCGCAGGTTTACATCAGACGCTTCTTCACCGAGGGTGGAAAATACGCATTCCTAGTCGACGAGGCGCACAACCTCTGTGAGCGTGCGAGAGAGATGTATTCAGCAGAGATTTCGGCAGAGGAAATTGCCGAGCCCGAGGAGAACGAGGTGCTCGGAGTACTCTCCCGAACCAAGAAAATGGCAGGCGCTGCCGCCACCGTCTTTTACGAGACTCTCTTCCCGTTTGTAAAGGAAGAGCTGCGTGAAAACCGCGATGGCGAGATGGTCGGCGCGGCGAATCTCTCGGAGATTCCGTCGAGGCTTTATTCGCTATTTGACGAGCTGCTCACCGTCTGCGACGAGGAGCTGCGTGATAATCTGCGCTCTCGTGACGAGGAACGTGACGCAAGAGTCAAGGCTCTGCGCAACTATTACTATAAGATGAAAAAATTCGCCGATGCGATGTCACGCTTCGACGATGCGTATAAAATGTTCGTGTTCTTCGAGGGCGGCAGAATCCGAGTTAAGATTTTCTGCCTCGACACAGGTCCCGCTATCAAGAAGCGACTCGGCAAAGGACACGGCGCGGTGCTATTCTCTGCAACGCTCTCACCTCTCGGCTATTATCGCTCGGTGCTTGGCGGTGAGCGAAGCGACGAGATGCTTGAGGTAAACTCGCCCTTTGCGCCAGAGCAGCTCTCGGTGGCAATAATGGATAAAATCAGCACGCGCTACTCCGAGCGTGAGGACACTCTGCTCGCCGTCTGCCGCGCTATTGCGGCAACCGTTTCGGCAAAGCGCGGAAATTATATGATTTTCTCCCCCTCGTTCGCCTACTCCGAGGCGCTCGCCAAGGTATTTATGGCAAAGTACCCGAAGCTGCACGTCATCTCGCAGAAGCGTGATATGACCAAGGCGGAAAAAGAGGAATTCCTCGCGGAGTTCAGAAAAGAGGACTCGTCGTATCTAATCGGATTTTGCGTTATGGGCGGCATCTATGCCGAGGGCATCGACCTCGCGGGCGACTCGCTAATCGGCGCGGTGATAGTCGGCATCGGTATGCCTGCGCTCTCCTACGAGCGAGAGGCTATCGCGGAATATTACCAGGAAAAATACGAGGAAGGCAAGCAGTACGCCTATATTTACCCGGGTATGAACCGTGTGTTCCAGGCGGCAGGACGAGTCATCAGGCGTGAGGACGACAGAGGCGTTATCGTGCTTATCGACGACCGCTTCGACGATCCCATCTACCGCAAGAGCCTTCCGAGCCTTTGGGAAGGCGTTAAGTTTATTGGCGACTCAAAGGAGCTGAAGCAGGAGCTGGAGGAATTCTGGCGAGCAGATGCCGACAACTAAGTGTTGTTTTCGTCGTAGCGAAACAAAAATAGCAAAAAGGCAACAAATATTTGACACTTGACAAATAGACATATATGGTATATAATGTTAATTAAGATGGTATCATGATTATTAAATTTCACATGACACCCGAAAGGAGAACTAAAAAATGAGAAGATTTCTTGGTGTAATCCCACTTTTAGCTTATCTCTTTGCATCGCTTGCCACGGTAGGAATCGGTTTGATTTTCGTTGGCGGGGCAGATTCTTTATTCCAGGAAGATGCCGGACTTGGTCTGGGTGAAGGATTTATTGATATATTGGGTGAAGTGACAGCCAATATCCTCGTAATACCGATCTTCCTTGTCGCATGCATTCCTCTCGTGATGTTTATATTCAAGCTTATACACCTTATAACCCGTGCGAGATTTTGTGGTATCATTTGCGTACTCATTGACGTTTTAGTTACCGTAGCTCTCTTCGTTGCAGCCTTTAGCACTCCCGACGGCGGCTTCATCGCTGCCATAGCTGCTGCAGAGCTTGTGTGCTGCCTCTGTAACGTGGCATCGCTCGCGGGTTAAAATTACATATAAAAGGGGCTGTCTTTACGAGAGCCCCTTTAAGTTAAATCATTATCCAAAAGGAGAAAATTATGAAAAGACTTTTACTTCTTTTTTTGCTTGCTTTCACGTTTGTGCTTGCGTTCACTTCGTGCAGTCTCTTCGAGGACGAGAAGGTGTACTATCAAATTTCGGAGTCCGGCGATTATGCCGAGGTTGTAGGTTACAATCACGCCACCTCGTTGGGAGAAGTGGTAATCAAGTCGGAATATAAGGGCAAACCGGTAACCAAAATTGCTGACGAAGCGTTTAATCAATCTTTGGACATGACCTCGGTAGTAATACCTGACAGCGTAAAGGTTATTGGTAAAGATGCATTCCGCAACTCCGGCATAACTTCCCTGGTTATTGGCAACAGCGTTACTACCATTGGAGACGGTGCATTCAGCAGTTGTGGTTTATACTCCGTCGAGATTCCAAGCAGTGTTACGAGCATCGGAGAGGGTGCGTTCGGAAGCAACAATCTCACCAGCGTAACAATTCCAGGTAGCGTAACCGACATTGCAGCCAGTGCGTTTGCGCAGTGCGAAAAGCTTTCTTCGGTAGTAATTTCGAGCGGCGTTACCAGTATTGGACGCGAGGCATTTGCTGCTTGCTTTGCTCTTACTTCTATTGAAATTCCCGATAGCGTGACAAATATTGAAGAGCGTGCTTTTTCGGCTTGCAGAAGCCTTGAATCCATTGTACTTCCCAACAGCATAACTAGCATTCGCCATGCGACCTTTATTTCGTGTGAATCTCTTACCTCAATTGTAATTCCCGATACTGTAAGCAGCATAGGCGATAATGCTTTTGAGAACTGCGGTGCGCTTACTTCAATAGTAATCCCAAACAGCGTTAAGCACATTGGTGACTGTGCGTTTTTAAGCTGCAGTGCTCTTACCGACATATACTACGGCGGTAGTCAGGATAAGTGGTTTGAGATTAACGTGGCAGTGAACGGTGGCGCTCCTTGGGCAAATCTCACCGTTCATTACAACTACGTGCCTAATGAATAATCTGCGATAAATCATATTGATTTGGCGCAAGATAAAACTACATACAAAATCAAAAGGATGCCTTCAAAATGGGCATCCTTTTTTATTCAAAACTCGACATAGCAGAGAGAAGGTAAGACGTTGCAAATCTAATTCCCTTAACGAAGGCTTCTGTCTTACAAATAGAGTCGAGCTCATAAATCGAATCACGATATAGTTCTAACAATTCCTTTTGCTCTTGGCTTAAAGTTTTTTCTAATATTTCTACTCGTTGTATTACAACCCTCAAAGCCCTTTTTTCTTCCTCGCTAGAAAACGGTTCAAATGCCTCGATGTATTCCCATAACGTATGTAATGTTTTTCTGTCTTTAGTCACCATAAAATAACCTCTCTTTTTCATTTAGGATGATTATATAATACACCATTTCTTATATTCTGTTGTCCTATGTTAAGACAATATGCAAAAAAGTGCTTGAATTTTTCCAAGCACTTTCGTATTTACGATATTTTTCTTTGTTTTGTTATACTTTACCACTTCTCGATGAGAGCCAAGGTAAGATTCGTCGAATTTCTTGCCGCTATGCCGAGGAAGGTCGGGTAGTCCATCGTGGCTTCGCCGTCGGCGGAGTCGGTGATTGCTCGAACTACGGCAAAGGGTGTGCCGTTGACGAATGCCGTCTGCGCGATAGCGCAGCCCTCCATCTCGCAGGCGTCTGCCGCGAAGTCGGCTATGAGTCTATCCTTGTCATCGCTCGACGCGATGAACTTATCGCCCGTGGCGATTCTGCCGCGTGTGGCGCGCAGACCGAGGCTGTTGGCAGAGTCGAGAAGTATCTCCCCTGCTCTCTTGTCCGCCTCGAAGTAAATCATATTTATGCCCGATACGAGTCCCTTGGGGTCGCCTATCGGCGAGGTATCCATATCGTGCTGGCAGAGGGTATCGGCTATCACGATGTCACCCGTGGTGAGCCCTGCCGCAAGCGCGCCGCCGACGCCCGTATTGACGAGCAGACCGGGCGAATATTTGAGTATCATAACCTCTGCGCATATAGCGGCAAAGACCTTGCCGATTCCGCATTTCGCTATCGCGACGGTTTTGTCACCGATTTTACCCGTGTGGAAGGCAATACCGCTGACCGTCTCACTCGCTCTATCGTTAAGGGCTGCAATTATCGCCTCAACCTCGGGCTCCATAGCGCCGATTATTCCAATATCAACCGTCATATCTTTTCTCCCTTGTACTTGAAGTCCTGCTCACGCGAGTTGAGCGCGGCTAGGTACTTCTCTGCCTCGCGCTTTGCGGCGGCGAGGTCTAAATTCTTATAGTTTCCGCACTCACGGCGCACCGCGCCGAACATCTCGCCGTCGTGCTCGATAATCTTCTTCAAGGTATCCTTGACGACAGAGAGCACTACCGAGTTATCGGCATCACGAATGAGGAGATAAAATCCCGTCTGACAGCCCATAGGGCCGAAATAAATAACTCTGTCGGCAATTATGCTTGCGCGAACGTAGGTCGCGAACATATGCTCGAGCGAATGCATAGTAAGGTTGTCCATATAGTCACCTGCGTTGGGAACTCTGGTGCGCAGGTCGTAGGTTGTGACGTCACCGTCGATGCGTGAGACGTAGATGCCCTCTGTCAAGAGGTCGTGGTCAACCGTGAAAGATGCAATTTTCCTGATTTTTTCCATAATTTATCCTTTAAATTAGGGCGTTGCCAAATGGAAACGCCCTTTGTTTTTAATTAAAACTTGATTCTTTCAGAAATGTAAGATTTAACCTCGGTAAGAGGAATTCTTACCTGCTCCATTGTATCTCTGTCACGAACGGTTACACAGCCGTCGTTCTCGGTGTCGAAGTCGTAGGTGATGCAGAAGGGAGTACCAATCTCGTCCTCACGGCGATATCTCTTACCGATAGAGCCGGTCTCGTCGAAGTCAACGTTAAATTCCTTAGCAAGCTCGTCGTAAAGCTCAAGAGCCTTGTCGGAGAGCTTCTTGGAGAGAGGAAGCACCGCGCACTTAACGGGCGCAAGCGCGGGATGAAGATGAAGAACAGTACGCACGTCACCCTCGGAAATTTCCTCCTCGTCGTATGCGTCAACAAGGAATGCGAGCGCAACTCTGTCAGCGCCGAGCGAGGGCTCGACAACGTAAGGAACGTAGTGCTCGTTAGTTTCCTGATCAAAGAAGGTGAGGTCCTTGCCCGAATGGTTGCCGTGCTGGGTAAGGTCGTAGTCGGTTCTGTCGGCGATGCCCCAAAGCTCGCCCCAGCC
>JAGBGE010000018.1 GCA_017936125.1 Clostridia bacterium
CCCGCGGGAACATCTGTATCGGGACCGATGTACTTGCAAAGCTCGGTCATAAAGCTCTGGCAGAATCGCATAACCTCCGCGTCACTCTTGCCCTTGGGGTCGAAGTCGGAGCCGCCCTTACCGCCGCCCATAGGCAGACTGGTAAGAGAGTTCTTGAAGGTCTGCTCGAAGCCAAGGAACTTGATAATGCTCTCGTTTACAGAGGGGTGGAATCTGAGACCGCCCTTGTAAGGACCGATCGCGCTATTGAACTGAATACGGAAGCCTCGGTTGACGACAACCTTGCCGTCATCGGTCATCCACGGAACGCGGAACTTTATAATTCTCTCGGGCTCGACCATTCTCTCAAGCACGCCGCTTGTGATATATTCGGGACGCTGCTCGATAACGGGCTCGATAGACTCGAGAACCTCGCGAACTGTCTGGTGGAACTCAGGCTCGCCGGGGTTTCTCTTGATAACTGTTTCCATAAGATCGTTGAGATACTGGGACTTAAACATACTAACCATCTCCTAAAAATAAATTCGATATAAAATAATATAGCACAAACTATTTGAAAAATCAATAGGATATGCAAGTTTTTTTATTTTTCTTGCAAAAAAGTTATTTTTTCTCTGTATAAAACGAGCGTAGCACCGCTTTTTGACAAAAATATAGCAAAAAATTTCGGAACGAGGTCGCGAAGGATTGGAAAAGTCAAAGGAAAGCAGAGTTTTGAAAAAGCCTGCAAGGGCATCTGTCTGGTACCTCGGGACAAGCGTTTTGTGCAAGGGTATAGGAGTTGTAGCAACACCCTTCCTCACAAGACTGCAAAGCGAGGAGGCGTACGGTGCTTTTACACTGTACGTCAGCCTGCTTGGAGCTATGTCGGTTATAGTGTCGGCATTCACCACAGGCAGCTCGGTATACCGAGGGCTTGATCTTTATAGAGATAGAAAAGGCGCACTGATTAAATCGGTATTAGTAGCTTCGTTGATTTTCTCCGCTCTGATTTGTATACCTTTATTTGCGTTTTCATCATTTTTAGGGTTGAGCATCTATTTAGTACTGCTCATTTTAATACAGCTGTTATGCGATGTAACAGTAGCCGTACGGCTCTCTATGGCGCGATTTGTTTATGAATATAAGGAAGTAGCTTTTATCAGCGTTGCCCAATCATTCTTCTCCGTTGCTATCGCAATTATGATTCTTAGTACACGCGGCGGTGGCGCAGAGGTGAGAATTTACTCTATGCTTTTAGTTTCTATCGTCTCGGCTCTTTACGCATTTTTTAGAATTACTCGCAATGACGGCAGAATTAGCGGTGAGATGGTGAAATATAGCATCACGGGGTCGCTGTCGCTACTGCCGCACAGTATATCGAGCGCGCTCTCGGGTCAGGCAGACAAGCTGATTTTTACCGCTATGCTCGGTACGGCAGCGCTTGCGAAGTATTCGGTGGTACATTCGGTTGGCATAGGACTATCGTTCGTAATCAGCGCTCTCGGCTCGGCACTGGGGCCGTGGATAATAAGACGGCTGAACGCGGGCGAGGGCGAGCGCATTGGTGAAATATGCGAGCTTATTTTCAAAGGACTTGCGGCGGCGACGGTTTTCCTAATCGCACTAGCCCCGGAAGCAATCAGGATACTCGCACCGCCCGAATATTCCGAGGCTCTGTCAGCCGTTCTGCCGATTTCCCTATCGGTGCTTCCCTCGTTTTTAAGCTCGGTTGCGACGGTCATTCTGATACACGGTGAGCGCGGTAGATATACCTCATATTCCTCGCTGTCTGCGGTGGCGGTGGGAATTTTATTAAATCTTCTGCTGATACCGCGTTTCAGCTTCAATGGCGCTGGAGCTGCTATGCTTGCTTCACAGACAGTCGGCGCGTGGCTCTCTATAAAGCTTATGAAAAAGGTGGGACTTCGCCTGCTTCCCACACGTAAACTGATTTATTATTTCTCGCTGACCGCACTTCTCGGTATAGTTATGCTCTCATTATATGATTACCCGGCGGCAAGGATACTGCTACTCTCCATACCTGCAATATGGGGGCTTAACTCTCTGTTCTCGGCAGAAAAGCTAGTTAGAGAATAAAAATCTCGCCTTTACATAGGCGAGATTTTTATTCTTAATAGTTGTCCTCATAAGCCGTTCTCATTTCGCGAGCCTCGATAGAATAGGTGCGAAGCAGATTTGCGAAATCCTCGCTTGCCTCAATAATTATCTCCGCGTGCTCGTAGCGACTCGCGGTGGTAAGTCGGTAGGTCACGTCGGGGTCAAGAGTAGGAAGATACGCGTACTTCACGTAACCCTTGGGTGTTTTGTGCGTGCGGCGAGCCTCTCTCTCCTCTCGCTCAATTTTCATAATCTCGGCAAGACCGATGCGGCAGAGCGTCGTTTCCCTTTTGCCGTTCATGGCACGGACTATGAATAGCGGTGTTCCCTCGGAATCCATCATTATATCATAATAATATATGGGCGAGATATATTTAGTGTAAATCAAAATTCCCGCAATAAGAAGCACGGTCGCAAAGAGGCTGACCACTCCTCTGTAATGAGGTATTCTCATAGAAACGAAAAATACGAAAAGCGCTACGCAAAGCAACACGCAGGCTGCTATGCGAGCTTTTTTGTTCGACGGCTTTGGCGATGCCGAAAATTCTCTTATCATAATTTTTACTTCCTTTTAGTAATATAAGTATTATAAAGCAAAGAAATGAAAAAGTCAATATAAAAACGAGGCCGATTTTCGTCAGCCTCGTCTGTTTTTTAGAAGAAATTATCTCTGCCGAGATACATACTGCGCTTCTCCTCCTCGGATAGCTCGTCGATGTCAAGTCCCTTGCGCATCGCGGTCCAGGCGCGGTTGGGCACGGGTGGGTTGTAGGCGGGAAGCTCAATGTCGGGCGTGTTTATGCCCGATACCGCGCCGGGCGCGTCCTTGCGATAGTTTCTGACGTTCTTCTTCTCGGTATCCTTGGTTGTCGGAGTTTTCTTGTTTTCTTTTTCCATTTTGCACCTCTTTTATTGGTAATACACTTAAATTATGCGCATCTTTGTTTACATTTATGTGCATTTTTTGATTTTTACTTGATTTTTTGCTCTGCGTATGATAAAATAAAATGGATAATAAAAAGGAGTATTTTCTAATGCTATATAACAATTTAAGCGGATATTTCAGAGCGAAATACGGCGCAAGACTCGGCAAGATATGTATCGACGGCGGCTTCTCCTGCCCTAACCGTGACGGCACTTGCGGCGAGGGCGGCTGCATCTACTGCGGTGAGCGTGGCGCGGGTGAGCATATTGATGCTACGGCTTCTATACGCGAGCAGGTCGAGGCTGCGCTTAACGAGGCTGACGAAGGAGATTTGTTCGTCGCGTATTTTCAGAACTTCACCAATACTTATGCTCCCGTAGAGGTGCTTAAGGAAAGATACGACTCGGCTCTGATAGACGAGCGCATCAGGGTGCTGGCGATAGGCACACGTCCCGACTGTATTGACGAGAACGTGGCAGAGCTTATTGCGTCATACAAGGATAGGTGCGACGTGTGGGTTGAGCTGGGGCTCCAGACGGCAAACGATAAAACGGCAGAGGTTATTAACCGAGGATATAAGCGCGAGGTATTCGAGAAAGCGGTAGAAATACTGGAACGCTATGAGATACCCGTAGTGACGCATCTGATTGTCGGACTTCCGGGCGAGAGCCTTGCCGACGTAAAGGAAACGGTGGAATATCTCTCACGGTTCAAGCCTTTCGGCATCAAGATACACTCGATATACGTAATGCAGGGCACGCGCCTTGCGGATATGTACGAAAAAGGTGAATACACTCCCCCGAGTATGACGGAATACGTAGACGCAGCGGTATACATACTCACCCACCTGCATCCTGCTACGGTTGTACATAGGCTCACGGGCGACTGCCCGAGAGATATGCTTATCGCGCCCGAGTGGAATAAATCAAAGCACGAAATTATCTCGGCGATAGTCACCAAAATGCAAATGCAGGGGCTGTCGCAGGGGTGTGAATATAAAAAAAGTGGACGATGAGTCCACTTTTTTTATATCATTTTATCAAGAAATTCAAATACCAAGCGCTTTAGCTCGTCGAATGGCATATCTATGTTGCCGCGGAAGTAGTCTACCATAGTGTCAACGCAGGCGTTGGTGAGAAACTGCACCTGAACGGTGCGCACGGGCTTAAGCTGTGAGCCGGTAAAAAATCGACCGTTGGAAAAGACTCGCTTAGATATTATATGCTTGACCTTATCAACGAAAAATACTGCATCGGGTGAGTTGATTACCTGGCGGTATAGATGCACGTTTTCCTCTATAAAGTCAAAAATTTTCTCCAGATAAAGACGGTAATCGCCTGCGGAATCCGACTCCATAGCATCAATTGCCGCGTTCAGACTGTCTGTAAGCTCGCGGAACATCTCGTCAGCTACGGCGTAGATGTCCTCATAGTGATTATAAAAGGTGCTCTTCGCAATATCGGCGCGCTCGGCAAGCTCGGCAATGCTGATATTCGATATCATTTTCTTCTCGCCTATCAGCTCGGCAAACGCCTTGCGTATCATCTTTTTCGTTCTCGTTGAGTTGCGATATTCCTTCTTCATTTTTCTCCTTTTTTGGACTATTTTGGTCGCAGAGTCCAAAATTATATTTTTAGTTAAAATTAGTCGTTGTGTTTTGTGCGGTTATATTATAATATTAAATTGTAAAAATGTCAAGTTTTGGTAAGGAGATATTGATATGAAGGATAAAAAAAGTCTTTTATACCGAATGTCAGAATGCGTTGTAGACAGGCGCGGACTTATCTTTATAATTATTATCATTGGAATTGTTTTTTCTGCTATATCTGTCGGTTGGACACAGGTTGAAAACGATCTTATCGCATTTCTGCCCGACAATTCTGAGTCGCGCGAGGGACTTGAAATAATGAACTCCGAGTTTGTTATGCCAGGCTCTGCACAGGTAATGGTCGCTAACGTAACGCTAAGCGAGGCGCGGGACATCTACGACAAAATACTCGCTATTGACGGCGTGCAGATGGTTGATTTTGACGACAGTAAGGCGCACTATAACAATGTTTCTGCCTACTATTCGCTCATCTTTAAGGACGCACAGTCATCACCTGCTTGCGTAGAAACGCTAGAGCTGGTCAAGAGCGAGCTTGCAGGCTACGACGTCTACGTTACCTCGGATATCGGCAACCCGATAGGAGATATTCTCGACCAGGAGGTTATGCTGATTCTCGCGGTGGCATCGGTGATTATTCTCGTGATGCTTATACTGACGTCAAAGACCTTGATGGAAGTCCCTGTAATCCTATTGACCTTCCTCGTAGCTATGATACTGAATATGGGAACTAACTTCATATTCGGTAAAATATCATTCGTATCGAACTCGGTGACGAGTCTTCTCCAGCTTGCTCTGTCACTCGACTACGCTGTTATACTGATTAACAGATACAAGGAAGAAAGCACAAGACTCCCCTTGCGTGAGGCGGTTATCACGGCACTCTCAAAGTCTATTCCCGAGGTTGCGGGCAGCTCACTCACCACTATCGGCGGTATGGTAGCGATGCTCTTCATGCAGTTCAAGCTCGGACCCGATATGGCTATGTGTCTTATCAAGGCGATATTCTTCGCTATGCTCTCGGTATTCATCTTTATGCCCGGAATGCTTATGGTATTCGGCAAGCTGATGCTCAAGACCGAGCACCGAAGCCTTATTCCCGACGTTTCATTTATCGGAAAGTTTGCGTATAAATCAAGAAAGGTTGTCGCACCGCTATTCATCGTTCTGATTATCGCTGCTATAATAGTTTCAAGCACCTGCCCCTTCGCTTACGGCTATATGAGCCAGGAGGCAGCGAAGCTCAACGAGCAGACGCTCGCTAAGAAAATGATAAGCGATAACTTTGGTTCGACTAATATGCTCGCGCTTCTCGTCCCCTCGGGCGACTTCGAAAAGGAAAAGGCGCTTCTCGAGGAGCTGGAGAGCTTCGACGAGGTGGCATCGACTATGGGACTAGCCAACGTCGAGGCTATCGACGGCTATACGCTCGCAGATAAGCTCAACCCGAGAGAATTCTCCGAGCTGGCAGGTCTGGACTACGAGCTGGCAGGGCTGATATACGCGGCTTACGCTGCCGAAAACGAGGAGTACGGCACGATAATAAACAACCTCTCCACCTACGGTGTTCCGCTGATTGATATGTTCCTATTCGTCACTGAGCAGATTGACGCGGGTCTTGTGAGCCTTGAGGGTGAGCAGGCAGATATGCTCTCTGAGGCAAAGGAGCTGATGATGACTGCGAAGAACCAGATGATAGGCGAGAATTACGACCGTATGGTAATATATATAAATCTTCCCGAGGATAGCGACGAAACATATGAATTCCTCGGCAAAATAAGAGAGACTGCAAAGAAATACTACGATGACGGCAATATATATCTGCTCGGCAACTCGACTAGCGCAGAGGATTTCAAAAAATCCTTTGAGCTTGATAATATCGTTGTAACAGGACTCTCTATCGGCATAGTTCTTCTCGTTCTTCTCTTCACATTTAAGTCCGTGGGACTTTCGGTTCTTCTGATAATCGTAATTCAGGGCGCTATTTGGATAAACTTCTCTATCCCCGCCCTTATGGAAACACCGCTATTCTTCCTCGGCTATCTGATAATCTCGGCAATACAGATGGGCGCGAATATCGACTACGCAATAGTAATTGCGACAAGATTCAACGAGCTTAAGCACGAAAAATCGCCGAGAGACGCTATCATTGAAACAATGAATTTCGCATTCCCGACGGTAATCACATCAGGCTCGATACTCGCGATAAGCGGTCTGCTTATCGGATATATGTCATCCGAGGCTACGATTTCCAGCATGGGACTCAACCTTGGCAGAGGAACGATAGTTTCTGTTATTCTCGTTCTATTCGTACTGCCGCAGCTCCTGCTTGTCGGTGATAAGATAGTCGAGAAAACGAAACTCAGCTTTATTAAAAAGAAAAACGCCACCGAAATCAAGAACTCAAAGGTGAAGGTTTCGGGACGGGTTACGGGCGACTTCAACGGTACTATCGACGGTGTAATTGACGCAGTACTGGACGGCGACGTGAATCTGACCTTGCTTTCAGGCGAGGTTAACGAGAAAAAGGAGGACGACTGATATGAAAAATAAAATATTTGGCATTCTGCTTTCCCTCTCCGTTCTACTGTCTGTTCTATTCACGGCGCTCCTCCCGATAGTAAGCTATGCCGACGAGCAAATTATTTATATCGGCAGCGCGCGAGAATTTCTCGATTTTGCGGAAAAATGCTCATTTGACGCTTGGTCAAAGGGTAAAAGCTTTGCGCTTTCAGCTGATATTTCACTGGAGGGAGAGAATTTTTCTCCTATTCCAAGCTTCAGCGGCACTTTCGACGGTAAGGGATACACGATAAGCGGCGTTAGTATTAGCAACGCATACTCTCCGGCAGGACTTTTCTCGACGCTCTCTGAGGGCGGTGTCATCACTAACCTAAAGGTTGAGGGTGCTGTCACTCCAGAGGGCGAAGGTAGCTTCGTCGGCGGTATCGTCGGTGACAATTCGGGTACTGTGAGCGCATGCGTATTTACGGGCACGGTTATCGGCAAGAGTGACGTCGGCGGTATCGTCGGCATCAATCGCACGGTCGGTACGGTAAAGGATTCCTGTGCATTTGGCGAAATTATAGGCGACAGCCGCACAGGCGGTATCGCAGGAAGCAACGAGGGACTCATATCCTCATCATTAAACAAGGCAAAGGTAAATACCATAAGCGTAACGCCCGAGCTGACGCTCGATGAGCTTAACGTTTCCCTGACGCTCGACATATCCAAGCTCCCTTCTCTGAGCGGTGGCACGGTGAGCGACACGGGCGGTATCGCAGGATATTCTACGGGAATTATTATTGGCTGTGAAAATAGCGGTGAGGTCGGCTACAAGCATATCGGCTATAACGTAGGAGGTATTGCCGGCAGAAGCTCGGGACATCTCGCAAGCAGCAAAAACAGCGGCAACGTTTACGGCCGCAAGGACGTCGGCGGTATCGTCGGACAGATGGAGCCATATATCAGCTATAATCTATCCGAGGATCTACTCGCATCTCTCAAAGCAGAGCTCGACTCTATGAGTATGCTCATCAACGATGCGGCAAGCTCCGCAGACGAGCAGATGCCCGCGCTATCGGAAAGAATCGACAAAATTATCGGACTTCTCGGCGACGCAGGTAATGCGCTTGACGGACTCTTCACGTCGCTTGGCTACTATGCCGATGATCTGATATACACGGTTAATCGCACGAGTAATATACTCAGTGAGGTGGTTTCGCAGATTTCTGACGTAACCGCTCCGTTACTCGAGATAAGCGAGAGCGTTTTCGCATCTCTTGAGAGCCTCGAGGCTGCTATCGAATCGCTCGATGAAGTGTCGAGCTTCGGCAAGGATGCGCTCGCGGATATGCAGCTCGCGATAGATGCGGCAGCTCTCGCAGCGGGTAATATCGCAAGCGGCGTGCAGAATATACAAGACGGCATTAAAGCTCTATCCGAAGCGGTCGTTATCAATGACGAGGCGGCAGTTACCGCGGCACTCACCGATATAACGTCCGGACTGACGGAGCTATCATCGGCGCTCGGAACACTCTCTGGCGCGATGTCGGATATATCCGATGCGCTTCAAAGCGGAGAGCTGACGGGTGATAAGATTTCTAACGGCTTCGCCGAGCTCTCGAGCGCATTCAGCGCTATGTCCGACGGTATCTCAAAGGTCACCTCGGGCGTCGAGGCGGTCACGAATAACGCCTCTCTTGATTTTACAAAAATCGGCGACGGTCTTACGCTCATCGGCGACGGACTCGGCGAAACGGCAAATGCCGCAGAGCATATTGAAGATACCTTGATTTATCTCTCTGATACTATCGAGGATCTCGAGGGACTTTCTGATGCGCTCGACGTCACGGTAGGTCACGCGAAAACGGCAATATCGAAGCTCTCCGGCGCTTCGGATAAAATAACCGAGATGCTCACTGCTGTCAACTCGCTCGTTGATTATCTTGACGGAGTCAACCCCGTGCAAATTCCCCTGCCGAGCAGAAGCATAAAGCTGAATGCAAACAAGCTCTTCTTCGCAATGTCGGATCTGGAAACGGAAATGTCGGGACTGAATGCAGAGCTTACGGTTATCGGCGGAGATATTACCGATACGGTAAGAAAAATGAACGACTCGTTCTCAAACATATATAACAATATATTCAGTATGATTTACGGTCTTAACGAGCTTCCCTCGCTCGATAACGACGTAAGCGAGGATGAAATTGAGAGTATAACGAACGGTAAAATCTTCGCTTCACACAATAGCGGCAGCGTTTACGGCGATATTAACGTCGGCGGTATAAGCGGCGCTATGGGGCTCGAATACGCGCTCGACCCCGAGGACGATATGTCGGGTGAGCTATCTATTACGCAGAAGAAGCAATATCAGCTCAAGGCGGTTATTCACGAATGCATAAACAATGGCGACGTCACCGCAAAGCGCGATTCTGTCGGCGGTGTGGTCGGCAAGATGGATTTCGGTACGGTCTACCTCTCCGAAAGCTACGCTGATATTTCCAGCGAAGCGGGGGGCTATATTGGCGGAATTGCCGGTATAAGCGCAGGCAGAATTTCCGCTTGCTTCGCCAAGGGCTCTCTCTCGGGCGGTAAATATGTCGGCGGTATCGTCGGCTCCGGTGTCAGCGAGGACCTCTCGGGTGACTCGAGTCTGGTGAAGGACTGCTACTCTATGGTGAAAATTCTCGCGTATAAGCAGTACGCAGGCGGAATCGCAGGCGCTAACGCAGGCGAATTCTCGGGCAACTACTTCGTATCCGACACTCTCGCGGGTATTGACCGCGTGAGCTATCAGGGCAAGGCGGAGCCTCTTTCCTATGAGGATCTTGTAAAGAAAAGAAGCATTCCCGACGCATTCTCCCGCTTCACTCTCGACTTTATCGCAGACGGAGAGGTTATCAGGTCTGTCGATTTCGGCTACGGTGAGTCGTTCGACGAGTCGGTGTTCCCCGAAATTCCCGAAAAGGACGGTCATTACGGATACTGGGAGAGTGTATCGCTTGAAAATCTCATTTTCGACACCAAGGTAAGCGTTATATATAAGTCGTACGTCACGGCTATCGGTAGTGATGACGAGCGCGACGGAAAGCATATCTTCCTCGTCGAAGGCGAGTTCACCGAAGTCGACGAGCTTTCGGCAGAAAGCTATGACAGCTTAGACTCGTCCTGGCTAAAGGACACGCTTTTCCTCGACTACGACGTGCTGGAATGCTGGAAAGTGAATATCCCAAGCGATGATAACGAGTCGCACAACATTCACTTCCTACCTAGCGCCAAGGGATGCAAGGTTTACCTGGTGCAAAACGGCACACCGCTCGAGACAGAGGTAAGCGAGCTAGGCAGCTATCTGACCTTCGATGCTAACGGAAATTGCGTTGAAATAATCATTGTCGGCAGCTCGGTAAGGCTGCTCCCTATTCTGCTAATATCCATTGGCGGACTTGCGTTAATTGCAATAATTATAACGCTCGCGATTATATTTAAGAGAAGAAAAGCAAAAGTGGAAAAGTAAAAATAAAAAAGGCAGAGCAACCATTTTAGGAAGCTCTGCCTAAACATTTAATTAAAACGAAGCGATAATAAAATCAGAAAAATGATACGCTGTATATTTCGCCGGGCTTCAGGGGTAATAGAGCTCTGCCCGCGGCGATTGAAATATCCTTCGAGCGATATACAGTTCCCTTGCCTCTGGTGCCACCGGGAACTATCCTCGATATGCGGCAAAACTCGAAGGCAGCGCCCTGGAGAACAAGCTCAAGCTTGCCCTCAAATCTCCTGGTCACAAGAAGCAGCTCCGCGGTATTGCCATCCGTCGCGCCGAGAGCATACAGCTCCTTACGAGTGTCGTCACCCGTATCCACCTGCGTACCGAGCTTATAGAGCCGCGAATACGCGCACATAACCTGAAACGCGGCATAACGGTGAGCGCTCGTGTGATCATCCATTGAAAAGAGCGCGTTGGCTCTCGAATAGGCATCGGCAGTCGAGTACATCATCATATCGGCAGAGTTCTTCTGCCCTAAAATAAGTGCCACTCCCAGCTCTGACGCCGTGCTTTCACGAAGCGCGGGAGGCGTGCCGCCTCTGTCTAGCGTGTTATATTCGCAGATGATGCTGCGCGTGCGACGCAGACCTGCGATGTCGAGATAATTTCGCGCGTATTGGCTGTGGGTAGCAATTTCATCGGGGTTCGCGGTGTAGCATGCCCAGGTAAAGAAATCGAGAGGTGCCGCAGTTGCTTCGGCAGTAATATAGGCGAAAAAGCGCTGCATAAACGGTATGTAGCTCTTCATTTCCTCGCTCGCATCAAGTCGGTTGAGCGCATAGAAGCCGCGCGCGCCGTACGCGCCTATTTTAATCTTCGGGAAGCGCTCGCGCAAATAATTGGCGGTCACGCGATAGAGCTCGAAATACTCTCGCATATCACCCGAAAATCCCTCGGGAGAGTCTGGTGAGGACCAGATTTCAAAGTATTTTATTCCGAGCTTAAAGCCGTTCGCCCAGCCCTCGTTGTAATGCATTATTATATGCTCGCAAATTCTCGCCCATTTCTCCATATCTCGAGGAGATTTCGCATAGAGCTTCCTCGCGTAAGGCTCGGCGCACTCGCCAAGACGGTAGAAGATTTCTGCCCCTACCTCACGGATAGTCTGAAGATATAGGTCCGTGGGCAAAAAGTTATATGATTCCTCGAGTGTTTCATCAGCGTCGAAGTCGGGAAAAATCGCGTGAATATTCACGTACTGATTATGCCCATACTCGCCCACCGAGCCTACCGTGCGAACAACGGGTGTTCCCATCTCCAAAAACTCGTCGGAGAAGTCGAAAGGCAGAGAGTATCCACCCGAGCGAGGACCGCCGTTGATGCCGTGCATCGGCTTTATTTTTCCGCATTTTTTAGAAAAATCTATTCTTAATTCCTTTTTTTCCATAGCTTTACTGTCCTTCTGTTTTCTCTATATATTTTATCAACTTTCTCTCTGCTTGTCAAGGCATTTCAGCTCTTGTTTTTTCACCTTTTTTCATAGGCTATTGACAAAATAAAACAAAATAGTTATAATAAATCCATAGTTATTAGTATTTTAGGAGAACATCGTGATTTACCATAGAATTGTTGCACTGCTGCTCTTGCTTTCAATTTTACTCTCATTATTTTCCTGCGGGAAGGATGAGAAGGAAGATTTCGTACATAAGGACGGCACAGAGGACGTAACCGACGATACACCTAACCCCGAACCGGAAACAACTAATCCTATATTCGTATATAGCACCAGCTCTAAAACTCTGCACCGCGAGAGCTGCTATCACGCAGTGGCGATAGACGAGCTTTACAAAAAGACCTACGACGGTGATGCTACACTTCTTATTGAGAAGGGATTTTCCTTCTGCGCTCTTTGCTGCCCCGAGGAAAGCGAGCTGTATAACGAAAAAGACGATGAAACGATAGATAACGGAATCAGTCCTGAGGATGCTTCCTACGTCATAAATATCGGAAGCGGAAAATTCCACGAGCCTGAATGCAGATATGCCACGGAAATGAACCCGGAGAATAGACTCTATACAGATCTTTCAAAGGACGAGCTTATTATGAACGGCTACTCGCCCTGCAAGACCTGTAATCCATAATTAAAAACACGGTCCACCCACGTTGCTTCGTGCGGTAGACCGTGTTTTTGCGTTTCTTTAGCGCTTTATTTAGATTTTATCAGCCGCAGCTGCTACAAGCGCATTTGCGATTGATTTTGTTTCTGCCTCGTTTTTTGCCGCGCCTTTTGCAAAATTCGCATAAACGGCAAAAATATTTTCCGCGCATTCCTCAACCGTATCGGCGTTTTTTACGAAGCGGTAAATGAATGATTCATACTCATTCATTCTCGAATAATCGAGAATATTCTGCCTGGTACGCGAGTCGTAACGGCGCTGATCCTCGGCGCTCGTATTATCACTGATATAACGGGCGCGAAGGCGCTTCTCCATCACGTCGAGATCATCGTAGAGATACACGGTACAGGGTGATATACCATCAGCCTTGTAAAGCGAATTCGCACCGTTGAGATCAAGGATCAAAAGTGGAACCTTTCCCTCGCTAGTGATTCTGTCTATCTCCCATCTCGGAGTACCGTAAAGGTGTCCTGCATACTCGGTGTACTCAAGCACTCCGCCTGTCTTGATGTGATGCTCAAACTCCTCGCGGCTGATGTATATATACTCGTTGCCGAAGGAATCGTCGCGCATCTCTCTCGTCGTTACCGAGCGGACAAGCTCGTAGCCGGGATTCGCCTTGAGCATTGCGTGGCCCACGGTGGTCTTGCCAACCGCGGAGGGGCCTACTAAAATTACTACCTTCTTCATCTTAGTTCTTGGGAATAAGCTTCTCGACACCGCCCATATAAGGACGAAGGGCTACGGGAATATTCACGCTGCCATCGGCGTTGAGGTTGTTCTCAAGGAATGCGATAAGCATTCTGGGGGGAGCAACAACGGTGTTGTTAAGAGTGTGAGCAAGGTAAGTACCGCTCTCGCCCTTAACACGAATCTTAAGACGGCGAGCCTGCGCGTCACCGAGGTTGGAGCAAGAGCCTACCTCAAAGTACTTCTGCTGTCTGGGAGACCAAGCCTCGACGTCAACCGACTTAACCTTGAGGTCCGCAAGGTCACCCGAGCAGCACTCGAGAGTTCTTACGGGAATATCAAGGGTGCGGAACATATCAACGGTGTTCTTCCAGAGCTTGTCAAACCACATAGGCGAATCCTCGGGCTTGCAGACAACAATCATCTCCTGCTTCTCGAACTGGTGGATTCGATAAACGCCTCTCTCCTCGATGCCGTGAGCGCCCTTCTCCTTGCGGAAGCAGGG